>CAMDSZ010000018.1 GCA_945906945.1 Akkermansia muciniphila
AACTCCCTTTTGAATACGCCGATGGTGCCCGGACCGCAAACGTCATGGGTCATGAGCGTATCGACGGCAACCCATACATTGTCTCCGGGTTGCACGTGTGCCTTGCCTGAGGCGCGAGCGAGGACTTTTTCGGTCAATGTCATAAGTCCTTCACAATGCATTTCTCCTCCGCCGAGGGCAAGTAGACGGTGTTTTTTTCCGGGCCGGTGATGCGCTTTTGAAGAAAATGCTCGAATCTCAGTAATCAGAGTCGCCAAACGATATGAGGGCGATTATCAAGAAGATCCAAATTGATCCAAAGTCATGGCTTCCGTTCGTCTATCTGACCCCACCAAAACGAGTCTCCTTGCAGTGACTCAAACGGCCGTTGGCTGCGGCCTTGGCCTTTTGATTGCAGGAAAGCTTCAACGGCCTGCCCAGAAAACAACAGCCGCAACCCTCTTGTCTTTGGGTGTTCTGCTCGCAGTGCCCGCGGTTGTGGAGACGGTCATTCGAGTCTGGAAGGGGCCTGAATCGGAAAGGGGCGTCCGTCGCCGTCTTGATTCCATCCGCGACGACTCTGGCCTCACGGAGGAAACAGAGGCCTTTTAGAGCCCCTGCGTCGCTGGATCCCCTACGTCGGTCGGTGGGACTCGGCGAAGAGCTGAGCTCATCTTGACCCAAGGCTGCCCATCCGAGGCTTGGATTTAGTTTCAGCGTGCAAACCAGCGGACTAGCCGAATTTTTATGCATTCCTTAATCGTCTTATGGTTTGGATGGGTGCGAGACTGGGGGTACGCGGGGATCGTTGTACTGATGGCGATGGAAAGCTCAATTTTTCCGGTGCCCAGCGAGGTCGTTATTCCTCCCGCAGCCTTCTGGGTCAGTCAGGGAAAGATGTCCTTTGCGGGCGTCGTGCTTGCCGGGACCTTTGGATCTTGGCTTGGGTCCGCGATCACCTATTGGGTTGCCAAGTGGGTTGGCCGGGCCTTGATCTTAAAATGGGGAGGAAAGTTTTTGATCACGGAGGCGAAACTTGAGCGGGCGGAGCGGTTTATACACCGGTACGAGGCTGGGGGAGTGTTTTTTGCCCGTTTATTGCCGGTTTTGCGGCATTTAATTTCAATTCCAGCGGGGATCGTCCGCATGGGGTTTGGGATGTTCAGCCTGATGACCACGGTCGGAGCCGCCATCTGGTGTGCAATTCTGGCCTGGTTCAGCGTGCGGGTCGCCGAGCGAAATCCTACTTTGATCGAGGATCCAGCGGCACTTGTCTCAGCCATGAAGCATGAATCGCTGTCCTTTGTGGTCGCGGTGCTTGGAATGGCGGTGCTGTATTCTTTGACCCTGCGACTGACTTCCAAGAACTCAAACTGACGGCTCCGCGCCAAGCTTTTGAGTGAAAATCTTGGACAAAGGCCCGCTCCAGCGTAACCTCCGCTCCCCGTGTTTGGCGTGGCCAAATCCGCGAAATTCCACGCATTTTTAGTTATGAACATCTCTGTGCTTTTCTCAACATTCGCTCAAGCGGCCCCTGCAGCCGGGGCTCAACCTCCGGGGATCGGTGGGGTGCTTGTGCCCATGGTCCTTATCTTTTGCATCATGTATTTCATGATGATCCGGCCTCAGAACCAGAAGCAGAAGAAACTTACAGAGATGATAAGCAATCTGCAAACGGGTGACCCTGTTGTCACGACCGGCGGAATTCACGGCGTTGTTGCGAATGTTAAAGACGGCGCCACTCTGATGCTCAAGGTCGCGGACAACGTCCGGATCGAAGTGGACAAGAGTGCGATTGCCGTTGTTTTGAAGGAAGCAAAGCTCGAAAAAGTCTAGCCTCGGTTCGGCTTTCAGTCCGTTCTTCACTTGCGGAGGGCGATCCTGATTTCCCCTCTCTTAAAGAAACTTTTTAATTCACTCACCCTCATGAACCCTGCTCTAACTTTTGTACTGGGACTGCTCCTCGCGGCGTTATTTGGTTGGTATTTTTTGACAGACTCTGACCGCCATAAACGGATTTTGGGTTCGATACTGACGGTTCTGGTCGTCGCGCTGTGTTTGGCTTCGGTCTATCCACCCGAACAGAATCTCCCGCTCGGCTTGGATTTGAAGGGGGGTACTTCCTTTTTGGTGCGGTTAAAGGCGGAGGCTGAGGAAGGAGCCAGTCCCAAGGAGATAACGCCCGCCATGTTGGATCAGGCAAAAGAGGTGATCCGTAAGCGGGTGGACTCGATGGGCACAAGCGAACCTCTTATTGCGCCGCAGGGCACGGACCGCATTCTTGTTCAGATTCCCGGGCTGAACACCGGCAAGTTGGATGAGGCGCGCGAACAGCTCTACAAGCCGGCGAAACTCGACTTCAAGCTCGTACATCCACAGAGCGATGGGATTCTCTCCGGCGCAATCCCGCCTGATCCAGCGTTCAAGGTGGAGATTCATCAGGACGAACGGAATGGAAAACCGTTCGAAGAGAAGCTGGTCGTCAAAAAGAAGGCCGATATCCCCGGAAGCATGGTGAGCGGTGCGAATGCTTATTTTGACACGCAGGGGTGGGGTGTGAGTCTCCGCTTTAGCTCCGAAGGCGCTGCACAGTTCGCCAAGCTGACTCAGGAGAACGTCGGCAAGCGGTTTGCAATCATGTTGGATGGCAAAGTGCAGTCCGCCCCGGTGATTCGTGAGGCAATCACCGGAGGTAACGCCTCCATCACCGGTAACTTCACCGAGTCGCAAGCGCGGAACCTTGCAAGCGTTCTCGAAAACCCTCTTGCGATCCCCGTGGTCATCGAGGAAGAGCGTTCTGCGTCCGCTTCTTTAGGTGAGGACTCAATCAATAGCGGTGTGATCTCTGGTGTCGTTGGAATCGCGATGACCATGGTCTGCGTGTTGCTCTACTACCGTTTCAGCGGTGTGGTTGCCGTCCTCGCCCTGATGGCAAACGTTGTTCTTTTGTTTGGTTCAATGGCCCTATTCAGCACGGTTCTCACGCTCCCGGGTATCGCTGGGATTATCCTCACGCTGGGGATGGCGATTGATGCGAACGTATTGATTTACGAGCGACTGCGCGAAGAGATGAGCGAGAAACGTCCTCTTGCCGCTTCCGTTCGTGCCGCGTTTGACAAAGCGTTCCCGGCGATTTTTGACTCGAACATCACAACGCTCATCACAGCGTTGATTCTGTTCTGGAAAGCTACTGGTCCGGTGAAGGGATTCGCCGTGGCGCTTATCATCGGGATTGTGGCGACCCTTTTCACCGCATTGGTAGTGACCAGAAACCTGTTCGGCTGGGCTCTGCATGCGAGCATTCTGAAAAACATTTCGATGGGACGGCTTCTGGTTTCGACCGATATCAACTTTCTGGGAGCGAGAAAGACGGCGGTGAGCATCTCGCTCGCCGTCATCCTTAGTTCAGTCGGAATCTTTTGGGCAAGGGGCGAGAAAAATTTTGGAGTGGATTTCAAGGGTGGTGACAGGGTTGTTCTCGAAGCGGTTAAAACCAAACCGGACATCGGTGCGGTTCGCTCCGTGGTTGAAACACTCAAATTGGGCGACGTTGCGGTTCAGATAGAAAAGTCCGCCGCCAAGGAGTTTTACACAATTCGCGGTCCGCAGGGGACAGGCGAAAAAATGGCGGACCTGTTGAAGGAAAAGTTTCCTCAAGCTGAGTTTCGTTTGGAGCAGGTCGAACGCGTAGGAAGCCTTGTTGGGGGAGAACTCGCCACAAACTCTCTGATTGCGTTGTTACTCGGGATGCTCGGCATCTTGGTGTACGTGACAGTGCGGTTTGAATTTTCTTTCGCGCTCGGGGCTCTCGTTGCGCTGATACACGATGTGACGATCACCATCGGTGTGTTTGCACTGCTTGGGCGAGAGTTGTCCTTGGTGACTGTAGGGGCAGTGTTGACGATTGCCGGTTATTCGGTGAATGACACGATTGTTGTGTTCGATCGAATTCGCGAGGGGCTACAGACCGGACGCAAAGGCTCCGTCATGGACATCATGAATCTGAGCATCAATGAAACGCTGTCCCGTACCATCATCACAGGCGGGGTCACGCTTCTGACAACCAGTGCGCTGTTCTTCTTCGGCGGTCCAGTTCTCGCTGACTTTGCGTTAGCGATTTTGATCGGTGTCCTCGTGGGAACTTATTCTTCGGTGTTTGTTGCCGCGCCAATCGTCCTTTGGTGGACAGGCGGACGCGGCGGTAGTTTGCGTGAGGAAGTTAACCGGCCGATGATCCGTCCGGGAGAGGCCGGCGCTTAAGCTGGAGCGCCTGCGGGCGCTGAAGGTAGCCGGATCAATGGTCGC
Organism: Akkermansia muciniphila; assembly: GCA_945906945.1. Taxonomy (GTDB): domain Bacteria; phylum Verrucomicrobiota; class Verrucomicrobiia; order Chthoniobacterales; family Chthoniobacteraceae; genus Chth-196. The sequence goes on from CAMDSZ010000018.1 coordinate 4,285, forward strand.
GAGAGGAGTGCTAAACTTTCGGCAGGGTGACACGTTGACGCTGGTTCTGATATTTGCCCTGCCGAGTTTTGTAGGAAGTGCCGCACGTTTCTCCGCGGAAAAAGAGCATTTGAACTACGCCTTCGTTGGCGTAGATCCTGCAGTCCGCTGCGCTTGAGTTTGAGAACTCCAGAGTGAGGTGCCCCTTCCATCCCGCTTCGGCAGGTGTCACGTTCGCGATGATACCGCAGCGGGCATAGGTACTTTTTCCAACGCAGATCGCCGTGACATCGGTCGGAAGGTGAAGCTGCTCGACGGCGACGCCAAGCCCGTAGCTTCGCGCGGGCAGGATGAAAAAACATCCGGAGTCGTCTTTTTGGAGAGGGGTTGACTCGAGGTTTTTGGAATTGAAAGCTTTTGGATCCACGACGGTTCCGGGCACATGGCGGAAAATGAGGAATTCCTTCGCTGATAGCCTTAGGTCATAACCATAGCTTGAAGGGCCATAGGATAAAACCGGCTGGCCGTCCTCTAATCGCCTGACTAGAGACTTTTCAAAAGGTGCGATCATGCCCGCTTTAGCGAGCAATTGGATGGTGAGGTCGTTGAGAATCACGGCGGTGGTTGAGTGGTGCTTGCCTGCTCCGGGTCATCCGCGTAGCACGCTGATGAAAGTCTATCGATCTGCTAGGGCTTTGACGAATGGTTTGCCCATAGAGGCAGCAGGTTCATTCAATCCCAGCCTCGCGCAGAGAGTCGGAACAATGTCGGTGATTTGAAACGGATCGGCATAGCGCCCCGCCTTGATCCCTTCGCCGAACATCAGGACCGGCACATGAGTGTCGTATGAGAATGGGGATCCATGGGTGGTGCCAGAGGCTCCCGCCCGCGGGATCGAGAATGGATGGAGGACCAGCACCACGTCACCGCTGCGTTCAGCATTGAACCCCTTCATCACCCGCTCACCAACCGGACCGGAAGCACGGCCCTCAAGGAGCTGACTTCTGGTGTAAGCCGCGAAGAATTTGCCTGTGCCCAGCGCCCATTCCCTCACGAATTGCCCGGCTTCCTCCACCGAAACCTTCTTCTGCGCCAGTGTCTCTTGGTTGAAGTACAGATTGCCGTCAATAAGCCGTGGTGTTAGCAGCAGCTTTCCTTCTCCAAAGCGTTCAGCGAGCTTTTCGCTCAGGTCTCCCATCAGCGGGAGCAGGTCAACGCGTTCCGCATGCAATCCTTCCGCCGCCGCCGACTCCGGGGTGGGAGCGACGCCGTGGTCGGCAGTTAACAAGATGATGGTGTTTTTAAGTCCGATTTTGCTGTCGATTGACTTGAAAAGTGACTCCAACTGGCGGTCGAGCCGTAGGATCATATCCTGTTCCTCTTGGGAATACGGGCCATAAATATGCCCACAGGCGTCCGTGGAAGAATAAGAGATGCAAAGCAAATCAGGCCGCACAGTCGTACCGAGATGCTCGCCATCAAGGGCGGCAAGTGCGAACTCGGTCAGCAGTTCGTTTCCAAACGGTGTGGGCACGATCGTCTCGTAGCCTTCACTTTTTGATAGTTTGACGACCCTAGTGAACTCCGTCGGGTTCGATGGATTGCGATCGCCATTCCCAGCCCCGATTGCCGGCGAGGGCCCATCGTAGAACTTTTCATCAAGCAGACGAGACCAACTCTTCCCCATGTAGGATTTAGGCAACTCGCGTGTATTGAACTTCTCAACCCAAGCCGGGAGCTCCTTCCTATAGTACGTGCTGGTGATGAACTTCCCTGACGACGAGTCGAACCAGTACGCACCGGCTGGATTTTTGCCTGCTGGTAAAATAGCACCGCGGTCTTTTAGTGAGATTCCCACCACTTTCGAGTGGTGTCTTAGCCGGAGTTCATCCGCGAAGTTGGAACCGATAAAGTTTTGTGGTGAACGGCTACCATATTTTCCCGAGGCTCCCACCCCTTGCACGTTTGGGTCATCCACGCAGTTCACCATCTTTTGCGTGCTCTTGTTAAACCAGTCATTGCCGATGATTCCGTGAAACGCGGGAGAGGTTCCGCTTAGATACGAGGCATGGCCGGGTCCGGTGACTGTCGGTGCGTAATCGTAGTGTGCGAATGTAAAAAACGCCCCGCGATCCATAAGCAGGCGGAATCCATTTTCACAGAACTGTGCATTGAATTTTTCCAAATAATCGTACCGCAGTTGGTCTACGACAATCGCGACAATGAGCTTGGGTTCCTGCGCCACCGCATGGAGCGATGCAAAAACGGTGAGCAGTGCGGTAGAGAGATACTTGGAAAGTCTCATATGGTGTGGTTAAGAGGCGTTCCAATGCAGAGTGCTTTTTGCCGCAGCCGCAATCTCGTGATGCAGTGCATCACTTAACTCAGACAGCAGAGGTAGCATCGGCCCTGTTTGAGCCACGCCGGCATGGGCAACTGCGGAATGCAGAACTGGAATAGGCCCATGCGCATTCCTTAGGTTTTCGAGGCCTTCAAATCCTGCGCGTATCGAATCGGCAGTGTTAAAATCGCCGCGATGCAGCGCGCTGAGGAGCTCTTGTGAGCGCCGGGGTGCCACACAAACGCAGCCGCTGGTGAAAGTTCTCAAGCCGAATCCGTGCCAGTGAACGAGCGTGGGCTGTTCGCCGATCCCGCCCACCACAATTGCCGGATCGACGTTGTCCACGATTGATCGAAGCAGTGGATCGGCCGATGTGTCAGGCCTAACAACTGCGTATTTAATCCACGAAATCACTCCGGCTTTCACAAGATTCATCACGACCTGCAAGTTCACGTATCCGTCATCCTTGATGTAGAGAACGACTGGGATGCCCGCCTTTTCGACAAATTTCAGGATTGCCGTTTCAACACCTTTGGGTGAGCTGACCGCCATGGTAGGCAGGAGCATGGCAGTCGGAAACTTGCGCTTTGCCAGAATAGCCGCTTGATCCATCGCGTTCCCAAAAAAAGGTCCGACGCTAGGAATAATCCAGGTTTCGGCGCCAGCAGCTGCCTCTAGTACATTCAGCGTCTCGTCGTATTCGGCTAGCGAGATGTTATAAAAATTTGCGTTCCCCCCGTAGAGAAGTGATGAGACGCCGCCTGACTCAATGTGTTTGATCAGGAGTTTGTTCTGGGTCGCGTCAACTTTGAGTTGAGCGTCGCGGCACAACGGCGGGACGGCGATAACAGAGCGTTCAAGGTCGTGCTTGGTGATTTTTGATGTCTTCATGCGGCGGAGATAAGTTGGAGGCGCTTATTGTTGAGTAATGATTAGACTCTGGGGGTTGGCTTGTTGGAGCGTATGTCGTTAGTGAATTTTTGGTTCGGGGGTTTCGCCGGAGGAACCGAGAAAGCGTAAGTCGCACCCCTCATCGGCTTGAGTAACCTCCCTCAGAAACAATGAAAGGTAGCCGCGCGTAAATTCCGTCGGAGCAGGTTTCCAAGCAGCTTTGCGTGCATTGAGTTCTTCATCAGAAACCTCAAGCGTAAGTTTTCGTTCGGCAACATCCAGTGTGATCAGGTCACCGTCTTTTACGAATGCGAGCGGGCCGCCCACCGCGGACTCAGGCGCAACGTGAAGCACACAGGCACCGTAGCTCGTGCCGCTCATTCGTGCGTCTGAAATGCGGAGCATGTCACGCACTCCAGCTTGCAGAAGCCTTTTTGGAATCGGGAGCATGCCCCATTCGGGCATACCCGGACCTCCGACAGGGCCCGCGTTCTGGAGCACCAAGACGGAGTCGGCAGTTACGTTGAGGGCATCGTCGTCGAGCTTTGCTGCGAGTTCTTCGTAGTCTCTAAAAACAACGGCAGGCCCTGTGTGCTTGAGAAACCTCGGCTCCATGGCTGCATGTTTAATCACTGCGCCTCGTGGCGCCAGGTTGCCCCTCAGCACTGCGGTACCTCCCTCCTGCGACAAGGCGTTTTCACGTGTGCGGATAACTTCTTTGTTGAAGATTTGTGCGGAGCCAATGTTTTCGGCCAGGGTCTTTCCTGTCACAGTGTTTGTGTCGCCGTGCAGAATGTCGGTGAGTTGCGCGAGGAGCGCAGGGAGTCCTCCCGCGAAGTAAAAGTCCTCCATTAAAAAACGCCCGGCGGGCCGCAGATCGGCGAGGCGAGGCGTGTATCGGGAGACTTCATCGAACTTTGAAAGCGGAAGCGAAAAGCCAGCGCGGCCCGCCATCGCGATCAAATGCACGATAGCGTTTGTTGATCCGCCGATCGCCATGTCGGCGACGATCGCATTGGTGAAAGAATCTTCGGTTAGAAAGTTTGCGGGGCGTAGATCGTTCCAAACGTTTTCGACAATCTGTCTTCCGCTCTCGGCTGCCATGCGAAAATGGGCCATGTCATTCGCCGGAATGGATGAAGCCCCGGGCAGTGTGAGTCCGAGCGTCTCGGCGATTGCCGTCATTGTGGAGGCTGTTCCCATCGTCATGCAGTGACCGTTGGATCGTGCGATGCCGTCCTCAATCTCGCTCCATTCCTCATCGGTGAGGTTGCCGGCACGCCGTTCAGCCCAATATTTCCACGCATCCGAACCCGAGCCGAGAGTGGTGCCGCGCCAGTTGCCCTTTTGCATCGGACCGCCCGGAACAAAGATGAACGGTAGACGGGAGGAAATGCCCCCCATGATGAGTCCCGGAGTTGTTTTGTCACAGGCGCCGAGAAGGACAGCGCCGTCCGCGGGTTGAGAGCGCAGCACCTCCTCCGTTTCCATTGCCAGCAGATTTCTATAGAGCATCGGCGATGGCTTCATGAACGTTTCGCTCACAGACAACACCGGGATTTCCAACGGCAAGCCCCCAGCCTGAAGGATGCCGCGTTTGACGTTTTCAGCCACGATCTTGAAGTGCAGATGGCATGGATTGAATTCTGACCAGGTATTCAGGATCGCGATGATGGGTTTGCCCTGCCAGTCTGCTGGGCCCAGCCCCATTTGGCGTGCCCTGGAGCGGTGGCCAAAACTGCGAAGATCATCCGGCCCGAACCATCTCCAGGATCTGAGTTCTTCTGCTGAGACACGTTTTTTCATCGAGTTAATGGAGTGGGATTATCCATGCGGCAAGCATGGTGAGAAGCAGTCCGACAACACCTTGAAATGCCATCATTGGAGAAATAGTTCTAAGCGTTTGAAATTCGCTGAGCCCCGATAAACGGCTGATAATCCAAAATCCCGCATCATTCATCCAGGAGAACGGTTTGGAGCCGCAACCAATCGCGACCGCGTAGTAAACCGGATCAATCAGCGAACCACCTGCGATTAATGCTTTGGCTATCGGAGCAGCGGTGATCATGGCGACGGTTGCGGAGCCTTGGGCTGTGCGCACGAGGGTCGTTATGATAAAAACAAGCGGGAGCGCGAAAGTCTGGATGCCCTTGAAGTGGGAAGCCAGTTGGCCGGCGATTCCCGTTTGCTGCAGAACACCACCAAATGCGCCTCCTGCGGCAATGATCAATAGGATGCTTGCCCCCGACTCGAGTGCGGTGCTAACCGCTTTTGCCGCACGGGATCTGTTTTCCGGGGAGGCAAGGGGGGCCATCGCCGCGAGAGCAGCAAGCGTGAGCGCCATGTCCTTGTCGCCAAGATTTTTTGTGAGCCAGGACAGCATCGGAAACGTCTTTTCAAGCATTGATGTGAAAGCTGCGTCGATTCCTATTAAGCCGAGGGGTAGTACGACGGGAAGGAGTGCAAGCCAAAGTGGCGGCAATTTGCGGGTGGTCTTGGAAGATTCAGTGGGATCGGAGATCGTCTCTTCTGGGACATCCAGCACTATCCGTCTATTGGACATTTTTGCGAATGCGACACCGAACATCGCCGCGCCGAGTCCTATGAGGCTGCCCAGCCCTATCATGCGTCCGAGCGGGACGCCAAGTTCTCCGGCCACAAACAGCGGGCCCGGGGTGGGAGGCACTAGCGAGTGCGTAATGGTGCCTCCCGCGACGGTGCACATGGTAAGGAGCAGGTAATCTTTCTGTGTCCTCCGTGCGACCGCCTTAAACAGCGGGGCAAGCAAGTACATTACTGTGTCCAGCATCACTGGAATGCAGAGGACAAACGATGTGGCAAAAAAAGCCCAGTGCGCGCGGGCTGCACCGAAGAGGACGAGTAGTTGGGCCGCAATTTTTTCAGCCGCACCAGAAAGCATCATTGCCTCCCCTAAGATGGTCGCCATTGCGATTAAAATTCCTAGATTGGCGCAGGTGCGGCCGAACTCATCCGCGACTCGGGCGGGGGCTGACTTCGAAATAAACTTTTCTGCGGCTTTTGGCGTCCACTCGGCTTTCGCGATCCGCTGATCGGCATGAGCCCGGAGAGCGTCGCCTGGAGTCAGTAATGACACCGCAAAAGCACCGATGATCAGTGCGAGAAAAGCGTGCATCCGAAGGACAAGAATCCCGGTGATCACGACGGTCATTCCGCATGCGAGGACCAGCAGCGGATTCATGCGCGGCGGAATGTGGGGGGCTGGGTGGGGGTGGGCATTGGATCTTAGCTCGGAGGTTAGCGTGGCAGGAAAACCCAGGAAAGGTCCAGCTTCACAATTCTGAGGTTTGCCTTTGAGGGTGCGTCCGTCACATGCTGGGAATTGTCTATGGCCCCAAAATCAAAAGAGGAAGTTATTGAACTGCTTGAATCGATCTCACGACTTTTGGAGCTCAAGGGTGAAAATGTATTCAAAGTGAGGGCCTACACTAATGCAGCGCGGGCTTTGGAGACTTTTACGGGAGACTTCGCCGCGGCAGTTACGGAGGGGAGGTTGGGCGAAGTAGCGGGAGTGGGTGCGGCGCTGCAGGAAAAAATCACCGAATTTGTGAGCGCTGGTGCTCTGCCTTACTACGAGAAGCTGCGGGAGGAGTTTCCTCCGGGGCTCTTCGAGCTTTTTGAGCTGCAGGGGCTCGGTCCGAAGAAGATCAAGGCGCTTTGGGAGCAGCTCGATGTGATCAATATCGATGCTTTGGAAGCGGCATGCAAAGATGGTCGGGTCGCCGAATTGAAGGGATTTGGTGAAAAAACCGCAGGGAACATTTTGGTCTCCATTCAGGCAAGGCGACAGTATGCCGGTGCATTTCGTTTTGGCGACGTGGCCGCTGAGGCGGAGACACTGCTGCACGAATTAAAGCAATTGCCGGAGGTTTTGCATGCATCGCTTGCGGGGTCTTATCGTCGCAGGAAAGAGGTTGTCCATGACTTGGATTTTATTGTCGCAACCCGCGACGCTGAGCCGGTTTCAGGTTTTTTTGTCGGACACTCAAACGTTGAAACAGTTTTAGCGAAGGGTGCTACAAAATCCAGTGTGCGACTGGTGGGGGGTATCCAGGCGGATCTTCGAGTTGTGACGCCTGAGGAATACCCGAGTGCGCTGCTGTATTTTACCGGCTCGAAGGAGCACAACATTGCGCTGCGAAGCCGTGCTCTTGCACGGGGGTGGACGTTGAATGAATACCGGCTCGGGCCCGACGATAAGGCCAAGATCAAGCCGGATCCGGTTCCCTCAATCCGTTCGGAGAAAGACCTCTATGCGGCGCTTGGGCTGGATTACATCGAACCTGAGCTGCGAGAAGATCGAGGTGAAATTACGGCAGCTGAGGGTCATCGACTGCCGCATCTTGTTGAGCTTGAGAATCTTCGTGGCACGTTCCATAACCACACCACGGAAAGCGACGGCCGTTCGTCGCTTAAAGAAATGGTTAGCGCCGCCCAAGAGCTCGGGTTGGATTACCTTGGGATTTCCGATCACTCAGTGTCCTCTTTTCAGGCACATGGGTTGGATGTCGGCAGGCTCCTCAAGCAGGTTGCGACCATCCGTGAGATGAATGAGCGCTTTGATGGCGAATTCAAAATTTTCGCAGGCGTAGAGTGCGATATTCTTAAGGACGGCACTCTTGATTACCCGGACGATGTCCTCGCACAGTTGGACTATGTTGTCGCGTCGGTCCACGCTTCTTTCACGCAGTCGCAGGCGGAGATGACGGCGCGCTTGCTACGAGCCATGTCTAATCCGTACGTCACGATGCTAGGGCACATGAGCGGCCGTTTGCTGCTCAGTCGCGAGGCATATGCGGTGGACGTCCCCGCCGTGATTGATGCGGCGGCTCAAACCAAGACGGTGATTGAGCTTAACGCCAACCCGCGGCGGCTCGACATGGACTGGCGTTGGTGGCCGCTCGCGAAGGAGAAGGGCGTGTTGACGTCTATTAATCCCGACGCTCATCATGTGTCACAGCTTCAATACCTTTGGAACGGCGTCGGAATAGCCCGAAAAGGATGGTTGAGGCCTTCCGATGTGATTAACACCTTGCCGCTTGGAAAAATTGAGGCTCAGCTGAGCGTGAAGAGAAGCTCGTGAAATTTTTTAAAAACTTATGGCCAAGCGTATTCGTGTTCTTTGTGTAGGTGCCGGGCATATGGGTCGATCCCATGCGGTCGCGTATCATCAAATTCCAGAGTTTGAGATTGTCGGGTTAGTCACTCGCTCGCCTGAGTCTCGGGCAAAATTAAACGCCGAACTGGGTGGTGGTTATGCCGAGTACGGCAGTTTTGATGAGGCGTTGAAGGACACAAAGCCGGACGCTGTCTCGATCTCGACATATCCTGACACGCATGCGGAGTACGCGATGAAGGCTTTTGACGCAGGCTGCCATGTTTTCATCGAAAAACCACTGGCCGAAACAGTTGTGCAGGCCGAGGCGATCGTGGCGAAGGCCAAGGCGGCCGGACTCAAGCTGGCGATCGGCTATATTTTGCGGCACCACCCAAGTTGGATTCGCTTCATCGAAGTTGCGCGCACCCTTGGGAAGCCGCTTGTGATGCGGATGAACCTCAATCAGCAGAGTTCAGGCAGCGAGTGGAAGACTCACAAGGCGCTGATGAACTCCATATCGCCCGTCGTAGACTGCGGTGTGCACTACGTGGACGTGATGTGTCAGATGACGGGTGCCAAGCCGGTCCGAGTCTCCGGCATTGGTGCGCGCTTGAGCGAGGAGTTGAATCCCGGTATGGTCAATTACGGGCAGTTGCAGGTTACGTTTTCGGACGGATCGGTGGGATGGTACGAGGCGGGCTGGGGCCCGATGATGAGTGAAGTTGCGTTTTTCGTGAAGGACGTGGTCGGCCCCAAGGGCTGCGTCTCGATCGTTGCGGCAAAGGCATCCTCTGAGGGGCAAAGCGCCAACGTAGACGCCCATTCGCAGGCGCAGACTCTTCGCTTGCATCACAGCGAGCTAGGGCCCGACGGTCGCTTGGCCCGTCCTGATGAGATCATGAACCTGGACGACGAGCCAGACCATGATGGGCTTTGCCTGCGCGAACAGCAGTTCTTCCTCAATGCCATTTTGGAGGATGTGGATCTGACTTCGCACATGGATGATGCCGTCAGCTCAATGCGGATTGTCGCCGCCGCAGACGAAAGCTTCAGGACTGGCAAAACCATTGAGCTTTAGAATTTTGAATTCGCATTGATTGACTCGCGGGCCCGGCAAGCTACAACAGAAATCCTGATTTCCGGCATCGCGAAGCCCCTCCCATGACTGCCTGTTTTTGTCTTCGAACTCGACTACGCAAGCTATTTGGCTCCTGCGTTAGTTCGGCAGGATTGAAAACCCTCCTTGGCAAAATTTTATGAGTGCCGCGAAACCTGGTGTGACGGCTCAAAGCAGGGGCTTCTTTGATCTTCAAGTAAATGGTTTCGGGGGAGTGGACTTCCAGAGAGCCCCGAGTTTGGAGAAGGTCCGGCATGCATGCGAGCGGCTCGTGGCTCTTCAAATGACGCGGATTCTTGCGACTTTCATTACATGCGAGCGGGCCGCGTTGCTGGAAAAGCTCAGGGTTTTTGAGGACTACAGACGGCAGGACGGTTTGATTCGTGATGTGATAGTCGGCTATCACCTTGAGGGTCCTTACCTGAGTGCAGAAGTTGGTTTCCGCGGGGCTCATCGGGGTGATTTGATGAAGGACCCGAATTGGGATGAATTTCAGGCAAGCCAAGAGGCTGCCGATGGGAAAATTCGTTTGGTGACTCTCGCTCCAGAGCGGGCGGGGTCTGCCAAGTTCATTCAAAATGCCACTTGTAGTGGTGTTCGGATTTCACTTGGACATACCAATGCATCAGCGCACGAGATCGATGTGGCGATTGGATCCGGAGCCACTCTTTGCACGCATTTGGGTAATGGGTGTCCCGCTGAAATGCATCGTCATGACAATATCATTCAAAGGCTGCTTTCCCGCGACAAGCTCATTGCCTGTTTGATCCCGGATGGAATTCATCTGCCGCCAAATGTGATCAAGAATCTTTACCGGGCGAAACCCGAGGGGCGGGTAATTCTGACAACGGACGCGATGGCTGCTGCTGGCGCCGGACCTGGAAAATACACGATTGGCGAGATTGAAGTGGAGGTTGCGGAGGACGAGGTTGTCCGTCTTCCGGGCGCATCGAATTTCGCGGGAAGCGCATTAAGCTTGGACGAAGGCGTTCGTCGTGCGCAGCGGTGGCTGGGGGTCACTAATGACGCTGCCTCACGTATGGCGTCTTTTACGCCCGAAATTGCGCTGGGATTCAGTTCTGCGGAGGCGGTTTAAAATTTCGAACAATGAATGAATTCAACGAGCATGCAATACATCAGGTCAGCAGACGGGAAGCGTTGAAGGGCCTTGGGATTAGCGCAGTTCAGGCATTGGTTGGCTCCCGTATCGCCAAGGCGAACGACAAAGTTCAGCTGCCGTTTGAGAACGGCGTGCGTGACCTTGTTCAGTATCCGCAAAAGCGGCCACTCATCCGACTGACCTCGCGGCCGCCTCAGCTTGAGACGCCCTTCTCTGTTTTCAACGCAGATGTGATCACTCCTAATGACGCGTTCTTTGTTAGATATCATCTCTCGGATATCCCTCTAGAAATAGATCCCGCTGGATATCGGTTGAAAATTTCCGGCAAGGTGAATCAGTCGCTGGATTTGTCACTCTCAAGCCTTCAATCTGGGTTTGAGTCGGTAGAGGTTGTCGCGGTGAATCAGTGTTCGGGAAACAGTCGCGGTTTTTTCAACCCAAGGGTTCCTGGTGGACAGCTGGGAAATGGGGCGATGGGTAACGCTCGATGGAAAGGTGTGCGATTAAAAGACCTTCTCGAGAAGGCTGGCGTGGCAGCGGGCGCAAGGCAGGTGCTATTTGATGGACTGGACAGGCCCGTCACCGCTGGCACGCCGGATTACATCAAGGCGATATCAATTGATCATGCGTTGGATGGGGAAGTGATCGTCGCCTACCAGATGAATGGCGTGGAATTGCCGATGCTCAACGGCTATCCCCTGCGCTTGGTTGTTCCCGGATACTACGGGACATACTGGGTGAAGCACCTGAGCGAGATAACTGTCGTCGACGAGGCTTATACGGGATTTTGGGTCGGGACTGCCTATCGGATTCCTGATACGGTCGGAGCGTGTGTGGAGCCCGGATCAGCGGCTAAGACAACGGTGCCGATTTCGCGTTTCAACGTACGCTCCTTTATCACGAGCTTAAAGGACGGGGATGTTTTGAGGGCCGGCAGTGAAGAACGATTGAAGGGGATTGCTTTCGATGGCGGGGCGGGAATTAGAGAGGTGCTTGTCTCCAGTGACGGTGGGCGAAATTGGATGGCGGCGACTCTCGGTGCTGATTTGGGTAGATACTCTTTTAGAGAGTGGCACCTGCCTCTGAGTTTCGGACGTCGAGGCTCGTGGGAGCTGCTTGTTAAGGCGACGAACCGGCTGGGCGAGTCTCAGCCGATGGAGGCGCTTTGGAACCCTTCTGGATACATGCGCAATGTCGTCGAGCGGACTCGGGTGGAAGTGGTGGCTTGAAGGCCAAAAACAAATTATGAAAACCAAAAAGGTGCCAATTAGCATAACGCTCGCATTGGTCTATTTGCTCAATGATTCGGTAATTGCAGAGCCCGTTAGAATCGTGTTGCCGGCTGAGACTGCCTCCTTTCGGGTGGGGCCTGGCGCAGAGATGGCGATGGCGCAATGTTTGCAATGTCACTCTGCTGAGTACATCACAACGCAGCCGCCGCTTGGGCGTGATGCTTGGATGGCGTCGATTCAGAAGATGCGTGCTAAATACGGGGCCTCTATTTCCCCAGAGGCTGAGTCCGCATTGCTCGAGTATCTGGTCGGGAATTACGGGGCGCCTCCAAAGCCGCTCACTACAAAGTGAGAAGGCGTGTAGTAGGCAGTGAGGCGAACATTGTCGAATTCGTTGATCCCCCGTCGATTTGTTGGACGTGAGATGCCGCAGGTTTCCGGAGGACGGAAGGTGCGTAATCATTTGAGTCTAGGTCAGCGGCCTAAGGTGTCCTTGAGCCAGCCTGGTGATCTCTCAATGAGCAATTCAACCGGACCCGAACGAATCCAGCATCACTTTGGGCACGCAGCCCCAGCATGCGCTCACACGTCGCTACAGTTGGGTTGCGATCCTCTGCTGCTTCTCCACCTCTTTGGTGAAATGCACGCCCAGGCGCAGCTGGGGCTACGCGCTCTAGGGGTTGTCGATGAATTGCTTTTTTGAAAATGTGGATACCCTGCGCCGCACTGCCGCGCACTGCAGTTCTCAGCCGCGGACCACGTCCATCAGCAGCTTCGCGTTCAGCAGAACGATTACCGCCGCGATTACCCATGAAAATGCGGCCAGCCGCCTGGAGATAACCAGCTCGCCCATGATTTTTTTGCTCGATACAAACTGGATGAGCGGGATGACCGCAAACGGGAGTTGCATCGATAAAATCACCTGGCTGAGCACCAGTAGTTTGCCGGTGCTGCCTTCGCCGGCCACCGCCGTCACCAACAGCACCGGAACCACCGCCAGACCACGTGTGATGAGCCGGCGCAACCACGGCTTGAGGCGCAGGCGCAGGAACCCTTCCATCACAATCTGACCCGCCAGAGTCCCGGTCACCGTCGAGTTCAAGCCCGAGGCCAGTAGCGCCACCCCGAACAGGGTCGCCGCGAAGCTAACCCCTAGCACTGGACTTAACAGCTCGTACGCCTGCTCGATCTCAACCACATCTGTGCGGCCCCTCACGTAGAAAGTCGCCGCTGCTAAAATCAAAATCGAGGCGTTCACAAACAACGCCAGCCCGAGCGCAATCGTGCTGTCAAGCGTCGCCCAGCGCACCGCGTCCTTGCGGCCCTCGGCGTTCTGTTCAAAGGCCCTGGTTTGCACGATGGACGAGTGCAGGTAGAGATTGTGAGGCATCACGGTTGCGCCCAGAATACCGATCGCGATGTAGAGCATCTCGGGGTTCCCAAAAATATCGCCCGGATGCATGAAGCCGTTGAGCAAACTCGGCACATCCGGCGAAGCGATCGCCAGCTGCACCGCGAAGCATCCACTAATGGTCACGATCAACGTGAGGATGAACGCCTCCAACCACCGGAATCCGCGCCGCATCAACAGCAGCACCAGCAGTGTGTCGAATACCGTGATCACCGCTCCCGCCATGATCGGGATGCCAAACAGCAGCTTCAAGGCGAGCGCCGAGCCAATCACCTCCGCAAGATCGCAAGCGATGATCGCCAGCTCGCATGCAACCCACAGCGCGAACCCAACCTTCGGCGGATACTGCTCGCGGCAGGATTGCGCGAGGTCACGTCCGGTCGCGATCCCAAGCCGTGCCGCAAGCGCCTGCAGCACCATCGCCATCACGTTGGAGATCAGCACGACACTGAGCAGCGTGTAGCCGAACTTGGATCCGCCCGCGATGCAGGTGGCCCAGTTGCCGGGATCCATGTAGCCGACCGATACAAGAAAGCCGGGGCCGGCGAAAGTGAGGAAACGCGCCAGACCGCGTTTGCGCAGGTCCACTGGGACGGACCGGTTAACCTCGGGAAGGCTCTCGAGGTGGGCCTCCCGCCCGTTGTGGCTAGAAAGCGGGGCGTTTCCGTGTGTTTGCGAATCGACCTGCATGGGCTACACACTGCGGATTGGGCGGACCCGCGGTCAAGTCTAAAGTTAGGTCCGCCTAACTTTGTTTTTGGTATCTGAGAACTGTTTGTCGGGTTGCATTTGGGGGCGTGCCGGCTTTCATTCGTACTCGTGAAGACCCCAGTGCGTCCCGCCTCCTCAGCCGTTGAGGATTATCTCGAACAGATTCTCGAGCTCATTAACACCAAGGGGTACGCCCGCGTGGTGGACATTGCCCAGCGGCTCTCCATCTCGCAGGCCAGCGTCACCAACATGGTGCAGAAACTCGACGCCGAGGGGCTCTTGAAATACGAAAAATACCGGGGGCTGGTTTTGACAACGGCGGGCGAGGCCCTCGCGCTCAACATCACTCACCGGCACAAGCTGCTCACCGACTTTCTGCAGCTGCTCGGCCTGGACGAGCGCACCATCTACCACGACGTCGAGGGAATGGAGCATCACGTGAGCCCCGCAACCGTGCATGCCATCGAAAGCCTCACCCGGCAGCTTAAACGCCAGCCGGCTCTTCTCCAACGGGTTCGCGAAGGCGCTCCCTCAGCCGAACCAAAATCCAAGCAGTCAAAATCCTCATGAGAGCCGTGTCCCATTATTTTTCCTCAACCTCACTATCTGCATCGGCGCGGGTACCGGGTTGGGTCGGCGTGTTTTTGTTGGTTTTCTTCGGAGCGCTGGGTTCAGGCTGCCAGACGGGCCCGTTCAGCAAGGAAATGTCCTACAAACGGCTGCAGATGGAGCAGCTGATGGCGATGGAAAAGCCCGGGCCTACGTTCATCGGCCGGCGGTATTACAAAAATGACTACAAGGTGTGGGGCTATATCCGGCGTCCGACCGAGAAGTGGAGCCAGGCCCAGTTGGTGATGCTCAATGAAAACAAGACGCTCGCGCCCGACCGCGCGCTTAACGCCATCGGCACTGACAACGGCCACGAGTATCAGTTGTGGGGCAAGTTTTCAGGCGAGAAGGTGTACGAGCCGGCCAGCAATCGCGTGTATCCCGAGTTTGTCTTGGAGAAGGCGGAATTGCGGGATGACCGGCCGGGCCCGATTTTCAAAGACAGCAAGGCGGTGCGCCGGGCGCTCGATCCGGAGGCCCGCTATTTTCCGGCTCCGTTTTGAGCGTGATACCGCGCACAGTCCGGATGTCGCATGCCACTGGTGAGCTGCGCTGACACGGGGACCGCGCAGCCCTACGCGCGCTCATTTGACTTTGAATCACAGATGATAGGATTCCCTGAGGTGCTAGTAGGCAGTAACGGTCATAACGTCGGGTAGAGGTGCTTTAATTTCACTCGGGCGTCTGCGGTCGAGAATTGCCAGTTGGTTTTGCTACCCCGGTCATTTCTGTGGGATTCCCAAGCTGAGACCTCGCGTCGCATTGTATCCATATCAGGGATTCGACGGTTCAGGCATTGGGTGCCCAGAACGCTCAACTCGATCTCAGCGATATTGAGCCAGCTGCCGTGTTTTGGGGTGTAGTGGATTTCAAGCCGTTCGGCCAAACGTCTGGCTTCTTCCGGTGGGTACGCCTCGTACAGAGAGGCTGTGTTATGGGTGTTGAGATTATCCATCACCAGGCGGACCTTGGTTGCCTGCGGATAGCGTTCGTCGAGCATCCCCTTGATGAAGCCGGCCCAATCCTTACGTGTGCGTCTTTGAGTAATCTCGATATGACGTCGTCCGCCAAGAGGTTCTATTTCAATAAAAATATCGGCTACTCCGTTGCGAACATACTCGTGATCCTCTGTGCGAATTTGTCCCGACGCCATTGGCAGAGGTTCGTGCACTTCGCCTACCAGTTGCTTGTTTGATTCATCCATGCACACAACTGGAAAAAGAGGGTCGTACGGGAGGTGATACAAATCCAAAACGTCCTCCATGTTCGCCACAAAGGCGGCGTTGCCATCCGGTGGAATCTTCCAGTATTTGCTCAGGTGGGGTTGCAATTCGTTTTTTTTAATGTCCTGCAAACAGTCATTGGCGAGACAGCTGTAGCGATTTGGAGTTCGACTATTTTTTGGGCCAGTAAGCGCATAGTCCAGCGACTCCTACCCTCTGGAGCAGGAGAGCACGCCAGCGCAATCAGGCGAGCTTCAAAGCGACCATCAAAACGAATTTTGCAAGAAGCGGTACGCCTTGCTGGTCCCAGGGACGCCTCCAAGCCATCTTCTACGAAACGCCGCTTAAGACGTTCCACAGTGCGTTCGGAAATACCAAGCGCATCAGCAACTTCAGCCACCTTCCAGCGCTCTCCACAGTGGGGCCCCACGTCGCACAACAAAAGAGCCCGGGCGTGTAGAAATTTGTGGGCAGACCTCTTCCCTGTGCGAGTGAGAGACTCCAGCATCTCACGCTCTTCCTTCGTTAGAGTAATCCTGTATCGCGGTACCATCCTGTACAATCGCACAGAACTCGATTACCGCATCCGCCATCCGCAGCGTTACTGCCTACTAGGCTTCAGGGTCACCTCTTTGGTGCGATCGGGGTCCGAGCGCAGCTGGGGCTGCGCGGTCCCAGGGGCTGTCGCAGCGCGGCGCCTTGGGTTTTTGACTAGTAGCGCCAGTCGTGGGGCTTCTCAAACGCCTCGCGCCGGTTGGCTTCCTCGGCTTCCCTGGCCTTTTCTTCCTCCAATTTCCGGAGCATCCGGCGGCCTTGGATGAAGGCCACGGCGATCGCAACCCAAACGAACTTTTTCGCCGCGATGATCTGCGCGAAACCCTTTTCAACAGCGGTTAGATCCGAGTCCCCCGCGCTGCTGGCTTGCGGCGGATGGGTGATGGCGTTTGTTGCGTGTTGTTTTACTAAATCAGCAGGCGGTTCCGCGCTGAGTTTTTGCTTGCTCTGCGTTTGTTCGGGCCGCTCGGTTTCCGGCGTTTCTGCCAGCGCGAATGGCACTGAATGGCCCAGTATGCAGCCGATTAGCAGAGTTGCAGCGTGGAGCCTGGTGCCGGGCATGAAGTGCAGTGGATTGACGGCGACGTTCCGGCTTTCCGAGGTTTCAGGAAAATGCCCCGTGCGTGGGTTAACGCGCTCTTGCGCGCGTGTTCCGGCCGCCCTGCGCGTTTCTGGCGCTCGTTCCGCTCCGGGAGTTTCTCCGGGCCGGTGGGCGCTCAGTGCGCCTGGCGTGCTCACTCTGTCCAGCGGCGGGTTTACGCGGTGCCGGCGTCTTATTGCGGCGGGGAGCGGGTCTTTGGAGCGCGGTTGGTTGGCGCTCGGGCTGCCGCTCGTCTTGGGCTGGAGCCCCGACCGGCCGCGTTGCCACCTTCTTCGGAGAGCGTCCCGCCTTAAGATCAGCGACATCCTTCGGGGACAACATCCGCCACATTCCTGCACGCAGCTTTTCCGGACGCAGCGTGCCGATCCGCACGCGCTTGAGCGCTTCCACTTCGTAGCCGCAATCGTAAAGCATGAGCCGGATCTGGCGCTTGATTCCCTGCGTTAAAATCACGCGCAATTTGAGAGCGGACATGGTTTCGACACTCTCCATCTTGGCTCGGCCGCCCTCGATGTGGAATCCGCGCAGCAGTTTTTCGGCGTGCTTGGCATCAAACGGTTTATCGAGGGTGACCTCGTATTCCTTTTCGAGTTTGAAACTTGGATGCGTCAGTGCCATCGCCAGGTCGCCATCGTTGGTGACGATAAGCAACCCCTCGCTTTCCATGTCCAAGCGCCCCACGTGATACACACGCGGCCAGTCGGTAGGCAGCAGGTCGAAGATGGTCCGTCGCTGCCGTTCGTCTGAGGCGGTGCACAGAAAGCCGCGGGGTTTGTAGAGGACGGCATGGACCGTCTCTTGCGGGCTGACCACGGCATTGCGCACTTTCACCACGTCGCCCGGACCAACGGTCGTCGCCAGGTCGTCGACCACCTGGCCGTTTATCTTAACCTGCCCCTCCTGGATGAGGGCTTCGACACTGCGCCGGGATCCGAGTCCGGCGGAGGCTAGGTAACGATTTAAACGCATAAATTCGGTGGTTTGTGCCGCACAGCCAACCTGCGGGCCAGGAGAGCATCGTTCATTACCAGTCCCGGTGCAATCGTGCGAAGGGGGGGAGCCTGCAGGTGAGCGGCGGTTATCGCTGACTTTTCAGTGTTAATCTAAAAGCCTTCAATTTTTTCACAGGCAGATTAAATTTAGAACGGAGTTACATTTTTTGAAATGAGCAAGATTTCGATCCCCCGCAAGACGGTCTACAGGCTGTCGCTGTATTATCGTGCCTTGCAAAGGCTTAAGTCTAACGGGATGGAGATGGTCTCCTCAGCGGCTCTTTCCAAGGCCGCCGGGGTCAAGCCCACACAGCTCAGAAAGGATCTCGCCTATTTCGGCCACTTCGGGACGCGGGGGCTTGGGTACAGCGTCTCTGCGTTGACCGAGAAGCTTGTGGAGGTGATGGGGACGGCTCAGCTGCAGCCGGTGATTTTGATCGGGGTGGGGCAGTTGGGCTCGGCGTTGTTGGGGTACAGCGGTTTTGCGCGCGAGGGGTTTGAAGTGGTGGGGGCGTTTGACCTCAATGCGCCCCGGAAGCGGCCCGGAAAGCTGCGCGTGGAGGTGATGCCGATGGAGCGCATGGAGTCGTTTGTGAAGGAGCGCAAGATTAAGATCGCGGTGCTGACGGTGCCCGGGCCGGTTGCGCAGGAAGTGGCCAACCATCTGGTGGATTGCGGGATACAAGCTATTCTGAATTTTGCGCCCGCAGTGCTTCAGGTGCCCGAACAGGTGGTTGTGAACCACGTGGACCTCGCGGCGGAGCTCGAAAACTTGAGTTATTTCATCCACTAAAGTTCGCCCGACGCATGGCCAAACTCGCGAGTCTCGGGACGCCTTCTCTTTCGCTGGATTTATCGCTGCAGAGTGGACAGGCGTTTCATTGGGTGCGCGAGGGCGAGGGCTGGATCGGGGCCATCGGGGGGCAGGCGGTCTATCTGGAGCAGCGGGCGGGGGAACTCTGGGTAAATTCGGAGGGCGCCGCCGCGGCCCGGGATTATCTCGCTTTAGACCATCCACTCGAGGCGGTTCACGCGAGCTTCCCCCAGGATCCGACAATGCAGGAGGCGTTGCGGTTTTGCGCAGGGATGCGGATCCTGCGGCAGCCCGCCTGGGAGGCGGTTGCGACCTTCATCACCTCGTCTATGAAGCAGGTGGCGCACATTGCCCAGATTTCGCACACGCTTCGACGCCTCTATGGGGAGCGGATGGAGTGGGGGGGGAGGGAGGTTTTTGCCTACCCAAAGCCGGAAGTGCTTGCAGTGCTTGAGGAAGCGGATTTGCGTGCGTGTGCCTTGGGGTACCGGGCCAAGAATTTGCTAGCGTCTGCGCGCCTTGTGGCGCGCGGGGAGGTGGATCTGGAGGTTGTCCGGGCCCTGCCAGATGACGCTGCTCGCGAGGAGTTGTGCCGGCTTCCAGGCGTAGGGGAGAAGGTTGCGAACTGCGCGCTTCTCTTCGGATTTGAGCGGTTGCAGGCTTTCCCGGTCGACGTCTGGATTGAAAGGGTGTTGAGGGAGAGGTATTTTCAGAAAAAGAGAAAGGTCACCTCAGCCCGCATCCGGTCGTTCTGCGCCACCTACTTCGGGCCTTACGGCGGATACGCGCAGCAGTACCTGTTTCATCATGCGCGGCTGACTTGGGGGAAAAAGTAGCGCGATTCGCAGACTTCTGTATTTTAGCACGCCCGAACCCCTTGAAAGCTAATGATCGTAGACGTCGTGATGCATCCCTCTGAGATCGCCCTGTTGAAGGGTCGCAGGCTCACCGGTGTTTTATGCGTTGTGTTTGATGTGCTCCGCGCGACTTCGTCGATTCTCACCGGGCTCGCGCACGGGGTGGCGGAAGTTGTGCCGGTTGAGACCATCGAGGAGGCGCGGGCCGCCGCCGCTGCACGCGCCGGGGCAATCTTGGGCGGCGAAAGAAACGGGAATCGAATCGAGGGTTTTGATTTGGGAAACTCCCCCTCGGAATACTGCCAGAGTGCGGGGGCCGTTGTCGTGACAACCACCACCAATGGTACGGTTGCGCTGCGGGCCTGCAGCGGCGCGGATGCGGTGTGGGTCGGGGCGGTGTTGAACCTCGGGGCGCTCGCCCGCGAGATCCGCAGAGCGGCGCCCAAAACGCTGATGCTGGTGTGTGCGGGTACTTTTGAAACAATGGCGCTCGAGGACGTGTGGGCTGCGGGGGCGCTGCTGGAGGCTTTCGAGGATGCGCAGTGGACCGATTCCGCCAGATGTGCCGCGGCGGTTGCCAGGCAGTGGCCGGAGCCGGCGCAGGCTCTGCGGCTCTCCAGAAACGGACGCGCCCTGCTCGATGCGGGGCGTGGCGAGGATATCGAGTGGTGTGCGTCGCTAAACAGGTTTGACGTGGTGGGTGAAATGCTCGATGGCGTGATTCGAGCAAGGAGGAGTGCGTGAAAGTAGAGTTGCCACCCCTGCCTCCGCTTCCTCCGCTGGCAAAAAAAGCGCTCAACGCGCTCCCGGATCTGCGAGACGAACCCGTGGAAGTCCAGGCTTTCGCCGCCATCGTCGGATCGATCGCGGTGCACATCCTGCTGCTCCTGATTTGGCTTTCGCTCCAAAACGGATGGATTGAAAAACTTCTGGGAGCGATCCCGAAACTCGAGGCGCCGCTTGAACTGATTTTGGCGCCGATGGCTCCGCCTGAGAAACTGGTGGTGCCGCTAGATCAGCTGCGTGAAAAGGAGAGGGTCGATTCCGCCGCACTCTCCGAGGCTCAGCAGCCTCGAAAAGAAGCCGTGTTTCAATCGGACCGCAATCTCGCTGCAGGCAGCGTTGCAAAGCCTAGCGGCAACGCCCTGCAACCCTCCGCCGATGGCAGGAACACTGCCGCTAAAACGCTCGTCACTCAGGACGCGAAGGCGGGCTCCTCCAGCACGTCTAAGTCGAAGACCGCGAACACACCGCCGCCGATGTCCAAGACGACATCCACGAAGGTCGCGTCGCTCTCCAAGAAGCCTGCGGCGCGCCCGGAGGTCGGCACGCAGACCGAGCGGTTCGAAGATTTGGAGGAACTCGCCGGCGAGTTGGTGTTCCGTAAGTTTGCCGCTGGAAGCGACGCATCAAATAAGAGCCCCGACTCCAAGGCTGCAAGTTCCAAGGAGTCTGCGGAAAAATCCGTGGACGATCTTTTTCAAGAGGGAAAAGAGCAGTCCAAAGTCAAAGGGGGCCTTGCCCAGAATGGCAAAACCGGCGTGGACGCCAGCAAAACGGCTCTGGCGGCCTACATGAAATCCGTCAGCCGCGCAATTGGTGCTCGGTGGAATGTTTTGGTGAAGGAGAAAATGGATTTGCTCGATACCGGTTCGGTCAAGGTTCGCTTCAAGATCGCTTCAGATGGAACGGTGCGTGACGTAGTCGTCGAGCACAGCACGGCGAACCGTCAGTTTTCTGAGATCTGCATGGGAGTCGTCCGCGCCGCGACACTCGACCCGCCGCCCGAGGAGGCGCGTCCTCTCTTGCGCGATGGGTTGCTTGAGATACCGTTCACCTTTTCACTGTATTGAGTCATGAATTTCGCCACTGATAGTACCGCCGCGCTGCTCCAGTTCTTCACCAAGGGGGGAGTCTTCATGGTTTTTCTCGCGGTGTGTTCCGTGGTCGGCGTCGCGGTGATCTTGCTGCGAATGCTTGGACTGCGGCGCGACCTTGCGGTGCCTCCGATTCTGCGCTCCGAAATCGAGCGCCTCAAAGTCGACGGTGAAGATCCTGTGGTGCGCTTGTCTGCGTTTCTGCTCGCGGACCGCTCCCCACTTGGCCGCTTGATCAAGGTGGTGCTTCGCCACATGAATGCGGACCGTTCCGAAAATCAGGAGGCTGTTCAGGTCGCCGCGCGCACCGAGATGGTGAAGCTAGAGCAGGGTTTATTCATTCTTGAGATCCTCGTTGGAATAACTCCACTGCTCGGGCTGCTTGGCGCCGTTTCGGGGTTGGTGAAAGTATTCGCCGCCTTCGGCGATGCAGGCGCGCAGGGCGACACGCACATCATCGCAAGTGGAATCTCGGAGGCGCTCAGCACAACGGTGGTTGGACTCGCGATCGCCATTCCCTGCTTGATTGCCTACTCGGTCTTCGTTCGCAAATTGGAAACAATTGCCGCGGAAATGGAGGCGCTGATCTCGCTTCTGCTTTCCAAATGCTACCAGCACCGGGCTCAGGCAGCGGCCAAAAGCACGGCCTCGCGCGTGCAGAGCTAATGACGCAGAGCTCACATCGAAGCGTCCACACGAGGCCATGAACTTTTATCCCAAACGCCGCAGAACGCCGCAGATTATCATCGTATCGCTTATCGATATTTTCGCGATTCTGCTGATCTTTGTGATTGTTTCGACCAGTTTTAAAAAGGCCCAACCCAACGTGGTCATCCGGCTCCCGGAGTCGAAGAGTGCCGCGGTGGCGCAGCCGAAACGCGAGCCGATTATTCTCACTATTTCCAAGGAGTCGCAGCTCTTCGTCGATGAAAGACCTGTGGAGCTCGAGCGACTCGTGCCGATTCTCAAGGCCATCCAATCAAGGGATCCTCAGATGATTCTGGCTCTCAACGCCGACAAGGAGGCGCCTTTCGGAATGGTGCTCAAGGTCCTTGATAATTTAAAAGAGGCGGGAGTGAAGGGCAGTCTAACCGCATTCATGGAGCGTGTGAAATGATCAGAGAAATCGTGATTTTTGGAGACCCGGTACTCCGCAAGGTCGGAGCAAAGATTGACGCTATTTCCGGTGAAGTGACCAAACTGGCGGCTGACATGATCGACACGATGCGCTCAGCCGATGGCGTCGGTCTGGCTGCGCAGCAGGTGGGCGTGGCCCTCCAGATCGCAGTGGTTGATGTTGCGGAGGTGGAGGACCGGCCCAGCCTGATGTGGGTCGCGGGCAAAGA
>CAMDSZ010000019.1 GCA_945906945.1 Akkermansia muciniphila
AACGATGAATGACGACAAAAACCGTGCTGGATGAAACCCCAGGCGGCCTTGGCACGGTTCGCGCTACGGATTTTCTTAATCGGGTGCGCAGCGATTCCTTCCCGTCCCACCTCGTTACGGCAAGTGCGTTACAAACACCCGACCTCTTATGTTGGAGCGCCTGCGTCAAACGAAAGACGCGGGCGCTCCGACAAAGAGCGCCGGCAACCACGCGGCATTGATCGCGAAGAACGCGGGATCACCGGCGGGTTGGAAGGCGACACAGGACCGCCACGTGAAACATCACACGACGATGTTCACCAGCTTGCCCGGCACCACGATAATCTTGCGGATTGTTTTTCCAGCCGTCCATTCCTGCGCGCGCGGACTTGCGAGCGCCGACGCCTCGATCTCGGCCGAGGAGGCTGTTCTTGGCACGACCAGTTTGTCCCTGAGTTTTCCGTTAATTTGGACCACGAGCTCCAGCTCATCTTCGACCAGCGCCTGCGGATCGAAATTAGGCCATGGCTGGTCTGCAAGGAGTCCGCCGCATCCAATGCGCTTCCACAATTCCTCGGTCACGTGCGGAGCGAAAGGATTGAGCAATTGCAGCAAGGTCCGCAGAGCGGAGGTTGGTTTTTCCGGCAAGCCCGTGAACGCGTTCACAAAGATCATCATCTGCGCAATCGCTGTGTTAAAGGAAAGCGCCTCGATATCTTCACCCACCTTTTTGATGGTGGCATGAATCACTTTTTTCTGCGCCTTGTCTGGCTCGATGTCTTTGAGGGTGGACGACATTTCCCATTCACCAGCCTGATTTTCCTCCATTATCAACCGCCAGACGCGCGCGAGGAAACGAGACACACCTTCCACTCCAGCAGTGCTCCACGGCTTCATCTGCTCGAGCGGCCCCATGAACATCTCATAACAACGGAATGCATCCGCACCGTACGCGCCGATTACGTCATCTGGATTGACCACATTTCCGCGGCTCTTGGACATTTTTTGTCCGTCCTCGCCAAGGATCAGTCCCTGATTGACCAGACGCTGGAATGGCTCGGGAGTGGAAACATGTCCCAGATCGAACAACACCTTGTGCCAGAATCGGGCGTAGAGCAAATGCAGCACGGCGTGTTCGGTACCGCCAACGTACAGGTCGACGCCGCCCGGTTTGGAATCGGGCTTCCCGCCGCCCATCCAGTAACGCTCCGCGTCCAACCCCACAAAACGGCCGGCATTCGATGCGTCGCAGTACCGCAAGTAATACCAGCACGAGCCCGCCCACTGGGGCATCGTGTTTGTCTCGCGGTTCGCAGTGTCGCTGTAACGCACCCATTCCTTCGCTTTCGAGAGCGGCGGCTCGGGCGTGCCGGTCGGTTTGAAGTCGTCCATGTCGGGCGGAGTAAGCGGCAGCTCCGACTCTGAAATCGCGCGATGTCTTCCATTTTCCCAAATCACAGGGAATGGCTCGCCCCAGTACCGCTGCCTCGAAAACAGCCAGTCCCGCAGCTTGTACTGCACGGTGCCCTTTCCGCAGCCTTTCTCCTCCAGCCAAGCGCTCATCCGAACTTTTGCATCGGTGGTTGCAAGCCCGTTTAAGAATCCAGAATTTACCGCGATCCCCTCTCCAGTGAATCCCGCCCATTCAACTCCCTCGGGCGTTTGTACCACCTGGAGCACCGGCAACTGGAACTTCTGCGCGAACTCAAAGTCCCTGGAGTCATGGGCCGGCACCGCCATGATCGCGCCCGTGCCGTAGCCAGTTAAAACATAGTCCGCAATCCACACCGGGACGCGCTCGCCATTGACCGGATTGATTGCGAATGCACCGGTGAACACACCCGACTTATCCTTCGCCAAATCCGTGCGCTCGAGATCGCTTTTTGAGCGGCAGACATTCTGGTACTCAGCGACTGCAGCACGCTGCGAGCTCGAGCTAATTTCGTCCACGAGCGCATGTTCGGGCGCCAGCACCAAATACGTGGCACCGAAGAGAGTATCGGGACGCGTGGTGAAAACGCGCACCTTCTGCCCTCCATCGGCGATGGTGAACTCCACCTCCGCGCCTTCGGACCGGCCAATCCAATTCCGCTGGAGCAATTTGATGGATTCTGGCCAATCAAGTCCGTCCAGCTCCGCGATGAGTCGGTCTGCGAATGCGGTAATGCGTAGCATCCACTGACGCATTGGACGCCGCACAACTGGGTGCCCGCCCACCTCGCTCTTTCCATCCACAACCTCCTCGTTTGCGAGCACGGTCCCGAGTGCGTCGCACCAGTTCACTGGAACCTCCGCCACATAAGCCAGACGCACCGAATCGGGATCCTGCCCCGCGTACGTGTTGATGGGCTCCGCCTTGCGGGTCGCCGGATTGTACCAGGAATGATAGAGCTGCAAAAAGATCCACTGCGTCCATTTAAAATAGCCCGGGTCGGTGGTGTTGACCTCGCGCTGCCAATCGTATCCAAAGCCGATCCGCTTAAGTTGGCTGCGGAAATTGTTGATGTTTGCGGCCGTCGTGACTGCCGGATGTTGTCCGGTGCGAATCGCGTACTGCTCGGCGGGAAGTCCGAATGCATCCCAGCCCATGGGATGAAGCACGTTAAACCCGCACATGCGTTTGTAGCGCCCGATGATATCCGTAGCGGTGTACCCCTCCGGATGCCCGACATGCAGTCCCGCGCCGCTCGGGTACGGGAACATGTCCAGCACGTAGTACTTGGGCCGTGTGGCGTCGAATCCAGGTTCTCCTGGGTTGGTTACATGGAAGGTCTGATGCTCGTCCCAAAACTGCTGCCATTTGGCCTCAATTTGGTCGAAGGGGTAGGGCTTTCTGCGCTCGTTGCTCATTGGTAAAACGGGTGGGACCGATGACTTAAGCAGAGACCCGTGCGGGCATCTAGCACTGAGGCACTTTTTTGCGGAAAGCCTGCCCGCTTTCCAGACCCAAAAGACCATGATTCGAAATTCACTCTGAATCGGGCGGGATCCTCCGCTCAGCGGCAGAGCGCCCCGCCATCAATTCCAGCGTTGTGACCCATGAACATCCGTAAAAGCGCAGGTGCTCCGGGGCTGACCACACATTTCAACGATCAAACGACTGGCCATCCCAATCGCACACCCGCCTTAGAAATTCCGCAACGCTGTCTGCATACACGGTGAACAAATGCTCCCCTTTTTCGGGACTCGCATGCCGCGGACAGCCAATGTGACCCGCAACCGTTCGATCGTCCGTAATCCATCCCCGGTACGCAGGCTCGAAACCGAATCCCGCCGCGACATCCTCAAGTTCGTCGATATCGCCTACCAGTTCGGGATGGATCGCCTGGATCATCGATGTCTCCCATTCACAGGCGTGTCCCATGTAACGCTGCACCAGATCGTCGCGCGTAAACCATGGTTTCGCATGATCCCAATAAGTCGTGAAAAGCAGCAGCAAGTCTTTTCGAGAACGATACCGCTGCCTCGCCTCGAAAACCGCCTGCCTTCCAGGGACATCATTACCGCCATGTCCGTTCAAGAACACAATCCGCCGGAACCCGTGCTGGACCGCGTTATCGATCATCCGGTTGAGCATATCAATATACCCGCGCGGTTCGGCGGATAGCGTTCCTGCGAAATGCAGGTGATGGTCGGAATTTCCGAGCCACTGCAGCGGCCCAAACAAGACGCTTTCGATCGGCAACAGAACGTTTGTCCGCCGTACAACCTCGGCGAGGAGCATGCTGTCCGTGGCGACTGGCAGATGAAGTCCATGCTGCTCGATCGCCGCAATAGGAAACACAATTGGAGTATCAGGCGCGAGTGCCGCAATACGCTGCCAGGAGAGGTCGGTGAGATTCACTGTTCGAGTGAAAAGCCAAATACTGGTTTGGTCGAAATCAAAAACACGCAACGGAGGACGGCAACCCACCGGCAACGATGGCATCGAACCTCAGGCTGGCGGCTCCTGTTGTAAAGCAAACCCGCGCAACGATTAAACGACAAAACTGTGACTTGCCTCAAAAATCAGCCTCAGAAAATTGGCAGCAAAAGCTGAGTGAATTTACTTGGCCATTTCGCCAAGTAGATGATAGCCATACAAACCGCCCCTAATGTCTACTCTCACCCAAAAACTCGTCTCAGAATTTCTTGGCACTGCGCTTTTGCTTTGCACAGTGATCGGCTCCGGAATCATGGCGGACTCGCTTTCAGCTGGGAACGAGGCCATTGCGCTGATGGGAAACACCGCCGCGACTATCTGCGGGCTTTATTTTTTAATCGAAGTGTTCGGGCCATTAAGCGGGGCCCACTTCAATCCTGCGGTATCTCTCGCACTATCAATCCGCGGAGATCTTCCGCGCATCAACTTGATTCCCTACATTTGCGCACAACTGCTCGGGGGTATTTCAGGAGCTTGGCTCGCGCATCTGATGTTCGGTCTGCCAGTGTTTCAGATCAGTGCAAAGCTCCGGACCGGGCCTGGTCAGTGGGTTGCGGAGGTTGTCGCAACTGCAGGTCTACTGCTGGTGATCCGCCGAGCACCAGCAGTCAAAGCCGCCTCCTTAATTGCGGCTTACATCGGAGCGGCCTACTGGTTCACAGCGTCGACTTCCTTTGCCAATCCAGCCGCTGCGGTTGCGCGAATGTTTTCGGACACCTTCGCAGGGATCGCTCCCAGCTGTGTGCCTGGGTTTGTCGCGTCGCAGTTGTGCGGCATGGCGCTCGGCTTGTTTCTAAGCAGCCTCCTGGAGCCCAGCCGCCAAATGGATGCAGAGTTAAGCCGTCAAATTTGAGGAAGGTGCGTCCGTATTCTGAATATCAACACCAATTCAAGCCGCAGAGTCCACGACTCAGAATTATTCCGAACAAATGTCCGCCGTCCTTGATCCCATTTCAAAAAAGCGTGTCAATGTGCTGCGAGCCCTTGCGCATCCATCAAGGCTGCTTATTACGGAGGCACTCATGGACGGAGAGCTTTGCGTTTGTGAGCTCCGAGAGCTTATCGGCGACGATCTTTCGACTGTATCGAAGCACCTCTCCGTCCTTCGAAAGGCTGGCATCGTGAGGTCGCAGAAGCGCGGCCTCAATGTTTTTTACAGCCTTGAGTGCGACTGTTTCAGTGCGTTTTTGAAATGCGTTGATTCGGTTTGCCCCTCCCCGCCTTCCCCTCGTTCCAAAAACAAATCCTGCTGCCAATGAACATCAAAGAATTCCTCTCACACCTCACCCGCAATGCGCCTTTGCCTGTAGCCTTCATCCTTCCCGACGGAAAGGCTGTTCCCGCACACTTTCACATCACAGAAGTCGGGCACGTCGAGAAGCGTTTCATCGACTGTGGTGGTACGCGTCGCACGCAGGAATCCTGCCTGCTGCAAACATGGGTGCACGACGACATAGAACACAGGCTGCACGCGGGCAAGCTCGCCGAAATTTTTGACCATGCGGGAGATCTTCTGCCAGACCCCGATCTGCCAGTCGAAATCGAGCACGAGCAAAATTCAATCGCTCAGTTCACTATCGAAAGTGGCCTCCCCCTCAATGGAAGGTTGGTCTTCCAGCTTGGATCCAAGCACACCGACTGTCTCGCACGCGGAATCTGTCTGCCCGGCGAATGCGCTCCCTCGGCCGCTCCCGCAGAGGAATCCAATGGGTCCTCCTGCTGCGACCCCAAATCCGGCTGCTGCTAAAAGATCATGAAACCACTTGTTCTAATTCTCTGCACCGGCAACTCCTGCCGAAGCCATCTTGCTGAGGGGTTGTTGCGCGCTGCAGCAGGCGATATTCTGGAGGTAGCCAGCGCAGGTTCGCGTCCTGCGGGTTACGTACACCCGATCGCAATCGAGGTGATGGGCGAAATTGGTATAGATATCAGCGGGCACAAGAGCAAACACATGAACGACTTTCTCTCCCACGAAGTGGAAACGGTCGTCACAGTTTGCGGCAATGCTGACCAAGCCTGCCCGATGTTTCCGGGACAACTAAACCGCCACCACTGGGGATTTGACGATCCGGCGCATGCGACGGGGACTCATGAGGAGCGGGCGCAGGTGTTTCGCAGGGTGCGGGACGAAATTAAGCGGGTATTTGATGCGTATGCCGCTGGACGAAGGGACGCGCTAAAGCGCTGAGCCCCGCGTAAAGTCGTAGCAGAAATGAGCTAGGACACACATTTGAGCTGTGGCGTCCCCGCCCCCTGCTCAGACCTTCACGCATCGGCGCTTGGCGCTTAGCGAGATTTTTCGGCGTTCCAGACTTTGATGTCCTCGAACCAACCGCTTTTTCCCGCCACTCCGAGTTCTATTTTGGATTTCGTCGTGTGCCCAATACCGTCGGACTTCAGAAAGGCGGCCACTTTGCCATCAATGGAAACACGCATTTCGTTTCCGACTGTTTCGACGCAGAACAAGTAAGTTTTACCAGCTTCAAGTTGGGCCGGATAAGTGATGCTGTGCGCGGCGACAATCTTGTCAATTTCGCCCTTATTGGCAGCCATGTTTTTTTTGAGTTCCACGACACGGCCGCTCTGCGTGCCTTCACGCTCGTCGAGAATAGTCACGCCGTTCAGCTTCGCCTGCGCCCTCGCGATGTGCCCGTAGTGCGAACCCGTGAACTTGCGGTCGTCAAACTCCACGTCGATCATTGTGGCGCCGTCAAAGCGGATCTTTGCTTCAATAACGCTGTCTTTGGTGGGCAGCTCTAGTCCGTACACAGCAGCGTGAGCCTTCACCTCCGGCTTTCCATCGGCCGCAGGGATGTTTTGGTCCCGTGTCTGCGTGCCCTTGAGTGCGCCGTTTTCAAAAGTGAACGTATCGACCACACGGTGCCAGCGCTTATCGCGATCCGCGCCCTTGAAATCATCAGAAAAGAGAAGCTCTTTTTTGACTGCAATCGGCTTTTCTGGAAGCGGTGGCTGCTTGGCGGGATCAAGCGCTCTCATGGAAGCCAGAAGACAAGCATTGGTGAAACAGATTGCAGTGATTTGGAGGGGGGTCGGGCCGTTCATGGCCCGACTTATGACACAAGGAACTGAGACTGGCCAATGGGAATCATTCCCAAAACTCCGGACATCACGCACCAGCGGAACATTCGCTCCGAAGCCGCTTGCTCGCATGGGAGCGCATTGGTGAGGGTCACCTCATTATTGCTGGCTGACCTGTGGACTCCAGCACGGTGCGCCATAGCTCCCCGGCAGGATCAACACGGTTGCAGCCCTTGGCAACAAGGTCGACGGGCAGGTGCACGAACCGGTTGTGCCAGCTTGCCACTACCAAACCAGTTTTCCCGCACATGGCTGCATGCACGGCGTGCCTCGCCAATTGGAGGCAGAAAACCCGATCCTCAGGCGTGGCCACCACACCGCGCACCAGGTACGCGGGATCCATGTATCGGATATTTACGAGAATCTTTTTTTGCGAAAAATATCGGGCAATTTCCGCCTGCAAAAATTTCCCGATATCCCCGTGCTGCACGTTGCCCGATGCGTCCTTCTCCCGTTCCACGCCAGTCATCAAGTCCTGCCCCGCACCCTCCGCCACAACAATCAAAGCATGGGTTCGGGCTGCAAGGCGCCTTTCAAGGCAGGCCAACAGACCCTTTTCGCCTCCGAGTTGAAACGGGCTCTCCGGAATCAGCACGAAATTAGCCTCGGCGCTCGCGATTGCAGCGGAGCAAGCGATGAACCCCGAGTCGCGTCCCATCAGGCGAACCAAGCCGATTCCATTTCGCACCCCGCGCGCCTCGGCATGCGCGACGGACACAGCGCGAAACGCCTCACTGAATGCGGTGAGATACCCGAAGCTGCGGTCCATGTAGCGCAAATCGTTGTCGATGGTTTTGGGAATCCCAACCACCGACAAGTCCAAGCCACGCCTATTCGATTCCAAATAAATCTCGCGCGCGCCACGCTGCGAGCCGTCGCCACCCACGACAAACAACGCGTTCACGCCAAGGTCTTGGAGCCGGTCCACCATTACCCCAACGTCATGCTGGCCGCGAGAAGACCCGAGAACCGATCCGCCAAGATGCTGTATTTTGCTCACTCGCTCCGGAGTGAGTGCAATCGGCGCGTAGCCGAACCTCGGATTCAGCCCGGCGTATCCATAGGGAATACCGAGAAAATTTGAAATGCCGTAACAGTAATGCGCATGCATCACTAAGCTGCGGATTACATCATTGATTCCCGGACAAAGCCCCCCACAAGTTACTACAGCGAACTTGCATTCGGCAGGCGCGAAATAAATCTCCCTACGCGGTCCGGCTAGTTCTATCGACTGCAGCACGCCAGGCGGCGCTGGAATGCAATCGTCTAACAGAATGCGCGCATCCTCGGGAATCCAGCTTCTCTCGGCACGCCCCCATTCACGCTCTAGCCCTGGTGAGCTATTAACGCATCGGCCGAGGGTTGGGATGCGCAGTTCAGTGAATGAGAGGTTCGGCATTGGGATCCGAACCCAAATCGGATGAAGCGCGCTTACTGGCTGGCCACTGCGCATTCACCCGACCGTCACCGCGCCCCGTATCTTATTCGCTAAGACACCAAAGCGTGGAATCTGTACGCACAAAAATGCGGTTTCCCGCCAGAGCCGGCGTGCAAAGCGTGAGCTCCTTGGTGGACTCGTTGAGCGGAAGCTGTATTTGCCCAATCAACGCGCCTTCGGGTGCTGTGCTATCAACGATCTGCAAAAGCGCTTTTTCGTTGATGATCGCAATCCTTGCACCGGCTCCCACGGGCGACCCGCTGAACGGGCCGGTCAGGCGAAGCTTCCATTTTACGTCGCCTGACTTGGTCTCCGCCATCGTCAGAATCCCGGCTCCATTGACGCTGAAAAGCTTCTCATCAAGCAAAAGCGGACTGATGGTGGAGGGGTTGATCTGGCGCGAATTCCAAAGGGTCTGAGGAGCCTCGGCGCTGTTGGACGTTGAAAGAGCTGTTATCCCAGACACCGGAGCGTAGACGATGTCGCTTAGCGCGATACTGGAGCTCATCGTTGACGCAGCGGCTTCGTGCTCCCACAACTTTTCGCCCGTAGCAGCGTTAACGGCGAGCAGTCCATTCTTGGACTGAAGCAGCACCGCTGGAGGCGCACCGTTCTTGACGGGAAGCGGAACGGGGCTGCTCCAATTTGCGGCTTTCGGGCGCTCCAATTTCCAGAGGTTTTTGCCGGTCGCAGCATCGATGCCGAGCGAATAGCTCTCGCTATCGTTTTCAATGACGACAACCACGGTCTTACCCACGACCACGGGTGAGGATGCCATACCAAGACTGTTGCTCGCGTTACTGTAGTCGGCCGTAAGTCCACGAAGCCACGCAAGGTTCCCATCGAGATCGAAGGCTGCAAGATCGTTTGAACTCCAGAGCGCAAACACGTGCTTGCCGTCGCTGCACGGTGTGTTTGCGGCGACCGAGGTTTTTGCATACGTCATTGTGCGGCCCGTGGCCTGCAACTGACGCTTCCAGAGCGATTCGCCAGTTTTCGCATTGAAGCACAGGACCTGGAGCTGCTGCTGATCGGGACCCGCTGAAGCGGTAACAAATACCTTTTCACCGATGACGATCGGGCTGGAAAGGCCGCGACCCGGCAGACTTGCGCTCCACGCGACCTTGGGGTCTTTCGGAATCGACGCATCCATTGAGGCCCCCGAGGAAGCTGGTCCACGAAAATGCGGCCAGTCAGAGGCGCGCAGTCCCGGGGAAAACGCGTGCATAAGCGGCAATGATGAAATTGTGAGCACCAGAGAAAGCAGGCTGGAAGGTGCCGCGGAATTGATGAAAAAGCGGGAGCGCATAGCTGGGGAGGCGGTTGGGAAAATGGATTTGCGGAGGCGGACTAGCGGCTGGCGTTTGGATCTAGTTTCGCGGGGAGTATGGCGGTGCCGCCGCTATCGCAAACCCGGAGCTGGAACTCCCACTCGACGGTCCACGACTCGGTCTGCTCATTCTGACAGCACTTCACCAAAATCTCGTTCCGGCCCTTGCGCAGATGACACTTGAGTTTGTACTGATCCATGCGCTGGCCGCGGTGGTATTCGTCCCGCGCGAAAAGCAGCTTGCCATTGAGCCAGACCTTCCACGCGTTCTTGCAGCCCAAACGCAGCTCGGCCTCCCGCTCCGTGGCGGACTCAAAAGTTGTGTGCGCGTAGGCCGTGGACTGTTTGAGTGCTGTGAGGGGCTTGTTGAAATCGAGCTTGCCGTAGTCGTCTTTGCTTTCGAACGGCTGCCATTGCACCTGC
Source organism: Akkermansia muciniphila (assembly GCA_945906945.1). Lineage (GTDB taxonomy): Bacteria > Verrucomicrobiota > Verrucomicrobiia > Chthoniobacterales > Chthoniobacteraceae > Chth-196. Next base: position 10,192 of record CAMDSZ010000019.1, read on the forward strand.
TTTTCCTTCCCGTCGTAGCTCTTCGTAAGGTCGATCTCTTTTTCAGGCGGATAAACTTTCTCGAAGCCCGAGCGGTCCGTGTTATCGAACGGCCCGATGACATGCCACTTGGCGAGAAAACCAAAGTGTTGCTGCAGCTGCACAGGCGAGCCGAGTTTATTGAGCGCGTCCGAGACCGTCTTGGTTTGGTCCTCATCGCGCACGACCTCGAGCGCCCCTAGGTACGCCTTTTTCGCCGCGTCTCCCTGCAAGGCAGCAGCAGCCGTGATCAGGTGCGCCACTGCGCCGCGCCGCAGCGGCTGCACAGGGTCATTGACAAGCGTGCGCTGAAGCGTTTCAGCGCGGACCGAATCGGACTGCTGCAAGAGGTCAAACGCGAGCATCCGCGCCGCCTCGTTGTTTGCGGTCTTTTTTACAAAACTCTCGAGCTCCCCAAACGGCAGGGGTTTTCCCGACTTAAGCGCGTGGTCCACAATGGTGTTTCCCGCAAGACGCAGCCAGTTATCAGCCACCGGATTGCCTGTCCCCGTTTGCGAAAGAACCGCGCCGAGGGCATTGGGTCCAAGCGCAACAGCCGCCTTCCAAGCGGCGCTTGCCTGTTCGTTGCCATCTCCCTCCCGTCCGACACTAGCGAGAGTCTGGATGAGCGTCTCCGCGTTATTTGCCGCCCACAGCGGAGCTGCGGCAAGGCTCAGGGTTGTGAGTAGGACAGGCAGTTTCATAGGGGGTGTGTCGGGATTCAAAATCTATCTGCCTCCAATTGCGATCCGAATGTGTAAAGGGCTTGGAAAATACGCCATGGATTGGGATGCTAAGAAAACCCCATGAACATGGTGGTACTCAAGTGATGCCTAGTTGTCCACCAAGCCAAGATCGCGCTTTGCTTCCCCGCCTGTCGGGTCGGCCGCAGGTCGCTCCGTCGGCATTCGACGTGGCACGGAAACTGGCGCAAATAACTTCACCGTTCTGTGCCGCGGCGCTGACTTTGTTTACTTGGGCGCATCAAGCCAAAGCGGCGCCGGCCGCCGACTATCAGCGCGATGTTCTGCCTGTGTTGCGAGAGTACTGTTATGACTGCCACGGGGAGGGATCAAAGAAGGGGGGCGTCGCTCTGGACAAGTTTTCCTCCGTCGAAGAGTTCGCGCGCGAACCGAAACACTGGCTCGCAGTGTGGCGCAACCTTGATTCGCAGCTGATGCCGCCCTCGGACAAGCCGCAGCTTTCCGTCGAGCACCGAGCCCTGATCCAGCGTTGGATCGAAGACGCGGTTTTCAAAGTCGACCCGAGCAATCCGGATCCGGGCCGAGTCACCGTGCGCCGCCTCAACCGCGATGAGTACCGCAACACAATCCGCGATCTGCTCGGGGTGGATTTCGACGCATTCGACCGCTTTCCCCCGGATGACTCCGGAGACGGCTTCGAGAACAACGGCGACGTACTCAGCATCTCTCCCCTCTTGAGTGAGAAGTACCTCGATGCAGCGAAAGAGATCGTACGCAAGTGGTCCGAGAATCCAGCCACCCGGCGCGAGATATTCCCTTACGGCCCCCCACCGAATAATCCCGCAGAACTCCGCGGCTACACCAAGGCGCTGCTTGAGCCCCTCGCCTACCGCGTTTTTCGCAGGCCGGTGGATGAGTTCAGCATGAATCGTCTCACGGACATCGCAGTTCGTTCGGGAGAATTCGAGGCAGGGATGCCCACCGCCATGACCGCGATGCTGGTTTCGCCGCGGTTTCTTTTCCGCGCAGAAATCCAGCCCGAGCCCGACAACGCTGCAAAGGTGGTGCCTGTCGACGAATACGCACTGGCTTCGAGGATGTCCTATTTCCTGTGGAATTCCTGCCCCGATTGGGAGCTTTTGAAACTGGCTTCCAAGAATCAATTGCGGGCAAAGCTGCGCGAGCAGGCTATCCGCATGTTGAACGACTATAAGAGCGAGCGGTTCGTTCGAAACTTCGTCGGACAGTGGCTGCGCACGCGCGACGCCGTGGAAATCCAAGTCCAGCCCAGGGTCATTCTCGGCGTGAAAACCAACGAAATGGCGGAGGCTATATTCAATGGGCGTGTCCGCGAGGCGATGCGCACGGAGACTGAAATGTTATTCACGCATTTAATGAAAAACAACAAACCGGCGGAGGAGCTTTTTACCGCCGACTACACTTTTCTCAACCAGACGCTCGCGAAGTTTTACGAACTCGATGTGAAGGTCGGAAAATCGCATGAGAAGGTCATGCTGCCCGCAGGCAAGCGCCCCGGGGGCGTTCTCTCACACGGCGCATTTCTCATCGTCACATCCAATCCAACCCGCACTTCACCTGTGAAGCGCGGGCTGTTTGTGCTGGAAAACATGCTCGGCACACCCACGCCTCCGCCTCCACCAAACGTGCCCACCCTTGAATCCGCAAAAGGCCGCTCCAATAAAATGACGATGCGCCAGCAGATGGAGTTGCACCGCAGCGACGCCCTTTGCTCGTCTTGTCACGCACGGATGGACTCCATCGGACTTGCGCTCGAAAACTATGATGCGCTCGGGCGCTTCCATGAAGACGTCAACGGTGCGCCGCTCGACACGGCCGGGACACTCATCACGGGTGAGAAGTTCGCAAACATACCGGAACTGGCCTCGATTCTGAGCACCTCCCGGAAGAATGACTTCTACCGGTGCTTGTCGGAGAAAATGCTCACCTATGCAATCGGGCGGAGCGTTGAGTATTACGACACGCACAGCATCCAAATGCTGGTTGATGCCATGCGGGCCAATGGAGGCGTCATGCAATCCCTGCTGTTTGCCATCCTTGAGAGCGCGCCCTTCCAGAAGCGGCGCGGGGACGGCGAGAAAGTTGCGATGGACTCGCACCCCAGATAACCGCATCATTTGAAAGGACACCTCCCCCTGCCTATGAGCTCACTCCGACTGGATCGCCGCAGTTTCATCAAGTCCGCCGGCCTCTCTCTTGCGCTGCCGAGTCTTGAATCGTTTTTTGCCGGCGCGGCGAAGGCCGCCACGCTGCGGGCCGCGACCACCGCATCGGGCGATCCGCTGCGCATGGCGTTCGTGTACGCTCCCAACGGTGTGATCGGGGAGAATTGGTTCCCGAAAGGCGTTGGCGCAGAATACGAGCTCAACGCCAGCATGCAGGCGCTTGGGGAATTCAAACAGGATTTCTCCATCGTTTCCGGACTCGAGCACAAGCACGGCTGGGCAGGTGGCGACGGCGGTGGCGATCATGCGCGGGCCTCGGCCACGATTCTCACCGGAGCGCGCCCGAAGAAAACCGCCGGAGCCGACATCCGCGCAGGTGTGTCCGTGGACCAGATTGCCGCGCGTCAGGTCGAGGGGCTCACGCGCTTTGCTTCACTCGAGCTTTCCTGTGACGCGGCGCGCGCAGCAGGAACCTGTGATTCGGGTTATTCCTGTGCGTATCAGCACAACATTTCGTGGCGCTCCTCCACCCAGCCCGTCGGCGCGGAATCCAACCCCCGCCTCGCATTCGAAAGGCTTTTTGTGAGCGGCGCTGCTGCCAACGACGCGGCGCAGGCTGAGCTGCGCAAGGCGCGAGAGAGCTCGCTGTTGGATTTCATCGCAGCGGAGGCGAAGTCGCTTCAAAAGCAGCTCGGGCGCAGTGACCGCAACAAACTGGACGAATACCTGACGGGAGTGCGCGAAATCGAGCAACGCATTCAAAACGCTGAAAAATTCGGTCCGCTTCCAACCGTCGGCGACACGAAGCCCGACGGCATCCCCGGCTCATACCGCGATCACGTCCGCCTGATGTTCGACATTCTTGCGCTCGCATTCCAAACCGACTCGACGCGCATCTCCACCTTCCTGCTGGCGCACGATGGCAGTAACCGCAGCTTCCAAGAAATCGGCGTTTCCGAGGGGCACCACCATCTTTCGCATCACCAGGATGACCCGAAGAAGAAGGAACTCATCTCGCGAATCGACAGGTTCTACATCGAACAGTTCGCGTATTTTCTCAAGCGTCTCCGCGACACCCGCGAGGTAGACGGAAAATCCATCCTCGATAACTCGATGATCGTTTTCTGCAGCGGTCTTTCCGATGGCAACAAGCATTCGCACGACAATCTGCCCGTGATCGTCGCTGGCAGGGGCGGCGGCGCGCTGCAGCCCGGCTCGCATTTGAAAGCATCGTCCCCTCAGCCGATGACCAACCTTTACATGAATCTGCTGCGCAACTTCGGCGCGCCGGTCGAACGAATCGGAGATTCCTCCGGCTTTCTTTCGGAGATATAGGCGTTTTTTTTGCAGCACACTTCTCACTGTCCACGAATACTTTTCCGAATAAACAAGCATCGATTCTTTGAGTTTTCCCCATGAAATCCGTCCTCTCTTCTGTTGCACTCGCCGTCTCCTACTCGCTATTTGCCGCGCAGCCGCTTCAGGCCGCCGCACCGTTTCCTATCCAACCGGGCGAGCGCGTCCTCTTCATGGGCGACACGCTCCTGGAGCGCGAAGGAGCCGCAGCCGCCCTTGAAAGCCGCATGGCGCGGCGTTTTGCTCAAACGCCCTTCATCACGCGCAACCTTTCTTTCAGCGCCGACCTGCCCACAGGCGTATCGCGGGCGAGCTTCGACCCCGCCGCAACGGGCATGGAGCGCGTCCGCACGCAGCTTGAATTGGTGAAACCCACGGTCGCCGTGCTCGGGTTCGGCATGGCGGCAAGTCTCGAGGAAATGACGTACAAGGCCGGCGACCCGAATCTCAACCCGGACACGGATCGTTACGGGGCGGTGTTCACCGCGGCCAAGTTTAAGACGGATCTCGCAGCGCTCATGGACGCGATCAGCGCATCCGCGCAGGGCACCAAGGTGCGCTTCATTTTGCTCACTCCTTTAAAGCACGAGGATCTGCGCTCAGCGCGCCCCGGTCTTCCGGACCCCGCGCCCCACAACGCGTTGCTCGCGCAATACACGGCGGCGATTCGTGAACTCGCAACCGAACGCGGAGCGCAGGTGGTGGATCAGGCGGCGCTTTTGCAGGGCGGTGGAAAGCCGCCTCTCACCGACAACGGCATCCATCCTTCAGGCGAAGGACTCGAGCGCTGGGCGGATGCGGTTGCCTCTGATCTAGGCTGGAACGTTGGCAAGGATGCGGCGCCGGATAAGGCTGACAAACTTCGCACCGCGCTTCAGCGTCGCAACGAGTTGTTCTTTCACCGCTGGCGCCCCGCCAACCACACGTACATCTTCGGCTTTCGCAAACGCGAGCAGGGCCGAAACGCCGTGGAGATGGAACAGTTCGACGAGCTTCTCGTGAAGGCCGACGCCGCCATCGAAGCCATCAAGGCGGGCCGGCCGGAACCAGCCATCCCAGGACCCACCGCCGATGTGCCGGCTGAGAAGCCGCTCGAGACTCCCGCTTTCGAGCTGGAGGACGGTTTGCAAATCAGTCTTTGGGCGCAAAACCCGCTGCTTTCAAAACCAGTCGAAATGAACTGGGACGCCAAAGGCCGTCTCTGGGTTGCAACGACGCCGATTTATCCGCAAATCCAGCCGGGCGCGCTGGCGACGGACAAGGTGTTCATCCTCGAGGACACCAAGCATTCGGGCAAAGCCGACAAGACCACCATCTTCACTGAGAATCTTCTCATCCCTACGAGCATCGAGCCCGAACTCACAGCCGACGGGAGAAATGCGGCTTTCGTGGGCGCTTCGACAGACTTGTTTTTGCTCACCGACACCGATGGCGACGGGAAGGCCGACCAGCGGCGCACCGTGCTCAGCGGCTTCGGCACCGAGGACACACACCACACCATCCACACGCTTCACTGGGGCGTGGACGGGCGTCTGTACTTCAGCCAGAGCATATACATTCACAGCCACATGGAAACCCCTTGGGGCGTTGTGCGACTCAACAGCGGCGGCGTCATCGCCTATGATCCGCGCACCGAGAAAGTCGAGGTATTCGCCAAAGGGCTCGTGAACAACTGGGGCCATCAAACAAACGCCGACGGCCAGTCCTTCCTCACCGATGGCGCTGGAAGCAACGGCCTGAGCTGGACTTTCCCCGGCGGCACATTCGCGCCCTCCGAGGGCGCCAAGGGCACAATGCCCGGATCCAGCGCTGGATCGTATCCGAAGTTCTGCAGCCTTGAGCTGATCCGCAGTCCGCTTTTCCCAGCCGCTTGGCAGGGCAACGCGATCACCTGCGATTTTCGCGCCCACCGCATCGTGCGTTTTTCCATCAACGACCTCGCTCAGGCCAGCCCCGCGCGCAGCGGATACGCCACGGGCGACCAGCCCGATGTCGTACGCACGCCGGATCAGAGCTTCCGCCCGATCGATGTGAAGCTCGGACCCGACGGCGCGCTGTATGTGGCCGACTGGACCAACCCCGTCATCAATCACGGCGAGGTGGATTTCCGCGACCCGCGGCGCGACAAGGTCAACGGCCGGATCTGGCGCATTGCGCACAAGGACGGTAAGCCCGTGCAATGGCAGTCTCAGTGGGACCGGTCCACGCCGCAGCTCCTCGATGCGCTGCTTTCGGATAGTTTGTGGGAACAGCAGCAGGCGCGGCGCGTGCTCAGCCAGCGTTTGCGCAAGGAGGGCATGGTGGAGGTGGCGGCGTGGCAAAAGCGCGTGGGCTCGCCTGCGGCGGCGCTACAGGCGGCCTTCGTGCGCGCGGCGGCCCTGGGGCCGGAGGCGGCATTGAACGGTTTGAGCTCGCAGGATTCGGCGGCCCGCGCATGGGAATGCCGGTGGCTGGGTGCCCTTGGCCAGAATGCGGATTACCTCAAGCGGCTAGAGGCGCTCGCAAAGGACACCTCCCCAAGGGTCCGCGTCGAGGCGATCCGCGCGCTTTCGCGCATTCCATCCGATGCAGCCGCCGAGGCCATCGCAGCGGCGAGTGAAATGCAGCCCAGCGAGGATCCGCAGTACGCCTTCGGGTTGCGCCTCTCGATGCGCGAGGGCGCGAAGGCTTGGATCAGCGCGCTTGGCAGCGGCGCCTGGGATTGGAAGGGACGCGAGGACAAGCTGGAGGCACGGTTGCAGGCGCTGGATCCGGCAGAGGCGGGCAAGGCGCTCTCAAGGCTGATGGCGGATCTCACTCTGCCTGCGGACGGCTCAGGCCCCTGGGCACGGCTGATCGCTTACGCAGGAGGGCCGGGCGAAGCCGGTAAACTGTGGGCGCTGATCGCGAAACTAGGCCCCCAGGCTTCCGAGGACACGAAAGGGGTCGTGGTGCGCGGGCTTGAAAGCCTGCTCACGGCGGCGCAACGCGGCGTTAAGCCGGTCGGCGATGTTGGAGGCATCGCGGCTTTCACTGATTCCTCGGACATCGCACTGGCGCGACCCGCGCTGACGCTCGCCGGGTTTTGGCATGTACAGGCTCTTTCCAAGCAGCTCGGCAAGTCTGCGGTTTCTGGCAGCGCGCCTCTGCGCACCGCCGCTTGGGAGGGTCTGCGCGCGATGGGAGGCGATGCGCTCGCTGAGGTGCGCGCGCTTGGTGCGGCGGAGCAGGGATCAGATGTGCGCAGGCAGGCGCTAGCGCTGCTCGCGAAGATACGCCCTGCTGAGGCAATCGCGCTCGCCGAAGATTTGCTCTCCAAAGCCGCCAGCCAAGACCAGCTGATCGCAACATGGCGAACGCTCTCCACCGCCGATGTGAACCTCACCGAGAAGGTGGCGACCCAACTCAAGTCGAAGCTCTCCCCGGAGGCGTCGGCCGCAGGTCTACGCGCCGCCCAGGAGCTTGGCGGCCGCGGCCGCAATCTGGTGCAGGCATTCCAAAAAGGCGCGCCCGACGCGGCCGCAGGACACTCGATTGAAAAATGGGCAAAGCTTGTTCAGGAAAACGGCAACGCGGCCAAGGGCGAGCGGATTTACCACGGAGTCGCGATGAGCTGCGTGCAGTGCCATGCCATTGGCGGCGCAGGCGGCAAGCTGGGCCCGGACATGTCCACCATCGGCGCAAGCGCTCCTCTGGATTACGTGATTGAAAGCGTGCTGCAACCTGCCGCAAAGGTGAAAGAAGGCTATCACGGCATTAGCTACACGCTGGCCGATGGAGGCGCGATTGTAGGCGTGCCGTTTGAGGAAAACGCCACGTCCATCCGAGTGCGCGCCCCGGGCGGAGTCGAACTCGAAGTGCCAAAGGCAAAGTTGAAAAGCTCCGAGATCATCGGCTCACTGATGCCCGCCGGGCTCATTGACGCGCTCTCCGAGGAGGAGAAGATCCACCTCTTTGCGTTCCTCGGCTCCGTCGGGCGACCGGGCGCCTTCGATGCGAGCAACGGCGGCGTCGCGCGCGTTTGGCGCTTTACCGCAAACGCGGAGCAAGCCAAGTCCGGCGAAAATCTAGCGGCCGCAGCACCTGCGTACACGCTCACCGACGGCCGGCTTCTGCCAGAGCACATGCAGATGCCCCTCGCGATGCTTGGCACGGCTAAGGAAATCTTTGGCGTGGCGCGTTTGCAGGTGCCCACCGCGGGGCAGGTCGCCTTTGAACTCGCGGGCGTCACTCGCTGCTGGATCGACGGCAAGCCAGTCGCGAATCCTCACGAGAAACTGTCGCAGGAGCTGAGCGCGGGCGTACACACCTTCACCGTCGCGGTTGAGCGCGACTCGCTGCCACCAACCGTGCGTGTTGCCACGACCCAGGCCCGCTTTATCACGCCGTGAACGCCGTGAACGCGGCGTAGAGCGGCAATCGTGCGGCGAGGCCTCGGGAATCGGTTTCACGATCGGTTCGACATAAGGGGCGAAGAACACCATTCCGGTAGTGTCGCCTGGCCCACCACCACCAACTCTTCCGAGGACATCCGTCCTCAGTGCCTCCAATCCCCTCAACACCCGCTACCACGAGCCAGCGCCGCTCTGCAATGTTCTGATCGACTCAGTACGACTCACGGTACGACTCTCAGTACGACTCTCAACGGGGGGCTGAGGATTTGAGGCTCGAGCAAAAAAAAGCCCTACCGGTGAAGCAGGGCTTTTTTTCTACTCAGTTCCAAAGGAACTGAAGAAAGCTGGGGGAATTAGTCTTTCTTGATTTTCTTCAAGAGAGGGAGGCCCGTGGAAACGTTTTCGGAGACTTCGTAGCCGGCTGGAAGTGCATCCAAAGCGCCATCCTTAGCCTCGCCTGCAAAGAAGTAGAGGGTCACGGTCTGGCCACCTTTGAGAACCTGGTTGCGGGCGTGCAGGATGTAGGGCTTTCCGGATTTTTTGCTTTGAACTGTGTAGGGCATGGTGGTGGTTTTTTAAGGATTAAATAGCGGGGAGACTCTAGGCCGTTTCGTGAGTGTTTCTAGGAAATTGATGCCAAAAAGATTTTCACGCAGAGGTGAATTAGAGAAGGCCTGCCTTCTTGAGCGTCGCGTAGGCACCATTCTTGGTGACTGTCTTGAGGGCGCGTGCCGTCAGCTTCACGGTAATAAACCGCTTTTCTTCAGCGACCCAGATGCGCTTGGTCTGCAGGTTGGGCAAAAAGTCGCGAGAGACCACCTTGGTCACGTGCTGACCGATCCCGCCTTTTTTCTTCGCCAAACCGCGGCGGTGGATAACGGACCCTTTGGAGGGCTTGGCTTTGGTAATGCTACAGACTCGGCTCATGGAAGTGCTCCTTCAGATTGAATGGGGGGCGGAAGATGCAGGCACCGGGCATTCGGGTCAAGTTTTTTCCCGCCAAAGGGCGTATTTACAGAGAAAACACCCCGCAAATAATTAGCCTGAAATCAGTCAAACGCCTAGTCCATCTGGGCATCCCGCGCCAGACAACCCACTCTGAGCGACCTGAGCGCATCAAAGCGGACCACCCGTTAAATTCCAAGTCCGGGCCCGGCGCCCTCGCGAGCTTCGACGGCGGCAGCAGCGCATGCAGCACCCTCGAGGCGGCGCCCCTACTTCATCGCCGCCCACACGCGGTGGACATCATCATGGTCGTCAAGCGCCTGCAGAAACTCACCCACCTCCGCGCGCTGCTCTTCGGTGAGCGTCGGGAGATTCTTGGGGAGATAGCCAAACTCCGCAGTCACGATCGTCCAACCATTGCTGCTGAGCCACTTGGACACAGCGTGCAGATCCGGGCGCTCCGTGATGAAGCGCACCCCCACCCGGTCGGCGGGAATATCATCGTTGTCGGCGTTTGAGAGCGGCTCGAAGTTCTGCGCGCCCGCCTCGATGGCGGCAGCCTCGGCGTCGACGGAGGCGTCCGCGTGGTGCGCCTCAACGATGCCGACGTGGTCGAAGAGGAACTTGTTGCTGCCGGGCGCCCCGAGCTGGCCTTTCTTGAAAAGCACCCGGATCTCAGGGGCCGTGCGGTTGTTGTTGTCGGTGAGGACCTCGACGATCACGGGCACCTTGTGCGGGGCATATCCCTCGAAAGCGAGTTCCTCCATCACCATCTTCTCGTCGCCCAGGCCCGCGCCCTTCTTGATAGCGCGCTCGATGACGTCGCGAGACACAGATTCCTTGCGGGCCTTTTCGATGGCCGCAAATAGCCGGGCGTTTCCGTCCGGATCAGCGCCGCCGAGTTTCGCGGCGACGGAGATTTCTTTGACGAGCTTGCCGGTGGCGGCGGATTTCCTTTTTGCGTTGATTTCGCGTTTCGCGAGAAGCCATTGACGACCCATAGACCCATGGCTCTTACCAAGCTTGGGGAATGGATCAAGGGAAAGATGCAATTGCCTAGCGGATAATGCCTGAAAGACTGACGAGATGAGCGCCTACACGACCACTTTCACCGTGCCCACCAAAGGCAAGGGCACCTACGAAATCACAGACCCTGTCCATGCCGCACTGGTCAAAAGCGGAATCAAAACAGGAACGGTGACGGTTTTTATACAGCACACCAGCGCCAGCCTGGTGATCTACGAGAACGCCGATCCTTCGGCCCGGGTCGATTTGCACGCGTTCTTCGAGCGGCTTGTGCCGGAAAGCACACCCTACTTTGTGCACACCGACGAGGGCCCGGACGACATGCCCTCGCATCTGCGCATGGTTCTGACCCGAACCTCGGAGGTGATCCCTGTCGCCGGCGGCAGGATGGCGCTGGGAACGTGGCAGGGAATTTTCCTTTTCGAGCACAGGCGCGCGCCGCATTCGCGTTCGGTAGTGGTGTCGGTTGTCGGCGACTAACCCACTCGCCGCCCGATGAAAGCCCACGCGGCGCAGGCCGCTGGGGCAAACAGCCGTTTCAACAAAAGCGACGCATTCCGCGCCATGCTTTGCCAAGCGCATGCGATCAGCATAAAGTGGGTCGCATGCACCGAAACGAGATGCGTCTGGATCCGTTAACCGACGAGTGGACCTTATTTTCAGAGAGCCGAGCCCACCAGCCAACCGCTCCCTCCGTTCTGGAGGAGCATTCCGCGCAAACCGCCGCCAACCCGTTCATCGCAGGCTTTGAACACTACGCGCCCCACACGCTTTATCAGGCCGAGGCGCAACACGGCGGCCGCGTCCGAGTGGTGCCAAACCGTGCGCCGGTGCTCCGCGTCGAGGGTGACGCCACGAGACATGGCGAGGGCTTTTACGATCACATGGACGGCGTCGGCGCGCACGAGGTGATTATTGAAACCTCCGACAGCCGCGCCCTGGAAATGCTCGGTCCGGCCCACATCGCGCAGGTGTTGCGTGCGTGGAAATCGCGAATTGTGGATCTCATGCGGGACGTGCGGCTGCGCTCCTTTTCGATTGTGAAATCGGTGGGCCGCCCCGCGGGCGCGCTGCTGCCCCACGCCGCAAGCCAGCTCGTGGCGATGGCCGTGATTCCCGCCCGCCTCAAACGCAAGCTCGAGGTCGCCCGCGGTTTTTATCAGCAAAAAAAACGCTCCATTTTTGAGGACATCCTCGGCGAGGAGATCCGAACGGGCACGCGGGTTGTTTACGAGAACCACGGTTACTGCGGGTTCTGTCCGTACGCATCGCGCAGTCCATTTGAGATCGCGATTTACCCCAAGCGCCAAGTCTGTGACTTTCAAACCATCAGCGAGGAGGAAGATCTGCAACTCGCCGACGTCATCCACGTGGCACTCACCAAACTAAACGGCGCACTGGACCATCCGCCCTACCATTTGATGCTCACCACGGCCCCGACCCGTACGACGAGACAGGACCATTGGAGCACCTTGGAGCGGGATTTCCGCTGGCACATCGAGATCGTCCCGAGGCTGTATCCGCTGGGCGCCCTCGAATTGGCCACCGGCTCATGGGTGAACGGCGTCTGGCCCGAGGTCGCGGCCGAGTACCTCCGCGGAATCCAGGTTCCAGAATAACAGGTGAACCGAGCGGACCTCCCCATCTTCGAACTCGAAGCCTCGCTTGTCGCGACGCTTCGAGCCCAGTCCCGCGTGCTGCTGGAAGCGCCCACCGGATCAGGCAAATCCACACAGATCCCGCAGATGCTCCTCGATCACGGATTCGCCGAAAGCGGCGAAATCGTGGTTCTGCAGCCCCGCCGCCTTCCCGCCCGGATGCTTGCCGCGCGCGTCGCTCGCGAGCGCGGCGGTTCGGTAGGAGGCGAGGTCGGATACCAAATCCGGCTTGACCGTGTGTGCACCGCCGCGACGAAAATCCGGTACATCACCGAAGGCATTCTGCTCCGCCAAATGCTCGCAGACCCGACGCTAAAAGGGGTGTCAGCCATCTGCTTTGATGAATTCCACGAACGCCATCTCTACGGCGACATCACCCTCGCGCGGGCCCTCGACCTGCAGGAAACCAAGCGCCCGGATTTGAAGATCATCGTCATGTCCGCGACGCTCGATACGGGCGCGCTAAGCGAATATCTAGCGCCCTGCGAAGTGCTCTCATCGAAGGGGCGCATGTATCCGGTCGAGGTGCGGTTCCTCCAGAAGACGGCGCCTCCGGGGCCGATTTGGGAAACGATCGTTGAACAGGTGGAAGTTCTCTCCGCGCAAACTGCAGGTGATTTTCTCGTGTTCCTGCCGGGCAGCTACGAGATTCAGCGCACCATCCAAGCATTGCGCGAATCTCGAAGTGCGCGCGACTTCATCGTTCTGCCGCTCCACGGCGAGCTACCGCCAGCGGAACAGGACGCAGCGGTGTCGCGTTATGAAAAGCGAAAGATTGTCGTGTCCACAAACGTGGCGGAAACCTCGCTCACCATCGATGGCGTGCGAGTGGTGATCGACGCTGGCCTGGCAAAGATCGCGCGCTTCGACCCCTACCGAAGCATCAACACGCTGCTTATCGAGCGCATCAGCCGCGCCTCCGCCGACCAGCGGGCGGGGCGCGCGGGAAGAACGGCCCCGGGCATCTGCATGCGGCTTTGGACCGAGCGCGAACATCTCGACCGGCCCGCGCAGGAGCTACCCGAAGTCCGGCGCTTGGATCTCTCGGAGGTCGTGTTGACGCTCAAAGCCAGCGGAGTGCGCGACGTCTCCGCGTTCCGCTGGCTGGAGAGGCCTGACGCGAAATCGCTGGAGCGGGCGCTGACTCTTTTGACGGACCTGGGCGCCCTTGACCATGAGGGCGAGCTAACGGTTCTTGGGCAAAGGATGCTGGCGTTTCCAGCCCACCCGCGCTACGCCCGAATGCTTCTCGCAGCTCACGCGGCGGGCTGCGTGCCCGACGTGGCCCAAGTCGCCGCCCTCACCCAGGGCCGCTCACTGCTGACACGCGCCGAAGGCCGCGAGATGCAGTCACAACGGGACCAGCTTTTCGGCGACGACGAATCCTCCGACCTTCTCGTCCACCTCAAAGCACTACGCTTTGCAGAGGCGTCACAGTTCAATCTCGCCACGTGCAAATCCGTCGGAATCCACGCCGGCGCCGCGCGTGAAGCCGCGGCGCTCGCAAAGCAATTTCTCAACATCGCCAAAGACGAGGGCCTCTTGAACAAGCCAGAGCGTTTGTCTGAAAAAGATCCCGTGCCTTCGACGGTTCTCGCTTCGGAACAAATTCGCCGCTGCGTTCTCGCTGGTTTTCCAGATCAAGTAGGGCTTCGCATGGATCAGGCAACGTTGCGCTGCCAGCTTGTGCACGCGCGCAAAGGAGTGCTTGCGCGCGAAAGCGTGGTCCAATCCGCCCAGCTGCTCGTCGCGTGCGAGGTCCGCGAAATCGAGGGACGTGATGCCGAGAAACAGGTCCTGCTTACGCTGGCCACCGGCATCGAGGAGGGCTGGTTGCGCGAGCTTTTTCCAGAAAGCTTTTCCGAGTCGACGGACGTTGTGTTCGACAGCGTCCAGAGGCGCGTGGTCGGCAAGCGCACCGTGCGTTTCCGCGACCTGATCCTGCGATCCAAAGACAGCGACTCCGTGCCGCAGGACGCCGCGGCTGCACTGCTCGCAGCGGAAGTGCAGGCGGGACGCTGTCCGCTTAAAGCATGGGATGACTCCGTTGAACAATGGATCACCAGGGTAAACCTTGTCGCCGAATGGTGCCCCGAGTGGGAGATCCCGGCGATCGGCGACATGGACCGGCAGATGTTGATCGAGCAAATCTGTCTCGGGGCCTCCATCTATCGGGAAATCAAGGAGCGCCCCGTGTGGCCCGTGGTGAAGACGTGGCTTTCAAACCCGCAGCTTGATTTGGTCGAAAAAATGGCCCCGGAGCGGCTCGAAATGCCGAACGGCCGCAAATTCAAAATTGCGTATGCGGGCAAAGCGGCGCCAACCATTGCGGTGCGGATTCAGGACCTGTACGGCGTCGAGGGTGAACTGCGAATCGCGGGAGGAAAAACACCGGTGGTGATCCAAATCCTGGCACCAAGCCACAGGCCGATTCAAGTGACACAGAATCTTTCGAATTTCTGGAAGGAAAGTTATCCAAAAATAAAACAGGAGCTGCAGAGGAAATATCCCAAACACGAATGGCGTTGAAGAGAGCGCTCCATACCGCGCCGTGGCCTGTCACTTTTTGCGTCAAAGCCGTCACATCAGGGACGCGACTTGCGATCCAACCGTATTCCGGACTGGGCAAACTCTCCGGATCATGGGTCAAGCAGTCGCGGTCACGCTGGTAGCCAGCGCGGTCCCACTCGGCACAAATTGGATTCTCGCCGAAGCAGAGTACAAAGCACTTACGAGCAGCTTGGTCAGACTTCCGCACTCCAAAAATTGCTTCTCTTGATTTTGAGGTGCTTGCGGTATTTTTCAACTGTTTTTCTCCACTACAATTTGGACCGTTTTTGAGCGGCTTGGTAGACGGAGCCCCACGTGGGCCAGCAGCACCGCGACATCTTCAGCTGGTTTTGCCACTGTCCGCAGGCGCACCAGCACTTCGATATTGCCGCGCTTCACAGGCACAACCGCATCCATCGATTTGATCGTTCCAAACGCATCGGTCAACTTGCGCACATCATTCCCGAGCCCTTTGCCCTGCATCGACATTTTCAAGGACCTCCACAGTGGGAGACTCAAACGAGCTCTGTTTTCCGATGGTAAACAGGCCGCAGTCCAATGTCGCTTTTCGCAGTCCGGAACGCAGCCTCCGCCTGGGTGAGTTGCATGTACGAGCGCCATAGTTTTGCGGGTTCGGTTTACGTCCAGTTTATACTCAGCAAATACGCCCCCTTGGTCAGATCGCTTTTTACGTCTTTTTCCATTCGGCAGCTTAACTTCAGGCCAATTGCCCGCTGCTTTTCATCCTTGAGCACCATCACATCCAAGAGCCTAGACGCTGATGGATTGCGTGCCGGCCAACGGCCGATACGGCGCTCGACTTTTCCTATATCCGTCTCCTTCTTCTTACTCTTGGGCAGTGCAGCGCCGATTTTGCACAACTCTTCGGCGAGTCAGTTCATCTGCCGCTCAAGCATCGCTTTCTCTCTTTCACTCCGTGCCTGCCTTCTGCACATCAGATATTTTTCACCACTTTTTCCATCGGGATGCGGCACCAACCTGGCTTCAGGCCCTTACTGAACCACATTCCAGTTTTCCTCTTCGGCAAGCTCTGCTTCAAAATGCTGCAATTCCGCCTTCGGCGTCCCCCCACGATGTAAAGTGGGTTGCGTTGTCTCAAAAAATCAATGTTGGCTTCGCTCACCATCCCGGGATCCATCACCCAGATCCGCTCCGCTTGTCCGAGACGATGCTCGATTTTACGCACTACATTCTCCACGGTGGTCACGTCGACTCGAACGCCGTCAAAGACCTCATAGTTGACCGGTGCCCCCTCTGGTGTGAACACAAGCCCGACACACACCTGCTTGCAATCGGATCGCTTATCCCGCTATGACCGCGGGCTGCCTTTGTATTGCCAAGCGCCTGCCCCTCAAAATACGTGCTGGTAACATCGTAAAGAAAGAACTTGAGGCGCACCCCAAACCAGCTCCTGTAACGTTGCATGAGATGCTCGCAGAGCCGGTCTTTGTGTCTTCCAAGGTGATCCAGCCCACGATTGAGGCGGTCGTCATTGATGCGCTCAGGTGCGATGCCTCTGACATCTTCAAGGGCAGTTCGCGCGCACCACTTTTCGGCCACGCCAAGCTCTGAGGCTTGCCCGCAAAACTTGCCGGCAGTCAATACGGCTGCGACTTCCGCCTAAAGTACGGCTTCGCACCCCTCGTCGATGAGCTCTGATAGCAGTTCGTGATCCAAAATAAAATCTTCCCGGGTTTTGGCAACAAACAGGCTGTTGCCAAACTCCACGTCAGCACCGGCTTTTCCTGCCACGATCACATGCACGTTATTTTCATACAGACTTAAAATCCTCTGTCCACTAGTGCATTGTACCATTGAAATCGGATACACTATGTGCTTGTGTTGATAGGTGACTAAAAACCGTTTGATTCTTACGCCCCCTGAACGTCGCGAACTGAACCGCAGACTCCGATCTCGGACTTTGCGAGTGGATGATGTGCGAAGAGC
>CAMDSZ010000020.1 GCA_945906945.1 Akkermansia muciniphila
ACAAAAGCAGACAAACCATCCGCGCTTAAGGAAACAGATTCAGGGGCAAACTCCTGGGAGTCCAGCTCAGCGGAACCGTAAGCCGCCCAATATCCGAAAGTGTACGACCGCAGCTGCCAATTCGAAGCCACGGCCACAGACTTGTCGGCGGGCTTTGAGAAACGAACATCGAAGCCACCCCGAGACACTTTGATTTCGATAACATCGAAGCCGAGTTTCCCAGTGGGCTCCACCCACCCAAGATGCTCGCCTCCAGCCCAAGAGAGGTGCGTACGCCCTACAAGCAAACGGTCGCCCACAAAAGCAAGCCGATGAAGCCCAGCCTTGAGCTCCGACATTTCAACCAGCGGATAACAAGCCCCCTGCCAAACCCCATCAACCTGTTCAAGCGTCATTCGGAGCAATTTAGGAACATTCATCTCCCCGATGAGCAATTGACCTCCATACGGCCCCCATGCAGTGGTTTTTGGAATCCTGACCATTTGGGTCGGTGAGTTCGCGTAAGTACCCTGCGGAAACCAAATGGCTGCAGGCGTCCGCATCTTCTCAAGAACCTCTATCGGTGCCTTGAGCGGATCCCCATGCACCCAATCTGAACGCCACGGCAACGAGGCCGGATGACCGTAAAAACCACCTTTCTGAACCACGTGCACTTCGCTTGTGCCCCGCCAATCCCCCTGATTGTCGGACACTAACAAGTTGCCTCTCTCATCCAATCCCAATCCATCTGGAGAGCGGAATCCAGATGCATAGGGCAGGGCTGCACCCGTTTTCGGATCCACCTCCATGACCCATCCGCGCCAAGGGGTCCGCGAATACATCCTCCCTGCCTCCTTACTGGACTGCTTCCAATCATTGTAAAATGCATCCCGCGACAAACCGACCCCCAACCATTCCCCGCGAACCTCCTCACGAACCGAAGCGCCACTCGAAGCCAAGTTCAGTGCGACGTAGACCTTACCATTGAGGGCTCGGATCGGGCCAAATGCGAATTCATGGTAATTGCCCGTCATTCCAAACCCGTCCCACACGGTCTCGAAAACGTCGGCTGAGCCGTCTTTATTTAAATCTTTTAATCGCGTGAGCTCTGGACGCTGCATCACAAGCAGGCTTCCGTCAGCTTCCTCCAGCAAACCAAGCGGCTCATGCAATCCTTCAGCAAAGATCGACCAACTTGATTTCTGCAAATTATAGATGCCAATTTCACCACGGTGGAACGCAACCGCGACATCTCCATTGGCGAGCGGTAAAATGGCACCGACCTGAGGATCGACGCCTCCAGGGCCCTTCAAATCCGAGACCCGAAAATGTTCGGTCATCACCGCGTTGCGCTCGGCCGGGGTCCTCTGCGCCACAGGACTCGCCTGCAGGATCACGCCAGAACACACCAAAGCTAAAACGGTCAATCCATGTCCCCGACGATCAAATGCAGTATATTTTCTCATCATAAAATCATCACTCGATAATCAATTTGTGCGGCAATTAGAAAGGCCTGAAATCGGAGCTCTGCGTGCCAGCTTAGTTTCCCACCCCGGGAGCGGGCTGTACAAAGACAGAAAAACGCGCAGCAGCAGCAGCGGGAACTAGGATTTGTTCCCCAATACTCTTCCCCTGCGGAGACACCCACTTGTAGGGCCCGGAGTCCTTTTGATACGCGACAGTCCCGGATGCCGTCGGAATTCGCAACCGAATCTCGACACCATCTCCAGCGGCCACAACGGATTGAAAGACCTCATGTTCCCCAGCTCGATAGTGGAACTCAGGAATGCCATCCAGTAGATTGTATCCTAGAAACTTCACGCGAGTCAGATCGCTGCCCTCCATCTTGAGAGGAAACTCAGACGATACCCACCATGGGTCCGCAGCCAATTCACCGAGCTCGCTACCCTTCCCCTGCCAGTACTTCGTTCCATCAAAAAACGGTCCCCTCCATGCGTAACGAAGACGACATGATCCAGCATCAAAACAAATATTTTGTGCGCCAGGGAGAGCCACCCCGATCGCTGCCGGACCCGAATTCGGAAGAAACATCCGCTGAACAAACGGACGCCTTCCACCGCCCGCCAAACCTTTTTCCATCGTGATTTGTGGAATGTTTGAGTCCTTTGAAAGCGGCGGCATCGGAACACCGACATACAAAGCGCCATACATCAGCAAACCGTGCCCAGGGACAGTACAGACATATCCGTAAATCCCAGACTCCGGCGGCACCGTGAAGGGAAGCTCAAAAAAACTCTCGGGATCTATCACCTTGCGAGTGGAAGCCAAAACCGCCGGATGTCTCGGAATGAAACCTGAAAGCGCGCCTTTTTCACCAAGTTCTAATCCCTCCCGCACAACTGTCTCCACCTGTCCGGGTGCAATTATCAAAAAATTATGCGGTTGGTGGGAGGCGTCCAAATTCTCAATCCTAATCAGGAGAGACTCCCCAGGCTTTGCTTCGATCCGCGGCGGATCAAAACGCATACCGTCCGCCATCGCAATCTTGACCACACGGGCTTTCGTCGCAGGCGCTAGCTGTTTGCTTTTGGCGTCGGCCCCCTTTGCTATTTGAGCATTCGGGGCTTTCGAATCCTGCGTAAAACCAAAAGGAGCGATGCTCAATAAAATCAGGGCCACGCTTGGGAAGTACCTTGCCATCACCCTTAGATAGCCGATTTCCACAAAACACAAAGTCAAACATTCAGAGAGACAAGTGGACAGCAGCGCCAAAAACTTCGTGACATCCACGCGCCTCGCGCCCCCGCGGCGAATCCAATTCACAACTACCCGCCTATCGGTGGACGGTTCTGGAGGCAAGGCAATCACGGGATGGAAAGCAGGTTTAATCAGTCAAAAGGGGCACACCACGTTCAGTCTACCGAACAGGGATACCTTAGGGGGTTTTCGCGACGGCCCAATTGCGCTCCCGCGGAAAGGCGAATAGAGCGCTGGTCGAGTGCTATCCTGACAGCAGCAGTCATGAGCTTGGTTAGCCTACTCGCCGCAACACCCGAGCAAAGCCACCCTCCGAAGGAGGACCTCACAGCAAAAGAATGCCTCGCCATCGCAAGACAGCAGCGTCAGGCACGTAACTGGATTGCAGCGGCCGTTTACTACAAACAACTCGACGCGGAATACAGCGGGGACCTTACCCAAGCCAGAGAGACTCTCAGGTACCGCTTGGAGCACTTGGATTGCCTGCTGATCTCCAAAAACCACGCAGACGCGGTAAAGCTCATCGACTTAATCTGCATCAGCCAGAGGCTACCACGTGAACTTTATTGCGAGCTTCTATTCGAAAGAGGTAAGTGCAACTATCAGATGCAGAATTTTAAATCTGCGCGCGCATCACTCCATGAGTCTCTCACAACGGGGCAACGTAAGATCAAGAACCCCGCATGGGATCTGAAAGCTGCTGAAGCGCACATACTGATCGCACAGTGCTTGATCGGAGAGAATCGAACAGAAGATGCTATCCTGCATCTGTCGAGCGAACTTAAACTTGACCCGCAAACCCATGCTATCGCATCGGTTTTGCAGACACGCCTCTATTTAGACCTGAAGCGTCCGGAGCAGGCGTGGTGCCTGCTAAAAACACATACAGCAGAACTACGCTCATGGAACCTCCCCGCCAGCTGTGACGCGCTGCTCGTGGAAACTGCGAACCAATTCTGCGCTGCAACAGCTCCCGAAAAAGCGATTCAGTGCCTTCTGCTCACTCTCGATTCATCCGCGTGCTCAGGTGCGTTAAAAGCACACATCAAAGCGGTCGAGCTGCAAACGACCAACCTGAGCACGACAGCACAACCTGGGCAGCTTCTTGCGGAATCCAGGCGCGTACTCTCACTGCTCTCGAATGAACTCAATGTCGTCAATCAGGTCCAGGAGCAAAAGCCAAAGGCATTAAACACCGTGGCCGAAACCTTGATATCGGAAGGAAAATTTCGGGACGCAGCAGTCCTGCTTAGAATTTCTACCAGCGCCCATCCACCCCCAGAGCCAACCCTTATGTACAAGGCTCGCCGAATGCTCCTCGGTTGTCTGCTGCAAATGGAAAGCTGGCCTGAAGCAATTAATATAGCGGAATCATTACAGAATACCGCAAGCAACCCACAACTTCGCGCTGAAGCGATCCTCCTAAAGGCGATTGCCTTCGCTAAATCCAATTTACTATCATCAGCGATTCAGGCGTTTGAAACCCTTCAAGGAGAATCTGAAGGGAGCGACTACGCGATACGCGCATGCATTCTTTGCGCTTCAACTCAGCTTGAGGCCGGGGATACTCATGGAGCCATCCGCACTGCAACTCGGTTTATTGCATCCTACCCAAAGCACCCTTTCACAGATTCAGCACACTGCCTGCTTACCGCCGCGAAACTTGCTGCAAAGGAACATAAGGACGCACTTGCCTTGACGAGCGCGTATTTAAGCGACAGTTCAAATACTGAAAATCGCGAGACGATGTTGCTTTACAAGGCGAAAGCGCAGCTGGGCCTCAGGAACCCAAACGGTGCCACGGCGACACTCAAACTGTGCCTATCCGAATGTCAGGCAAGCGGAGTAAACAACGAGGCACTCCTGCTACTAGGAAACACACTTTTATCCCTCAATGACACCGTTGAAGGGATCACTGCCCTGCGGGCGGTGAAACCCGAAGACCCAAAGATTTACGACGAAGCAAGACTACGCCTTGCGAAGGCACTCGCAGATCAATCAAAGCTTCAAGAGTCACAGGAGGTTCTCACCGACTTTTTAAAAGCTCGTCCCGCGAGCAATCGCTCCCCCGAGGCGTGCCGCGCCTTACTCCAAACCTCCACAACTAACCACACCAACACTGAGGCCTTGGAGACGCTATGGAGTCTCATAGGCCACAACAACAGCATCTGCCAAAATTTCTTCGCCCACGAAGTCATCCTGATCCTTCAAAAGGCATACCTGCTCGCTGAACGCACAGACGAATTTGAGCGCCAACTATGCGAGAAAACCAAGACGCTTCTTGACCTTTCTTCAATCGCGCCAACGCCATGTCATTGCTCGATGGCTCTGCTTTGGGGGGCATGGAGGAATTCACGTACTGGCGACCCTACATTATCCGCAGCACACCTTGAGAAGCTCGAAACAGCAACGCGACAGATGCCTTCCATTGTCGCGCCGCAAATTCTTTCTGATCTTGCAACTCAACTTGATAAAAATGGCGAGTCTCAAAAAGCCCTGGCTGTCTGGCGTTCCCTTCTTAAATGGAACCCGCAGACACGACTGAAAGATGTTGCACTCCTTCGCTTGGGCGCTGCTGCTGCCCACAATGGCGAACCCCAGAAGGCAATTTCCTTCTTTGAACGGTTCGAGATGGAGTGTGGAAAATCTGCCCTCATGCCGGAAATGCTTTTGAGCCGGGCAAGGATGCATTTCAAAAACAACGATGAACCGCAACTAACAGGGGATCTCAACCGCATCGCGGCAGCCAAGTCCGCACCGATTAAAGTGAGAGCAGAAGCACTACTTGGGCTCGGCGAGCTAAAAATCCGGAAGGAAGAATACGAAAATGCTATTATCTACCTTCAACGCGCCTACGTCACCTGCATCGCGTCTCACGAACATGCGGCCCGCGCCTACGAAAGGTGCGCCTTCGCATTTGAAAAAATCAACAAAGCGGATGCAGCAGCACAACTCTATTCAGAGCTGCTTAATCATCCCGATCTAGCTGATACCGATGCCGCAAAAGAGTGCAGGTCACGACAAAGATCTACACCAGGACAACTAACATCTCCGCCTGATGAAACGCAATAAGCGCTGGAATTTGATTTCCGTACTGGTTGCTCTATTCATTGTATCGACTGCGTATTCGATGACATCGCCGGCAGATTCTTTGCATTTCAAGTCCGGAAAGACGTGTGAATGCAGAGTCCTGAGGGCAAACCACTCAACAATCTTTGTGGAGCTGCAAACATCTCCAGCGTCCCACTCTATTGAGAGCGCGTTCGCAATGGATGACCTGCAAGACATCACCCTGGCTGGAATTCATCCGGACGCCAGTGGCAAACCGGAGCGTACGCTGAGCATCGAAACTCTCGCAGAAATCTGGGGGGCAATGCATCCGTTGATCAGGCTTACAGGAAACAATCTTGCGTTGGTCGGGATGAACCTTAGCGAAATGATGGTTACCTCTGACGATCCTGCGCTCGCAGCTCCAGCGCTGAGCATACTCGAATTTATCAAAACAAACTCCTGCGATCACAGCTACAAAGTTCAAGCCGCAGACGCCGAAATGAGTTCATTGGAACGGCTAAACCTGTTCCCTCAAGCTAAGGCAGCGGCCGAGAGGTTTGTAGGCTCCGGCAATCTGATTTCCCTTAGGTTACGCGCAAACCTTACCATCGGTATCTGCGGGTACGAAGAAATGCGTCTTTTTCTAGATGACAATCCGCGCTGGCAGCAGGACCCCCGCGTGCAGAAGGAACGGCAAGCCATTTATGAACGCGCTCTTGATTCATTCAGTTTCACAAGCCTTTTTGGGGGTGAAACCGAGCAACTTTCGGGACGAGCGCTTTACCAAGAGGCACGATTTCGCCTCCTATGCGGAGAGCACACTGAAGCAGACCGAGTCTACAAACAACTATCCACTCGATATCCGAGCTCCAAATACATCGAGCAACTCAAAAATGAACTCAGCATCATCATTCACGCACGCTAAGACCCTATTTGGCAGTGTTTTCTTCCTGCTTCTCACACATCCAAGGATCGCACTATCAGCGGAAGGCGCGGAAACCACGAGAAGCTTGCTGGATTTATATCGTGAAGGCGGGTTCGTCATGCACGTTATCGCCTGCTGCTCGGTCATTGCTATGACGGTCGGCGTCTACTGTGCGATCACATTAAGAAAGCGGTCGATGCTCCAAGTTGCAATCATCCCGCAACTGAATGAGCTAATTTCCCAACGAGACCTCAACAAAGCGTATGGGATTTGTGAACTGCATCCAGGACCGCTCACACGGGCCCTCAAGCTTGCGCTCATCCGTGCAAACTTCCAGCGGGATATGTACAACAAATCTGCGATGTCTGAAGCAATCGCGGACGAATGCTTTCGTGAGGAGACTAAAATGATGGTGACCGTCAACTATCTTAACACCCTCGCGGTCGTAGCGCCGATGATCGGGCTGCTCGGAACCGTCTCCGGAATGGTTAAGGGCTTTTCTGCTCTGACAGCAGGCAAGGCGGATGCAACGGAATTAGCAAAAGGAATCGGCGAGGCGCTAATCGCAACTGGAGGCGGTCTTCTACTCGCAATTCCATCGATGCTAATGTTTTTCGTATTTCGGGGAATGTTGAGCAGCAACATGAGTGACATTCACAGCTCGCTCAGTCACATGCTTGACCGCTTTACAGGCGAGGCTCATGGAACTCCTCCACTTGCTCAATCCACCAACTGATGATTCCCCCCAACGCTTCGCACAGCATGAGGCAATGGGCCTAGGACTAATCAACTCATCCGAGGGTACACTCAAAAATGAATCGGCATCGTAGAAGAAGCGTTTCAACTGAGGAGATCGGACTTCAGATTGCACCGATGATCGACGTGACCATGTTGCTCCTCTTTTTTTTCATGTTGTCGACAGCGCTCGGAAACAAGAACACAACAGCCCATATCAAGGTGCCGATCACGAAGCATACCGCCGAGTATGTATCCCGAAAGAACAGCATTGTTGTCGTCATCTGCAAAACGGGAGAAGCCATGGTCAACGGGAGGATCACGAGTCACGGTGATTTACATTCCGAAATCACGCGGCAAGCCATGGCAAAAGAGACCGCTAAACCTGTTGGTGAAATTCACGCAGACGCACACACCAACGGGGCGACAATCAAAAAGGTAATGTCAGCTTTTTCTGCAAGCGGGATATCCGAGGTCTCTTACGCTGTGGAAAACCATTAACGCCGAAGGAATGAAACACATTGAATCCGCTCAGATCGAGCTGCAGATTGCCCCGCTAATTGATGTGTGTTTTCTGCTGCTGTTTTTTTTCATGGCAACAGCGGTTCCCAGCAAGAAAGAGGGGCAGGTTGAGATCCCAATCCCACACGCCGGGAGCACTGACGAGGTTTTTCCGCCGATTGAGGAGCAGAATTTAAAAATTCTCGATAATGGACAGGTGTTGTGGAACGAAGCTCAAGTCGACGGCCCTGACAGCGCTGAGTTGCCCTCTCTTTCCGAGGGGCTGAAGCGATTAAAGGCGATATCAGAGCGATCGAATTCCACAGTTTCTGTAATCATCGAAGCGGGCGACAAGTCACCCTACCAACGTTTCATTGATGTGATCGTCGCGTGTCAAAAGTCCGGGATAACCGCCGTGACTCTCTCATCCGAAGACACGGATTCACTGTAATTCCCAATAAATCCGAGGGCTCAGTGAACGATCAGCAAGGAAATATGTCATCTCGACGGCGCCTCGCACCGCTGTTGCTTTTGAGCTTAGCCGCCCATGTTGCGGCAGGACTTATCGCTGGGGTTGTCATTGTTGTGAGAAGGCTTTCTCCCCCATCTACAACGGTTCCGATCGTTAAAAGCGTGAGCATTCCAAAAACCGAGGATCTGAATGAGGCTGCATCTCAAGGTACCGAGGGCAGCTCGGCAAGCGCCACCATTCAACGCGAGGCAATTTCCATGGCGATTCAAGACCTTGCTTTTTCGATCGCTTCAGTGCCTGGGCCTCAAACTGAGAGGCATAGATCCATGTCGGAAAACCTAGTCCAATCTTCGCTCGGTCCGTCTGGAGTCGGAATTGGGCTTGGCGTGAATGGAGTCGGCGATGGTGGTGGGGGAAAAGCAGAAAAATCAGTGCCTAGCTTCATGGGGATCAAGGCACCAGGAGAGCGAATCGTGCTGATGTTCGATATTTCAAAGACAGTCAGCACAGCCGCTGCAAAAGCAGGAATGTCAATGGAGCGCATCCGTGATGAGACACGCAAGCTCATCGACAGCCTTGGAGTCAACACCCGCTTTAATCTCGTCCAATTTGCCCGCAACTATGTATTTTTCCGAGCAAAACTCGCTCCAGCATCACGCTCCAATCGGGATGCCGCGCACCTTTGGTTGACACGGTTTTTCGGCACCCAAGGCACACTGCCTTCGGGAATCCCATCCACGGTTAGCCGGAGTCCGGGGTTTTTGGTAGCGCTGTCGGAGGTGTTCAAGCTCGAGCCCGATAGCATTATCATTATTTCAGACGGCGACATGCAAAGAGGGACTACGGCCAACGCCACGATTCCAATGAAGGAAATAGAAAACACGATCGCCCAGTTGCAGTCCGGCAGGGCGACTGGGGCTCGAATTCACTTCATCGGCGTCGGAGCTAAAAAGGCGGCAGCCGATGGGCTCAAACAAATCTTGGCACGCTACGGCTTTGGAGGGGTCTACACCGAGTTGAAAAATTGATCCTTTTTGACTTTCGAGAGTCACACCATCAGTGAAAGCACGCCCTTACTGCAGACTGCGGGTAGCCTTTACAATTTCAGAGGCTTTCTTGGCGTTGGCGGTAACCGCTGCCCAGTTTTCGGATGCAATCAGCTCCCTCGGCGCGAGCCAGGATCCACCTAATGCTGCGACCAGCGGATCTGCCAAGTAGATAGCCGCGTTTGATGCGTCGACACCGCCCAATGGAAGGTACCTAACACCCAAGTGCGCGAAAGGCGCGGCAATATTGCGAAGATAACTGAGCCCTCCGGAAGCTTCACAGGGAAAAAACTTCATCAGCCTGCAGTTCATTTCGAGCGCCGCCTCGATGTCGCTTGGCGTACATATCCCAGGAGCGAATGAAAGCCCGCAAGCAGCGGCTGCGCGGAGAACATTCGGATTGGTTCCTGGTGAGACGCCGAAGGCCACACCTAGGTCGGTGACTTGGTGTACCTGTTCTGAGGAAAGAATTGTACCGATCCCAAGTGTCATCTTGGGGCAGTGAGCGCGTATTTCGCGCGCTGCTTCCATAGCCCGCGGTGTGCGTAGCGTTAATTCAATGCAATCCACACCGCCAGCAAGCAGCGCGTCTGCAAGCGGTCTTGCTTGTGCTGGATTTTCGATGGAAAGAACCGCCACAACGCCGGAGGCCGTTATTGTTTTTTGGAGGTCAGGGCAAAACATAATGAAAATAGGGTACTCAACTGACTACAACATTAAGCCATCAGGGCGAACGCAAGCACAAGTCCGCTGCTAAAGCGCCGAATGCTATCGCACTCATCGTTTTTCGCCTGATACTACCTCTGGAGCTGCAAGCAGAAAGGCGTACTTGCCATCCACGAACCATTCTCCGCTCCAACCGGGAGCGTTGAGTTTGCCGGATTTGCTTACATTAGAGCCAATCCCTGCGGCATCACTGCGCACCACCCAAAGGAATGCACCGGTATCTTGCAGTGCCAGCTGGGCCACTGGCGAATCGCGCCACTTCACAATCCTGCCTGCAACCGCCCGTATCGCCGGCAATTTCGGAGATATGCGCGCTCCCTCGAGTCCGCTGAGGAAAAGCCAGTCGTCCACTTCGCCTGAGAGACCTTCAAAACTTTTACGGTCGCCTTTGCTCCACTCGCTACTTGAGAGCACAAGCTCACCCATCGCCCCCTGTACTTGCACCGGCTCGCTTTCAGTCCACCGTTCCCATCCGAGCCACCCAAACAACGCCAACGCGCCGGTGAGAACAGCGAAGACACCAAGGACACGTTCAAATTGATTTCTGACCCTCGGAGAGGATCGCACCGCCGTTCCAAGCAAATGTTTCTCGAGCGAATTCAATGCCATAGTGGCCAAACAGTCCCGCAGCCGCATCTGCAGCTGATTGTCCAAGCCGAATTGAGCATCAACCCCCGCCGAGATTCTCTTCACGTCCGCCACCCGCATTCCGAGCACGCGCGCGATCCCCGCAGATTCAAAAACCCCCATGCAGACGAGCCCCTTTGCCGCCCGCGCAGCACCCAATTCACAACCAAGAAAGCTCTGCATCTCAACGGCGAGGTCTGGAGCGTTTAAATCAGCATCACGTCGCCTCTGGGCCTGTACCCAACACCAGCGAACGGCCCACTGGAGGATATGAGATTGTTCACGCCACTGCGCAGCCCTCGCCTCGACTTCTGATAGAGTTTCCGCCATTAACTCAAGGGCGATGGACCGCCTACCACTCACGATTAGCGTGAACCGGAAAAGCTGCTCGATGGATTCGGGTGCGAGAAACTCCATTGTCCTTAGTAAAGCGAACTACCCCCTAACCCGCAACCCTTCCTACGTCCGCGCTTGAGTCGCGCGGGCAATTCCCTCGAACGATCCGCACAATCTCCTTTCCCGATAGAGCTCGTTGGGATGAAATGTCTAGCGAGCCCGGCGCCTTTGCTGGCACACCCGAATGACCTCCACCACCTCCCAACCATCTGAAACGTTCAGGAGTGATTTCCCTATCCTTTCCCAAGAAGTCAACGGGCACCCGTTGATTTACTTCGACAACGCGGCCACCACTCAGAAGCCGCGGGCTGTATTAGACGCTCTGATGCGCTACTACGAGCGCGATAATGCCAACGTACACCGTGGCATCCACACCCTCAGCTCGCGGGCAACGGAGGCTTTCGAAAATGCGAGGGACAAGGTTTGCCGGTACCTCGGAGCGCGCAGCCCGAACGAGATCATTTTCACCCGAGGCACCACAGAGGCGGTTAACCTTGTGGCGAACGCTTGGGGCGGCACTTTCCTGAAGGCGGGCGATGTCATCCTGCTCACTGAGATGGAACACCACAGCAACCTTGTTCCGTGGCAGTTGGTTGCACAGCGGACAGGTGCCCGTCTGCGTTTTATCCCAGTCACCCAATCGGGTGAACTTGACCTCGAAAAGATCGACACCCTTCTCAACACGGAGGTGAAACTGATGAGTCTCACCCACATCTCGAATTTTCTTGGCACCATTAATCCAGTCAAAGAGTTGTGCGCAAAGGCACGGTTGGTGGGAGCCGTGTCCATGGTCGACGCGGCTCAAAGCGCGGGACACATGCCTCTGGATGTGAAAGAGATCGGCTGTGACTTCCTGGCTTTCTCAGGACACAAAATGTGCGCCCCCACCGGAATCGGCGTGCTCTACGGACGCGAGGAGGTCTTGGAGTCCACTCCTCCCTGGCAAGGCGGGGGGGAAATGATTTTGTCGGTGCGCTACGAAAACAGTACTTACAAGGGAGCGCCCGCCAAGTTTGAAGCCGGAACCCCCAATATCGCTGGCACAATCGCGCTCGGAGCAGCGATTGACTACATTCAAACCATTGGCAGAGAGTCTATCAGGGTGCACGACGAAGGCTTGGCATTGTCTGCGTTCGCGAAAATCGCTAACCTTCCGCACTACCGTCCCCTTGGCCCGTCAAAAAGCCGCGGGGGCCTGGTGAGTTTTGTGCATGATTCCATCCATCCTCATGACCTCACAGCCTTCTGTGATCAAAAGGGCCTCGCGCTGCGCGGTGGACACCACTGTAACCAGCCTCTGATGCGCAAGTTTGGGTTTCCAAGTACCAGCCGAGCCAGTTTTTACCTGTACAACACAGAGGCGGAAGTGGACCGGATGATTGATATCCTTGAGCAGGCCAACCACTTTTTCAAATGAACACGGAATTTGAGGAACTTTACCAGCAGATCATCCTCGATCACTCCAAGCGCCCAAGGAACTTCGGTCCATTAGAAGATCCCGCCGCCGTCCACGTCGAGGGCGACAATCCGTCGTGCGGCGACGAGATTCAGCTTCACGTGAAATTCGGGGCCGCTGGAGAGATTGAGGATATTAAGTTCACCGGAGTCGGGTGCGCGATCAGCCAGGCATCGGCGTCACTGATGACGCTCAAATTAAAAGGCAAACCGCGCTCGGAGGCCGAAGGGATGCTCAAGGCCTTCTCAGATCTGATTACCAAGGAAGAGGAGGAGGCGCCTCGCATGCTAGGGGACCTGAGATTGCTTCGCGGCGTCAGGAGATTTCCCCAGAGGGTAAAGTGCGCGATGCTTGCGTGGCGCGCGTTTGAACAAGCTTTAATGGGATCGCCCGGCGCGGAGACGATCTCGACTGAATAGGGCTAGCCGCTTTATTCACTTGGTCTTGTGGAACGCCTCTCTCCTCGAAGGACCCTTGCACACGCCTGGAAATGGTGGCAGTCTTAGAACCTGGAAGACACCCGTATGCGTTTTGACCTCCCATTGAAGATCTGGCACGCGGACTGCCCACCCGAATCTCCGAATGGGTCTCCGAAAGGCACTTCAGGGCGGCCCGAGCAAATACCCTCGGTCACCCTTCAAAAATCCTCGTCACGCATGCGGAGTCCCGGGTTCACGCTGATCGAAATCGCTCTCGCGATGGCGATCTTCTCCTTTGCTTTGGTTAGCATGCTTGGGCTTTTGTCGGTTGGCCTCAAAAACTCCAGAAAAGCCAGTATCCAGATTGCCGCCGCCAACATCCTATCCGCAATTGCAGCCGATATTCAAAGCGCAGACATCTCGAATGCGAACAATGGGGAGTATGTTGCCACCACCCGAAAACTTAAGGTCAAGGCGTCTGTATCAGCGAACGGTCAGAGCACGCGGATTAGCATAACACCACAGACGTTTACGGTCGATGAAGCATGCACCCTGGTAAACGATCCAGGCAACATGGGTTTGCTGAAAACGTTTAGAGTTATGCTTTCAGCCGCCTCACCCAATTCCGGGCTGGCTGCGATAAGCGTACAGATTCGGTGGCCCGCAAATATCCCAGACAATAAACAGCCAGAAGGCAAATTGGATTCACTCGTGGCACTTCCCTCTCCCTGAGATGAACTTATTGCACCATCACAAAAACCGTAGCGTTGCTACCTCAAGCGGCGGATTCACCCTTTTGGAATTGATGGTGGCAATTTCTGTCCTGGTCATGCTTTGCGGGTTGGTGATGCAATTGATGGGCTCTGCGACTCGCCTCACCAGCACATCGAAACAAGCGTCGGATTGTGATGCGGAGGCACGATTCGCACTAGCTCAAATCGCCAATGATTTAGGGCATCGCATCCGCCGCTCGGATGTCGACGCATTTGTAGACAAAAACAAAGGGAACGATCGGTTTTTTCTCTTCAGCGAGACTCCGGGCTGGATGCCGAATTCAAAAGAGCAAGCCAGCACGGTTTCACTGATTGGTTACAGAGTTTACAATCCACCTGGCACCTCCTCCTACCAATTGCAACGGCTCGCAAAGGGGCTTCCCTGGACATCGGGCACAGAGCGGAGTCTCCCATTTGTTGCTCTTGATTCGATGCAGAGGCCAATCCAAACCACAACCCTCGCCGGGACTAACGAAAAAGGAGCAGGCGGGACTTTCCCCAGCGTATTGGCGAACAATCAATCTGCGGACTCTTTCTACCAAGTACTCGCCGAAAATGTGATCCGCTTTGAGGTCTCGCTGTTACGCAAGCCAAACCCGCTGAATCCTGCCTCTCTCGGCATTTCCCCCGTGGTTCCGAATAACGAAGCAGTGATGGAGTTGGCTTCATACGGGTTCACCCGCTTGTCGGCCGTGGTCATCTCTTTGGCGATCGTAGATTCACAGAACATGGCGAAGCTCTCGCCTCAAGACCTCGCACCGGCGGGCTACTTCAGCGACACCGTACCGGCTGACTATCCGATTCTGCCCGTGGATCAATGGAACACGATTTTTTCCCAACAATCATCAGGTTGGGCTCGCCCCCTCAAATCAGGCATTCGTTTTTACCAACGGACCATCTCTCTTTGAGCGATCCGCCAAAGGCTCAGCGTCGGGGCACCCGACTTGCACGATCGCAATGTAAAAACGAAAAAGGCGCCGTGCTAAAAAGCGACGGCGCCTTATCTCAAATCAAACTGGTTGCCGCCTTAGAAAGCGTTTTTGCGGTACGCTCCCATTTCAGGCGCATCCGGATTCACCTCCGGACCAAAATAACGCAAGACCACCAACGGCTCGGTTTCGCTCAGATTCTCAAAAGTAACGCCTGCTTTGGCGCCCGCCTCCGTGCAGAAGTATTCGTCTTCGGTCAATTCGGTGAAGCGAATCAGCTTGGGGCTGTTTAAGGTCTGGCCGTTGATCTTTCCAACCCCCTGAACGCAAATCAAACCGTACGCCCCGTTATCACGAATGGTGCACTTTGTTTTCGGTTCAACCGTGAGTTCTTTCGCAGTAAAGAGCTGCTCGCCCTTGATACGTCCATAAACGATCCAGCGGTCGACGAATCCCTCCTTACGCGTGTCAGCAACCGGTACAGGTTCAAGATAATGGTTGTCCTTGAAATTCTCGTCACAGTTCCCTTCCCAATCTAGCTGATCGACGATGAAGTCGATGTCCTTGTGCTTCTCCTTCGGCATGTCTTTCACCAGAAGATCCCACGGTACGTAACGCCCCTCCACCAAGTTCTGATACATGCCGAATACATCGCTACCCCACTGCGGCTCGTAGGTGCACAGCGAACCGGGCGCGTGCAACACGCAAGGAGGAATCAACCACCCCGTGCCAGGCTTCAAACGGTAAGCGCGAGAGAGATCTAAAATCCCGTTGTCGCCCTTGTTCCAATCAGCAATGCAGCGCCGCACCTGTTCCTTGGTCGTGCCGGGTTCAAGCCCCATGAAGGTGTAGGGGAAGTTGTTCCCCACATTGTTGTGCTGTGGAGGAAAGTAGTAGGATTCTGGCTTGCCCTCCTGCCCTACCAACTTCGCCTGCGCTGCGCTCTGGTGCATGTGATGCGGAATCGGTCCCATGTTGTCGAAGAACTTCGAGTAAACAGGCCATTTGTTGTACTTGTTCCAAATAGACTCACCAATGAGCAACGAACCGCACTCGGCAACCGCCTGCTGAAGAGTAAACCGTTCCTTGCCTGCAACGACATAAGACAATCCCTCATCCTCTGTGCGGTTGTCGTTGGCGGCCGGGGTGGTTGAGGCAAACCAGCGCTCATCAATACCACCGCGATGTAGTCCAAATGCATACAGATCATCGGGATGCAATTTCAGGCGCTTTCCAGGCTGCAAAAACGAGCGAGGCACCCAACATGGTGCAAGGCGTAGAAGACCGCCGGTGGCCTGCAACTGCGCCTCCACCAGAGGACGCACATTGGAGTTAAGTGTATGAAGGGAAGTAACGTGGTTCATGGGCTTGAAGTTTTTCAGTGGAAGAATGCGAGCCGCCGTTTTTTCAGGCGCAACGAAAAGAATCAATTCTTTTCACGATTGCGCGGCTTAAACAGTTCCCGACTTGACCAATTAGGCACAAGCCTCTCCTCTGTACTCCTCTATGAAATGGACACGCCCCCTATCCTTCTTTGTTATCGCCCTTAGCGCAATCGCCGCAACTGCGGAACCACTCCCCGCCGATCTTCGCACCAACGGGTTCCTTCTCGGCACCCAATCTTACACCTTCAAAAATTTTACGTTTGAAGAAGCCTGCGCAAAAACTGCATCAGCCGGAGTACACACCACCGAGCTCTTCCCAGGACAAAAAATTTCAGCCGCACTACCGGACCAGAAAACCGGTCCGGGAGTTTCACCCGAAGGCATGGCCGCGATCAAAGCCATCCTCAAGCAAACTAAAATCACGGCAGTTGCAGTCGGCGTTGTAGCCATCCCAAACCATGAGGAGAACGCCCGAAAAATATTCGAGTTTGCAAAGGAACTTGGCATTCGAGTCATCAACACCGAGAGCACCGACTCCATCGACCTCATTGAGAAGCTAGTTAAAGAGTTCGATATCCGAGTCGGCTACCACAACCATCCGCAGAGACCAGACAACCCCGACTACAAGGTCTGGGATCCAAATTACATTCTTGAACTTACCCGAGGCCGCGATCCTCGAATCGGATCCTGCGCAGATTTGGGGCACTGGACCAACTCGGGACTAGCGGCAGCAGACTGTATCAAAATCCTCAAATCCCGCATTGTCTCAAGTCACCTCAAGGACATTGCGCATGGGAGCCGCTCATGTGCTCGGCCCGGCACCGGCAGAGCAAAACTTGACGAGGCCCTTCGCGCGCTCAAAGCTGTCGATTTTGACGGGCCGATCTCCATCGAGCACGAGATCAATTGGGAAGACAACGTTGAAGACGTGAAATCCTACGTGACCTTTGTAAAGGAGCTGAAGTAGGGACCAACCGACGAACTCACCCCTCTCTCAAAGGGCGGCTCCCCAAATAGGGGCAGCCGCCCTTGTCTTTTGCCTCGGACTGGCGCCTACTTTGGACCCAGCCCTCACCCCAATGCACCTTCGGATCCTGCACTTCCTTTCATTTCTGATCGTCCTCATCTGCTCCGGCGTTGCAGCTCAAGCCGAGGCTACACCCCTTATCGTCGGCATGGAGTTGGCATATCCGCCCTTTGAAATGACCGACACAGGAGGAAATCCCACGGGGATCAGTGTTGATCTCGCAGGTGCTCTCGGCCTTCACTTGAAGCGCAAGGTTGAAATACAAAACCTGCCTTTTGACGGCCTGATTCCATCTCTTAAAACCGGGCGAATTCATCTGATCATCTCCTCAATGACCGCAAACGCTGAGCGTGCTAGAGCCATTGACTTTTCAGATCCGTATCTTTCCACAGGGCTTTGTTTGCTAGTGGCGAAAAAATCTAGCATTCAATCAATCGCGGACGCTGACCAAAAAGACCGTGTTATCGCCGTCAAGCAGGGCACGACGGGGCATTTGTTTTCGCGAAACCTGAAGAACGCTAAAATCGTCGTACTGGACCGTGAATCTGCCTGCGTGCTCGAGGTTGTGCAGGCAAAGGCGGACGCCTTCATCTACGACCAGATGTCCGTTCTGAAACATTCGGAACAAAACAGCGAAACGACTCGTCCATTGCTGAGCCCTTTCCAGACAGAGTCCTGGGCAATCGGTATCAAGAAGGGAGACGATGCGTTAAGAAAAGAGGTGAATACCTTCATCAAGACTTTCCGCGAATCGAAGGGTTTTGAAACGCTCGGGGACCGCTGGCTGTCACCCCAAAAAGCCGCATTCCTGCGCCTTGGCATCCCATTTGTTTTTTAGAGATTTAGTAATCATCCATGTCCAAGTTGACATTACTTTTCAACCGCACGTTGGTCCTTCGTGAAAGGCAGGAAGGAGCCACCCGAGCCCAGCTTTGGATCAACGCAGCACTTGTGCTCCTAATCGGCATCGCGTTAGGAGGCTTCGCTCTGAAGCGTGCAAACCTCTCCTGGCAGTGGGACCTTTTGACGCCCTACTGGCGCCTCTATCTCGACGGATGGAAAACAACGCTCACATTGAGCGCTTGCTCCCTGCTCACAAGCGCTGTGATCGGAGTCACACTCGCCCTTAGTCGTAGGTCCAGAATTCTTCCGTTACGTTACGCAGCTGTGTGTGTGGTAGAATTTATCCGCAGCACACCGCTTCTGGTGCAAATCTACATACTCTTCTACATTGGTGCGGAAGCGGTGCATTTGGAGAATCGATTTATTGCAGGGACGATCACTCTTTCGCTTTTTAGCGGCGCGTATATCTCGGAGATCGTGCGGTCGGGCATCGAAGGCGTCGGCAAATCACAGATCGAATCAGCAAAAGCCATCGGTCTGACCCGCTTTCAGACTTATCGTCACGTTATTTTTCCTCAGGCTTTAAGGGCTTCGCTACCTTCGCTCGCCGGGCAGTTTGTCTCGCTCGTGAAAGACTCGTCGCTGCTGTCAATTATTGGCCTCAACGAACTGACACAAAGCGCAAGAAACGTCGCCAGCTTCACGTTCAGCAATTTTGAAAGCTACCTCGTACTCGCTGCCGGATACTGCATTTGCACGGTACCGCTTTCATTGTGGGCACGGGGTCTAGAAAACCGAATGCGCTATGAAACTTGAGCTCAACAAAGTTTGCCGTTCATTCGACTCTCGCCACGCGCTTCTGGACGCCTCAGCGTCCTTCGAAAAACTGCAGTCGCTTGTGCTGATAGGCCCCTCCGGAGGAGGCAAGTCGACACTGCTGCGAATCATCGCTGGTCTTGAAACCCCAGACTCCGGCTCGGTAATCGTCAACGAGAAGAGAATCGCCTTCGACGAAGCCAGCCTTGTTTTGCACCGCCGGGACATCGGGGTTGTGTTTCAATCCTTCAATCTCTTTCCACACCTCACGGCATTGGAGAATCTCCTGCTTCCTCTCACAGTGGCCCACGGTCACAGCAAGACGCACGCCCGTGATCTTGCCCTGCATATTCTTTCGCGATTCAGCCTTGAAGGGCACGCCAACCAAAAACCGACCTCCCTCT
This sequence comes from Akkermansia muciniphila, assembly GCA_945906945.1. GTDB lineage: Bacteria > Verrucomicrobiota > Verrucomicrobiia > Chthoniobacterales > Chthoniobacteraceae > Chth-196. The sequence continues at coordinate 19,229 of CAMDSZ010000020.1, forward strand.
CCGGAGGTCAAAAGCAGCGCATCGCCATTGCCCGCGCACTCGTCACCCAACCCAAACTGATCCTCCTGGACGAACCCACCTCCGCGCTTGATCCGGAAATGACAAACGAGGTTTTAGAAATGGTCGACGAGTTGCGCAATCAGGGACGCGAATTAATCCTTGTGACCCACGAAATGGCTTTTGCGAGTCGCGCAGCCGATCAAGTTGCCTTCATTGCTGATGGGCGCATCCTCGAATCAGGACCTCCTGGAGAGCTTTTCTCCACTCCAAGGACTCCGCAGTTGCAGACCTTTCTCTCAAAAGAAATTCGCAGGTAAGGCTGTCAATTCGATAACTGCTTCACCACACCGCTCGCGATGATTGTCGAATTTCTCGAATACACGATCACCCCCTGCTCTGCGATCGCCAGATCCATGGGCTTCTTAAAATCCTCGATTGAAGTCCGCGCCCGGTACAGGCGCTGTTGCGCGGCATGGCAAGCGCACTTGGACCACACTCGAGAGTCTATCCTCGAAGCTGCCAGGCTCAGCAAAGGCAGACGGAAGGCGGTCCTATTCGGGGCCGGACTCGTCCACGATATTCCCATTCGCGAACTGTCCGGCATGTTTGAAGAGGTTGTACTGGTGGACATTGTCCACACCATTTCGAGCCGTCTGCAAACCGCGCCTTTCGGGAACGTCTCACGGATATCAGCGGATGTCACAGAAACCGTCGACAAGCTGCCGGAACTAGCGCGCACAAACGGCAAGCTTCCTAACCACATGCCCCAGCTCTTGCTTCTCGATGACCGAGTGGACTTCACCGTATCCGTCAACTTACTTTCACAGTTAGGTTGGGTGCCGGGTTGGTATCTGAAACGCTCACATTCCAAGAGTGCGATCGAGGAATTCCAACGGCACCTCGTGGAAGCCCACTTGGAGTACCTTCGAATCATCCCCGGCCACACGGCCCTCATCACTGACTACCAGTGGCAAACCCTGCCCACCCCTGACGCCCAGACCCGACTGGGCCTTACCGCCTCCGAGCCCTGGGACGTCTTAAAAGGGCGCCGCCTGCCTGCCCCGGATAAGACTTGGGACTGGGATATCGCTCCAGCCCCAGAGCGTGATCCGGATTACAACTTTGTAGCGTCTGTGGCCTTCTTCCGCGACTGGAAGGATAGCTTCCAAAAAAACTCACAAGTTTTTTAACCCCACCCAACCACCCGGGGGTGGGTCCTCGATATATGAGTGGAGACCGGTGCGATTATGTATCGTGTTTCCGCGGGCGCGTCGACAGGGGTGGCGACGCGCCCGCCTTTTTTTTGCCCTGAAGCCGTCTTCACTCGCCGGGCGCCAACTAGGATCCTTTGCGGGGGTTCTCTCTACGGGGACGGCAAACAAGCTGGATCGATGCGCGATTCAGTGCACGGGCAACTTAGATGGCCCACGTAAACGCACTTCCCGCCCTCTACGAACCTTTCGTTGCAAGCCCTCAGTAGCCGGTCCAAGGTGTCGCTGTCGCCTACCACCCCGATTCGTGAGCGCTTTCGCGTCATTACATTCTATTTCTATCCCCGATCTTTGGCAGCAGGACGCCGTCCGAATGCTGCGCGATGGTTCGGATGTGGTGGTTCACGCTCCGACTGGATCCGGCAAGACCCTTGTATTCGAGCTTTTCTGGCCAAGCATCAAGGGCCAGTGCGTGTTCACGGTGCCGACCCGTGCGCTCGCAAACGACAAGTACGCTGAGTGGCGCAAGCGGGGCTGGGACGTTGGGATCTCCACCGGAGACATTGCCGAGGGGTTAGACCGAAAAATTATCGTGGCGACGCTTGAAACACAGCGATCCCAACTACTCTCAGGCCGAGGCCCTCGCCTCATGGTCATCGACGAATACCAAATGATCGCGGATCCAGTCCGGGGAGTGCACTACGAGCTCGCGATTGCCCTCGCCCCAGAAAACACGCAGTTGCTGCTTTTAAGCGGATCCGTATCCAACCCGCGTGATGTTGTGGAATGGCTTAACCGAATTGGCCGTAAAGCGAAGCTCGTTTCGCACTCGCATCGGGCGGTGCCGCTTGAGGAGATCGATCTTTCCGGTCTTCCAGACCGGTCTCCTGCGCAGCTTCACGGTTGGTGGCCGCGCGCGATCGCGAACGCACTCCGGCAGGACCTCGGCCCGATTCTTCTCTTTGCACCCCGACGCAAAGCCGCCGAACAGCTGGCAACCCAGCTTGCCGCAACACTGCCTCCATGCGCTCCACTACACCTTGATGAAACTCAGCACCAGCTGGCGGGGCGAACATTGAACCGTCTTTTGAAGTCCCGGGTGGCATTTCATCACAGCGGTTTATCCTTCGCTCAAAGATCTCAGCTGGTGGAACCGTTGGCAAAGGCAGGCCACTTGCGGGTCGTTGTTGCGACCATGGGCCTCGCAGCTGGCATCAATTTCTCGATGCGCTCTGTTGCGATTGCCGGCACCACCTACCTTGCGGGACCGTTCGAGCGCAAGGTGACTCCTGCCGAACTGCTCCAGATGTATGGCAGAGCGGGCAGGCGAGGCTTGGATGAAACGGGCTACGCACTAGCAACCCCACAGCCCCCAAGACTAGCCGATGCCCAGGCCCTGCCACTTCGCAGAAGCGCACAACTTGACTGGCCCTCGCTCATCGCTGTCATGGCGCATGCAGATCCTAATTTGCAAACTCCATTTGCCGCCGCCTCCAAGCTCAACCAGCGACTCTATTCCGGCACACCGCCTCCAATTGGATTCGAAATTTCCCTCGTCAACACCGATGCCCCCTGCGGCCTGCACGTTGACGCGGAGCGCGCCCGCTACCTAAAAAGAGGCATCGAACAAATTTGGACCCCGGCCAATCGCTGGGAACAGCGCGCCGCTCCCAATCAATCCGCAACAATTGCAGACACCTTAATTTGGAGTCCGCACTCCGGTTCGGAAGACTCGGCCACCGCTACCCACCAACACGCCAACACTCCGCGGGGACGCTGGATTCCTGCGGAGAGCATTGCGTCCGTGATTGCGCCGCTTGGAAAAGGCACGCTTTGCAGGCTCGCAGGGCCAGAGAAACGTTACGGGAAAGAGGTGCACCTTGGATCCCGACTTGGAGATGGGTCGCTTCAACTCGCGAAATGGCTTCAAGCGCTGCTGCGCAAGAAAAATGTTTCTCACGATCAACTGACGTCTGAAGTGCTGCAGCAACTTCCAACCCTCACAGCTGGAGGGACACCAGTGGGACTCGTACCGCGGGGCGACCAGCTATTCGTTCACCTTTCCTTCGGATCCGTAAAATGGGAGGCCACAGAAGACTCCACAGGAAAATGGGTACGCCTCGCGCCAATGCGCAAATCATCTCCAGAGCCATGCATCAACTGCCGGTTCAGAGAGGAGTGTCCCAACTCTACAGCATTCACTTCACCGGCATATGCATGGCGCGAACTGGGCTTGATCGAGCCGCACGGCCAGCCAAACCGGCGTGGAATCATATTCTCATTCTTCCAGCATGGTGAGGGGCTAGCCATCGCGGCCGCGCTTGAGGATCCGAAGTATCCTATTGAAGATCTGATTTTTGACATAGCCGACCTAAGAGGCGGCTCGCGGTTTGGAGAAGAGGACGGAGGAGAGCTGGGCCGGTTGGCACTGTGTTGCCAGAGAACATTTCGAAACGCGGACTACGAGGGTTATCTCCGGTTCGGGATACCGTCGGACTATGGTCCAGGCGCGGCAGAGGCGGTCCGAAGTCTTGTTGAGCACAGAATGGGCGCCCACCAAATACTGACTGAACGGATCAGGATCGGAGACATTGAACGCGCGGTTCTTGAGTGGCGCAGCCTCATACGCCACATAGCCTTCGCTCCCGACTACCCATGGGATCGCTGGAGAGAATTGAAGGCTGCTGCTCAATCTCGTGCATCTCAAACCCAGTAGGGCAGGTTGGCAATCCGTGAAACCAATCTAACCCTGCGGTTTAAATGCGGTTATCCCATGAAAAACCCTGATCTTACGCCAGAAATCGGGGCGGATCTGCGCATTAGTTTGAAGCGCTGGCTTGAAAACGCTGACGAGAACGCAGCGAAGACTCTCATAGAGGGGCTTTACCCTATTGTGATTCGGATTATTCACAACCACCTGCCCCGCGCCATTGCGGCCGACGATCTTGCTCAGGATGTTTTTCTTCAGTTCTTGCGCACGGTAGATCGCTATGATGACAAAAGACCACTTGAGAATTGGATTTCCCGGCTGGCGCTGAATGTTTGCCTGAACGCACTGAGAAGCCGCAAACGACGCCCAGAATGGCGTTGGTCTGACTTTACAGAATCAGAACAGGCTGCCATCGACTCGCTCCTAGACAGATCTACCGCCCAAAGCGCACCGGATGCAGATGCCCACGCGATTCTCCGAAAACTTCTCGATACCTTGTGCCCCGAGGACAGAGTCGTGGTTCAACTCCTTCATCTTGAGGAAAAGTCGATCGCTGAAGTTTCGGCTCTAACCGGATGGAACAGCACAGTCATCAAGGTCCGAGCTTTTCGGGCAAGGAAAAAGCTCAGAACCGCCCTGGAATCGGTTGGTTACTCTAAAACCCGCTAACGCGAGTAACCGAATTGCCGTGGCGGTTTAAAGGACAGTATGAAGCCAGATCAGGACCCGCTCGAGCGCATTTTCAATAGTGCGCGCAAAGCACAAAAATCCGATGAACGCACTGAAGCGCCATTCATGTTCAGCGCAAACGTCCTAAGGGTGCTTCAAAATCAGGGACACTGCCAGGCGAGTTCGACTGATGAAGATGCGTGGGAACGTCTGTCGCTTGCAGCTATTCCACTTGGTGCGTTCGTCGCCTTGGTATCGCTACTGCTTGATGCCCCACAAGCGCCTTTAGAAGACGTTTTCAATGCTCCCGAGAACGTGGCCCGCTCAGTGATTAATGAAACGATTGAACCATGAAAACATTGAAAATCACCGCATGTCTCAGCGCCCTCTTCTTGCTTGGTGCGGCTTCTGGATTCGGCCTTTCCCGAGCAGGCATACCATTCAGCCTCCAATCATTTGCAAAATCGGAAACAGCCGTCGTGGACAGGCTGCTAAATGAGACTAATCAACGCCTGCACCTCACGATCGAGCAAGAGCCGATCGCACGCAAAAGCTATGAGGAGATCGCGAGCGGCGTACGTGCAATACGACAAGAGACAGCGGTAAAGGTGCGTGAACTGGTTGTCCAAAAAGGCACCGACCTTTGGAAGGTCTTAACGCCAGAACAACGGGTTGAGTTCAAAAAACTCAATGAAGAACGCCGCGAGCGCTGGCAGCGCTTCCAACCATGAAAGGATACAATCGCATCCTCGGTGTACTCGCACCCATCACGCTCTTGTTTTTAAGCCCTGCCCCTGGCGCCGAACCTAAGCGTGACCCCGAGCAATCCTTTCACTTTTTGGACTTTAATACGGATGGAACCCTCTCACGCGAGGAGTTCGCGCAACTGAAAGAAAATGTGCCGTTTTTTAAGGAGCACCCGCTGTCACTCAGCCTCGTTTTTTGGAAATTTGACGCCAACAAAGATTCCAAACTGTCGCTCGAAGAGTTCCGGACTTTTGTGCTTTCCCGGGCGAAGGAAGAAACCCCAAAGAAGAAACAGGCCCTGCCCCCCGCCGAACAGACCCGCAGCGCAACGGCCGAGGACATCGCTTTCTTTGAAAAAAAGATTCGCCCTATCCTCGCAGATAGCTGCTACGAGTGCCACTCAGCAGAGTCGAAAAACGTAAAGGGTGGCCTTCTGCTGGACAGCAAAGATGGCCTCAAAAAAGGTGGCGACAGCGGCCCAGCGATCATCCCTGGTAATGTAAACGACAGCCTCCTTCTGGAGGCTGTCCGTTACGGAAACAAAGAGCTACAAATGCCGCCTCAGAAACACGGCGGCAAGCTTCCGCATCATGTGATCCAAGACCTGGAGCGCTGGGTGCAGATGGGCGCACCGGATCCAAGGGAGGCCACAAAACCCATGGCAGCCGGGATCAATCTGGAGGAGGGACGCAAGCATTGGTCGTTTCAGCCCATCTCCCCCCTCAAGGCACCAACCACCCGCGATAGTTCGTGGCCAAGAAATGATATTGACCGCTTTGTGTTAAGCAAATTAGAGGCGACGGGGCTCGGCCCAGTCGGGGACGCAGATATTCAAACTCTCGTACGCCGCCTGAGCTTCGACCTCACCGGTCTTCCACCTTCGACTGGAGTCCTCGAAAAGATCAAGCAGCCGAAGCGGGACTCTTTTGTTGAGGAGTATGTGAACGAGCTGCTGT
>CAMDSZ010000021.1 GCA_945906945.1 Akkermansia muciniphila
ATTTCCGCCATGGTGTCGTAAAGTAGGGGGCGCGGCAGCACTCTGCTGACGTTCTGATACAAGTCCTCGATTACATCAGCCTCGCCTGTCTGATTGACAAGGTAAACAGGGATGGCGGCTGTTGAAGTATCACTCAAAAGCCTCATGCAGACTGCTTCGGCCCGCAGATCAGGGAGTGAGTCGGAGAGCAAGATCAAGTCAGGCTGCGCCACCTGCATCCTAGCAAACGCATCCAACCCTCTCTGGGCAAACAGGACGTCGACGGAGGCACCGGGGTACTGGCGAGCCAGCACAGATTCAGCCAACTGGGCCATCGCCGGGGTATCGTCAATTACGAGGATCTTCTGAAACATGAACGGGGTGCTGAATTCGGCGTGCGCTTAGCGCCGAGACCCTAGGCGATTGGCGCGCAGGGTCAAGGCTACTCCGCCCACCCGCCGCGCTTATTTGGGATTAAGGTTAAAACTGAGAAGTTCGACTCGTATCGGCGCACACGCCGTGTTTTGCTTTGCACTTTAGCGAGCTCCCCCTAGCGTTCCCGCCCCGCATCGCCCAAGCTGCGTCTGGTAGCCGAGACGGGAGAAACTACTTTTAACCTCACCCAAAACCAAATCTCTCGACCATGGCTAACACCATCCTAATAGGCGCTCAGTGGGGCGATGAAGGCAAAGGCAAAATCATCGATTTCCTTACCGAAACTGCTGAAATCGTCGTACGCAGCCAAGGCGGGAATAACGCCGGCCACACCGTCATTGTCGGAGGCACCAAATACGTCCTGCACCTCATCCCCTCCGGCATTCTGCGACCGGGAACAAAATGCGTTATCGGAAATGGAGTCGTTTTGGACCCCATCGCCGTCGCAGGCGAGATTGACGGACTGACAGCAAAAGGTGTGTCTGTCACCCCGGAAAACCTGTTGATCAGCGATGCTGCGCACTTGGTTTTGCCTTACCACCGACACTTGGACGAGGCGCGGGAAATCGCAAAGGGCGCAGGAAAGATCGGAACCACCAAGCGCGGCATCGGACCGGCTTACGGCGACAAGATAGCCCGCGTTGGCCTCCGGATGGCGGATCTCTTGAATCCGGCTGTGTTTTCCGAAAAGCTCGCGACCCGCGTAGCTGAAAACAACGAAACCCTTGCCCGGTACGGAATCGCCCCGCTCGACTTCGAGCAGACTCTCGCCCAACTGCTGGCGGCGGGAAAATCACTCGCCCCGTTTGTCGGGAACACGGTGGTTTTTCTCCACAAATCGGTGCGGGAGAAAAAGCATATGCTTTTTGAAGGGGCCCAAGGCACTTTCCTCGACATTGACCATGGCACCTACCCATACGTCACATCTTCAAACACAACTGCTGGAGGTGCTTGCACAGGCTCCGGAGTTCCGCCACACCACATCGACTCAGTCCTTGGGGTGATGAAAGCCTACACGACACGTGTGGGTGAGGGGCCGTTCCCGACGGAGGACGAAGGTTTGGGGGATATGCTGCACGGAATGGGACGCGAGTTCGGATCGACGACCGGACGGGCCCGGAGGTGCGGCTGGTTTGATGCTGTCGCAGTTCGTTACGCTGGAATGATTAACGGCATTGATACACTTGCCGTCACGAACCTTGACGGCCTTGACTCGCTGGCATCGGTGAAAATTTGCACGCACTACCGACTAAACGGCGCCCTCCTGGAGACCCCCCCGATGGATTACGCGCAACTCGCCGCATGCGAGCCGGTGTATATCGAAATGCCGGGTTGGCTGACGCCCACCGACCAAATTCGCGACTGGAACCTGATGCCGGAGCGAGCGAAGGATTATTTGCTGAAGATCTGCGACCTCTCCGGAGCAAAACTGTCGATCGCAAGCGTAGGACCAAACCGAGAACAGACCATCTTGCTCTGAGTGTTTCACACTGCATTTAATCGAAACTGAGGCTGTAAAGTCTGGCAGAACTGATGTATTCAACTCGTCGTTGAAATGATCGTTCAGTCTTCAGTCACTCTTGAGCCGGCCACCGAGCTTCATGAAAATTCGCCTGTCCCTCGGCATATCGCGATCATTATGGATGGGAACGGACGGTGGGCGAAAGAGAGAGGACTCCCTCGAGTAAATGGCCACTCAAGTGGCGCTCATGCGCTGAGGGCTGTCACCGAAACATGCTGCGTGCTCGGCGTTGAATGTCTGACGGTTTACGCGTTCTCGACTGAAAACTGGAAACGACCAGCGGAGGAGGTAAGCGCTCTTTTTGGTTTGCTTGAGCACTTTTTAGAGTCCGAGCTGCCAACTTTGCAGCAGAACAACGTGAAATTGCGCGCTATCGGCCGACTTTCTGAACTGCCAAAAAGCACACTTCACGCCCTTGAAGGTACGATCCAGAAAACAACAGCAAACGATGGCCTGACTCTGATTCTGGCGATCAACTACAGCGGCCGCACCGAGCTCGAGGACGCGATCCGCGCGGTATGTCGAGAGGTTGCACAAGGGACACTCACTCCGGAGGAGTTCAATCAAGCGCATCTTCAAAAGCATTTGTATACCAGGGACTGGCCGGACCCCGATCTGCTGATTCGTACCTCAGGTGAGATGCGCCTCTCTAACTTCCTGCTTTGGCAACTCAGCTACACCGAGCTCTACGTCACTCCGAAGCGCTGGCCCGACTTCACCGGCAACGATTTAGTAGAAGCGATCAAAGAATTTAACCAACGCCAGCGACGCTATGGCGGACTGTAATCTATCAACAAAAAAGCGGAGATCCATTCTTCCCAAAACTCAGTCGGATGTCCTGCTTCTGCAGCCATCTCCTTACTCCATCACCCCTGAAATTAGAGACGCCCCCCGGCGAACGGGCCCAGCCCAACAACACTCCACCGGAGGCATCATCCCATGGCCAGACAGCAGCTCATCCTGATCGCAGATCCCGATTCAGACTTTCTTGAATGGACGACTCATCAACTCTCGTCTGCGAAAACCCGAGTGATCACCACTTCGGATTCAGAAGAGGCGTACCGCATTTTCATGCGAGAAAAGCCCGATGTGCTGATGGCCGAGACACACCTTTCGCCATTCGGAGGGATGGAACTTTTAGGAAGAATCCGGCAACGCTCCCCGAACTCGATCGTCGTTCTCACCAGCGCTTTCGGAACCACCCAGTCCGTGATTGAGTCAATGCGTTTGGGCGCGTTTGATTTTGTCCGCAAGGAAAGCCTTCCGTTTTCGTTAAAGGCAGTGATGGATGCGGCTCTGCGTGCTCAAGCTGAAATGCGGGCTGCGACTTCCGCGAAGCCACAGCTAACCGTTGACGAACATCAGGATTCGCTTGTGGGAAAATCTGAGGCGATGGCTCAGGTTTTCAAAATGGTTGGACGTGTCTCGATGTCAGATGCGCCGGTCATGATCACAGGAGAAAGCGGCTCTGGAAAAGAGCTGGTGGCTCGGGCTGTACACAATTACTCGCAAAGGGCTAACAAAAGCTTTGTCGCCATCAACTGCGCAGCGATCCCTGAGCAACTTCTCGAAAGCGAGCTGTTCGGTCACGAAAAGGGCGCGTTCACTGGCGCCATCGGACAGCGTGCCGGTCGTTTTGAGCAGTGCCACGGAGGAACTCTTTTTTTAGATGAAATCGGAGACATGCCCCTTCAGTTGCAAAGCAAAATCTTGCGTGTACTCCAGGAGGGTGAATATTCGCGCGTTGGTGGTGCCACTACTCTTAAATCCGACGTCCGCATCGTAGCCGCGACGAACAAGAATCTTGAACAAGAGGTGGCCGAAAAGAAATTTAGAGAAGACCTTTTCTATCGACTGAACGTTGTGCGCATTCAGCTTCCACCACTGAGACAACGACTCGAAGACGTTCGTCTGCTGGCGGAATATTTTTTAAACAAAGTGGCCACCCGGCAACGCCTACCTCGACTTAAAATCTCCGAGGATGCGATCAAGGTTCTCGAAGGCCACAACTGGCCGGGCAACGTGCGTGAACTTGAAAACACCATTCAACGAGCGTGTGTTTTCGCGACATCGGATGTGCTATTGCCAAAAGACATCCCAATCGGGGCCGTTTCCGGCGGCTCAGAGCCAAACGATTTGAGAGGCTGCGGGATGCCTACAGTTGTCAGCAAGGAGATGGCGATCGAGTCACTGATCAAGGCAGCAGAGGCAGACTCCAGCATGCAGCTACTCCCCTGGCTAGAGCGGGAGTTTACACTTCATGCGATGCGGGCTACCGGGGGAAATCAAGTCCGAGCAGCGAAGTTGCTAGGAATCACCCGAGCGACCCTGCGAAAACGGTTGGAGATTTTCGGAATCACCCGAGAGATGAATATCTCGTAGTCTCACTCGGACCGACGAGATGTTTGCAGGACCGAAAATGACTCAGATCGTCCTCGGCCAAACAGATTAAATCGCCAATCGCCGAACTCGGCGACTAGTCAGCAGGTTGTTTCAGCAAACCTTAAATCACGACGGACCAACGTTTTCGATGAGCCCCGTGTCCACCGGCGCTCTACGCCTGTCTTTCGCGCCAACCCCAATCGATTAAGCTTCAGGGGCAGTCTTGCGAAGACCAACCACTTTATCGCCCTGCTTGTACTGTCCGCGCTTCTTGAGAAGCTCCACACGCTCAAAGCGCTTTAAGACGTTTCGTTTGGCCGTGATGGTGCTTGCGCCCTTGAGACTACGATGCTGAGACATAAGAAAAAAGTTTTGGACCAGAAACAGTATCCCCAGTGGACTCGTGCGCAAGACTTGTTTTGCTAACACCGAGCACACCTAAACGGGTTTAAACCGCTTATGGCGACCCTAACGGGATTCGAACCCGTGTTACTCCCGTGAAAGGGGAGTGTCCTAGGCCACTGGACGATAGGGTCTCAATGAGAGGACGTGGAGAGTAGAACACCCTCACAAGAACACAAGCGGATTCTAAAAAAAAGAGCGTCGAAGAAATTCCACAAACAAACGCCTATCCCGCAGAACTAAGTGCAGCCATGCAAAAACTCAGCGCCCCTACTTGAGAACGATGCTCTTTTTACTTTCAAGCCTAACCTGCCGTGGACGGCCTTATCCACCCCCAGCCACAGTCCTCTGGGATCTGCTTCACTGCGGATCAATTTACAGAAACGTGTTACACTGGCTCCGTCCACGTCTTTCCGCAAGTGAACGACCGGTCCCCATGGATTGAGGCAAGCGAAGATCATCATTGGAAGGCGCCCGAGCTCTGTATATTACGCTCAGCCCATAGAATCAAGCCGACACAGGAGGCGAGATCGCCCCCGTGAATTCCAGCTGAAACATAGATCTCCCCCTGTCCATCCAAGGCGGCCGTTCCGAGGCAGTAGACAGAGAACGCATCCACTTCTGCAATCACCTGGCTGCACAAACCGGCCGAGAGTCCAACCGCATACCAACGGCGGGTCAACTGCTCTTAACAGTGACAGCTCATTCCAGTCAGCGACAGCCCGCAGCCTTTGCGATCAGAGCGGAACCATCTCCCCTCATCCACCTTCGCTTAATCGTTTTTTTGGAGAGGCATGCAGTAAAGCGTGCGCTTCTTCCAAAATTTCGCCAATTCGGGCGGCAAAACGATAGTTTCCGAGGACCGTCCGAATCTTAGCGATTTTTGCCTCAGCAGCATTCGCCCCAGGAAACCAATGTCCGGCATTCCCCATGAGATTATACCGCATTTTGCCCCATTCCACTAAATCGAGTGCCTTTGAATAACTCCACAACCGCAGGATTTCTTGCAGGTTCACCTCGCCAGGAACTTCCACGTAGGGAGGCAACCCCTCAGCCCAGTTCCGGCACCAATCATCCCCAAGAACCTTTTCCATTTCCCGACGTAGCTTTTGCTCGATGGGTTTCACTATTTCGGCCGCATCGTCGTAAAACTCGAGTGACTCGAGATGGGCATCAAAATCGCTTGGACGTGCAGCTCCTACCGAGAGCGTATGCACTTCAGGACGAGACAAGCACCACAGGTTGTTAAATGCCATTGGACTCAGCGGCGCGCAAAGGTCGACAAGCTTCTGCGGCGGCGCATAGAGCATCCCGCCCTTGTCATTGGGGCTAATGATGAAAACCCCCATATCGCGTCGAGCAGCCGCATCTTTTGCTGCGGCATTGAGCTCACCAACAAAGTACCAGTGTATATTCACGTAGTCGAACCGGTCGGATTCTATCGCCTTGAGAATGATGTCATTTGTCGCGTGCGTGCTGAACCCGACAAATCGGCAGCGCCCTTCCCGCTGGAGTTGCCTGGCCATGTCCAAACACCCCCCGGGCCGAAGAGACCACTCCAGTAATTCGGCGTTATTGACTCCGTGCAGCGAGAGCAAATCAACGTGAGAAAGCTTTAAGTTGCGCATCGACTCTTCAAACGTCGCGAGAAACTTCTTGGGATCGGCGAACGGCTCTATCTTGGTTTGGACGATCATTTTCTCACGCGGCAACTTTGGAAGAATCCAACCCAGTTGCATTTCACTACTCCCGTAGCCGCGGGCGGTTTCGATATGATTGATCCCCAGTTCGAGCGCACGGAGCACGGTGGCCTCGAGGTTGCGCTGCACGGATTCCTCTATTTTTTCCTCCGGCAAATCGTCCCAACTCTGCTGAAAACGCATCCCTCCACAGGAAAAAACAGGAATTTGAAGTTCAGTCCTTCCAAAACGGCGGTATTTCATGCCCCTTATTGATCTAAGCACGGGCCCAAAGGCAACGCTCTTTCACTTCCCCGCCCAAGTCTATCCATGACCCCACATCCAAGCCAAAATGAAGACCGCCTCGTGGCTCATCTCTTGCAAATCGAAGATGCTCTTGAGCGCCTCACCTTCGTCCAAGACCGAGTAAAGAAACGACCGCCCCTATCTCCGGAATATCGATTAGACTCCAACCGCATTCATGGGTGCGCAACCAAGGTTTGGCTCCGCGAAGATCACGCTGGGGGAATCTGCCATTTTGAGGTCGACTCTGAATCTTCGATCGTAAGAGGTCTCGCCTCGCTTGTTGCGGAGGTGTTTTCGGGCGCCCTTGCAACCGAGGTGGCGAGCTTTGAGTCAAGAATCGTTGAGCGCGCTGGCCTGAGCAAGATAATCACTCCCACCCGTCTTCACGGCCTATTAAAGCTCGAGGAGTCGATCCACGCTTTTGCTCAGTCCATCCGACCATCTTAGAAGCCATGGAACTTGCAGACTCCCATTGCCACCTTCAGGATCCAAGACTACGCGACGCGCTTCCCCTGCTCTTGGAGCAAAGCAGAGCCCTTGGGATTGGGCAGTGGGTTGTCAACGCCACGCGCGAGACGGATTGGCCAGAGGTTGCCGCTCTCTCAAAGTCTGCCCCGGGGCTGCGCGCGGCATTCGGGCTACATCCATGGTGGCAAAACCATCGAACGTCTTCTTGGCGCGAGAATCTAGTATCCATACTAATCTCCCATCCAAATGCTTCCATCGGTGAAATCGGCCTCGACCTTTGGATGCGTGACGCCGACATCAAGGACCAGGTCGCAGTGATGCGTGAGCACCTTGATATCGCCAAGGTTCTAGGTAGGCCCGTCACCATCCATTGCTTGCGGGCTTGGCCTCACCTACTTGATGTGATGAGAAATGAGGCGCCACTCCCGTGCGGATTCTTGCTGCACAGCTACTCAGGCCCAGTGGAAATGATCCAACAATGGACAGAACTTGGAGCATTTTTTTCATTTTCACCCGCGTTTTTGAGTCCAAACAAAACGCACATTCGACGAATGTTTCAAAGCGAAATTCCGCTTAACCGGCTTCTGATCGAAACCGACGCTCCAGATATGGCAGCTCCAAAACACTTGAGCCGCTACGAGGTTTCTGCCGTGGCTGAACCCATTGAACCACTCGCGCGATCCATGAAGCGTCTAAACCATCCGGCAAATTTGATTTTGTGCCTTGAAGCAATCGCAGCCGATCGATCCATTCCCCAGGAGGAGGCAGCTGAGCTATGCATGGACAACTTCTACAACCTTTTTGGCCATACAGAAAAAGCTCCTATCAATCCTTCCCAAACTTCCCCTTAGAGATGATCCTTTGAAGCGGTATGTCGGCCATCGTTCTCTCTCTTATTCAAATGCCATCATCAGCGGAGTGGGTGGATGCTTTTCCAGTTATCCTCTCCCTGGTCATCATCGAGGGACTGCTTAGTGTGGACAACGCCTTGGCGATTGCAGCTATGGCGAGCCATCTACCCGAACCCCAGAGGCGTCGGGCTTTGCAATGGGGAATCATCGGTGCCTACGGATTCCGAGGACTTGCGATGGCATTCGCCGCTCAGATTGCAGGGAACGTCTGGCTAAAAATCTGCGGTGCATCCTATTTGCTCTACCTGATGTGCACACATTTCGGATCCTCAGAGTGCGAAAGCGACGCAAGCGAACGGACTGAAGGAAATCAACGCAGCTTTTTTGCAACCATCGTTGCGATAGAGGTCATGGACCTCAGCCTAAGCGTGGACAATGTGGTTGCCGCTGTGGCGATGAGCCCGAAGCTGTGGGTGATTTGCACGGGGGTGTTTATCGCAATCCTTGCACTGCGATTCGTAGCGGGAGCCTGCATCCGTCTGATAGAAATTTTCCCAGTTCTCGAACATGCGGCATTTCTTCTCATTGGCTACGTTGGCTTTATTCTAGTTGTGGAGCTTCTTGGACAAACACACGGCGGCTTCGGAATCATCCCCTTTGATACCGCGGTGAGCTCGCTACAGAAGTTCAGCGGCATTGCGTTGCTCTTGGGCGTTTCACTGAGCTATTCCCGTGTGCCGTCTCTGCGAATCACGCTGAAACCGGCAATCAAAGTCGCCCAGTTTCCCATGCGCATCATCGCGAGAATTCCAGGAGGGCTGCTTAATGCAGCTCAATTCCTAATCAGAATGATTGCCCGCTGGTTCAAGAACTCATGAAGCTTGAAAGAAGCAAACAGCAGCATTGGGACTGAGGGGCACATTTCGCTGCGTCTCCGAACGCTTAGAGTTGTTTGATTCGGATCGCGCGCCAGCGAATCTCATCTCCGGGCTGCTTGTCTTTGCCAATGCCATGAACCTGCAACGCTATGATTCCCTTCGGAGTCATTGAGTCCTTAAAGTCTGCAGCCTTCACCCCGTTGATCCATGTCTGAATATGGTCTCCACGGCACTCGATCCGCGCCTTATTCCATTGCTTCTGAAGAAAGGCGCCGCGAGCGGGTTCGTTCTCCTTCAAATCGAAAAGCCAGCCCCGCCGCGCCTCATCGTAGACTCCCCCCGTGTAGGAGCGGGCAGAAGGATCAATCTCATATTGGTAGCCGTACACGCGGTCGGCTGGAAACTTTTTGAGTTTACCAGCGATCTCTACCTCCAATTCCTTCTCTGCAACCTCACTCCGGAACTGCACTCCTGAATTCATGCCTTCAGCCACCTTGAATTCAAACTCCAGAACAAAGTCCCCATAGCTTCCCTCCGTGCACAAAAAACTATTCCCAGTGCCGGAGACGGTCTTTCCAACGATTTCATCCCCCTCGATCCGGTACTCCGCGGTACCGCTATGCTGCTTCCACCCCTCAAAGTTTTTCGAATTGAACAAGGGTTTGAATCCATCGTCCGCGAAGGCGAAGACGGACATGATTGAAAACAATACAGGCAAAATGGGGGATTTGAATTTCATGACACCCGACGTTATGTCCCATTTTTTCAAACTTAAAACCAATTCGCCGAAGTTCACCCAAGATTGACCCACGGACCGAAGCCCGACCGCCTCGAAAACTGGAGTCAATCGCAAGATTTGAAACAGCAACGACTAACAGTATTTTCAAACATCCACAGCCTCAACCGGCGTGCGTGAATAACCATCCTGAAAAGCTCTCCGGAAAGACTGAAAGGTTCCACCCTCGATGGATGCTCGAATCCGCTGCATCAGGTTTAGATAAAAATGAAGGTTGTGAAGCGTCACCAGGCGCAACCCAAGGATCTCCTCCGCCTTCAGCAGGTGCCGGATATATCCACGGCTAAATGTGACGCACGCCGGACAGGCACATGCATCTTCGATAGGCCCCTTCGCGTTCGCATGAATTGCGTTTTTGAGATTCACAGTCCCCCCCGCCGTGTAAGCAGTTCCGTTGCGGGCTACGCGTGTTGGGAGCACGCAATCGAACATATCAACACCCCTTGCAACCATCTCCACTATCTGCGGCGGCGTACCCAACCCCATTGCGTAGCGGGCCTGTTTGCTTGGTAAATACGGCTCGCTATTCTCGATAGCAGCTAACATCTCCTCCTCGGGTTCACCAACCGAAACGCCGCCGATCGCATACCCATCAAACCCAATAGAAACGAGAGCCTCTGCACTTTCCCGGCGCAATTCGGGGAAGGTTGCCCCCTGGACGATGCCGAACTTTGCTCCTGGCGTCGGGACATCCTTGCAGATAGCCGCCCACTTCAGGGTCCTCTCCAAACTTCTTGCTGCATAATCATGCTCGCAGGGATATGGAGGACACTCGTCAAAAAGCATCGCAATATCCGATCCGAGGGTTGCCTGAATTTGCATCGCCTCGCGCGGCCCGATGAAGCAAGGGGCCCCGTCAATGTGGCTTTGAAAGTGAACACCTTCGTCAGAAATCTTACGCAAACGCGCTAGTGAAAAAACCTGAAATCCGCCTGAATCCGTCAAGATGGGTTTGTGCCAGCTGCTAAATGCGTGGAGTCCCCCGAATTCCTGAATGATGTCCATTCCGGGACGCAGGAACAGGTGGTAGGTATTCCCCAAGATTATCTGCGCACCCACTGAATCGAGTTCGGCAGGTGAAACCGCTTTCACCGTTCCCTGAGTGCCGACCGGCATAAAAATTGGCGTTTCAACCACCCCGTGCCGCGTTGTGAGGCGACCGCGCCGCGCTTTGGAATTTGGATCAACAGCAATGAGCTCGAACATACATCATCAAAAATTTTTGTCTCAGCACCAACAGCACCCAACCGCTTGCCGCCTCTGAGTCAGAATCAAGGTCCAGAGAGCTCAAATACGCAACACAGCGTTTTCGCTAAGAATCCGAAGATAATGCTCCTGTCCGGCACTGATATTCGCTCGCCAATCCCCCGAGGAGTCGCCATCTGCACGGTCGCTAATGAACTTGTTGCACACAAATTCGACCCCCCCAGCCAAACAAGCCTTGGCGATTGCGTAGGCCTCCATGTCGACTAGATCTGCGGGAAGGTCCAAAGCCGGGTTGGTTACAAAACTGTCCCCAGAGCTGCAAAGCAGGCCGCTGCCACCAAGATCCAGAATCACACTATCCTCAAACGGCGTTTGGCCGGGCGCAAATCCGAGCGCACCGACTTGCATGTCCCTCTGAAGAAAACGGCTGCACCGGTGAATCCCTCCCCCGACGGTGATGCCTCCGGCCGTACCGAAATTCCAAATCCGTTTGGGCCTGTGCTTCTCAATCAATCTTGAGGCCGCAATTGCACCATTTACTTTTCCAATCCCCGTGAAAAAAACATTTTCAACGCCAGCTAAAGCCGGGGCTTCCTCTACCATTGCGATCAAGACGATATCATTCATTGAAATTCAACAGGGCATCCACACGAACCCCCTTTTCTTGCAGGCGCTGCCGTCCCCCTAAAAATTCAAGATTGATCACAGCAGAGAGGCATGAGTGTTCAGCTGGGATTTCGAATCTACTTTTCAGAAGCTTCAGGATGGCGAGAGCAGTCCCACCCGTTGCCAGAACGTCATCAATAAGCATCACACGCTTGCCCTCCAGCTCGCAGCCTGTCTGCATACTGATGCTGCTCGAGCTGTATTCGTATTCGTAGGACTCTGTAAAAACCTCACCAGGCAGCTTTCCAGGCTTGCGCGCGAGGTGTAGCGGCAGGCGCAACGCAAAAGCAACTGCGGACCCCCAGATAAAACCACGCGCATCGGGACTCACAAGAGCCTCAACGCGGTTTTCTAGACAGATCTGAATTAACTTTTCGACCGTCCAGGCGAATGCCTCTGGACGCTCTAAGATTGAACAGATGTCGTAGAAATTGACACCCTCCTTCGGCCAATTCTTGACCGTGCGAATGATTTTTCGAAGTGAATCGGGATCCATGTTCGGGGTGTGTACAACGCGTGAGCGTGCACATTGCCTGCATTTAAACAGAAAGTCAGCCACGTAATTCAGAGTAGGTCGCGACCATGCTCCTCACTCAGAAGCAAACAGAATGCCGAAAACGAGCCGCTAACTAGTGCGCCAAGGCCACTTTCAAAAGAGCGGCAACACGCTCAATCTCTTCCTGAGTATTGTAAAAATGCGGACTAAACCGCAGGTACTCGCGGCCATCACGATCATACCGCAGCGACACTACGACGCCTTCAGCCTCGAGATTTTTTTGCAAAACACTGGCCGCCACTCGTGAATGGAAGACGGTCGTGATGCCACTCGCATGCATGCCATCCCGAACCCCAAGCAAATCAAATCCGAGCGGCTCAAGCACGCCCAAAAGAATGCGCTTCAGCTCAAGCAACCGCGATGCGACACGATCAATTCCCGCTCCCATCAGGAGTTCAAGAGACGCCTTCATACCGTAAACCCCCGCTGCATTTAGAACGCCCGGCTCGTAGCGCTGGGCTGTGGGAACGAACTCAACCCGATCCTGCGCCAGAAATCTGGGACTGTTGACATTCCACGCCCCCAGTAAGGTCGGCCTGATCCGATCAAAATGCCGCTCCGCGACATAAACAATGCCCATCGCCATGGGACCGAGCAGCCATTTGTGCGCATCGGCACTGAGCATGTCCACGTTGGCGCGGACCACATCCAACGGGAACGCCCCAAGGGTCTGGATCGCATCCAGGGCGAATAGGATCCCGCGCTCACGCAGCAGGCTTCCAATTCCCTCAACATCCAACCGGTACCCACTGAAAAAATGACAACTGGCGAGCGCTACCATTCTAGTCCGCGGGCTCAACGCTGCGCGAACAAGGTCCACAGTGACCGCCCCGGGAGTGGCTGCAGTGATCGGCTTACATACCACTCCACGCCTTTCCAACTCGATCCAAGGATAGACATTCGCAGGATAGTCGTTCGCGTAATAAACAACCTCGTCGCCCGGGCGCCAGTCGTACCCGTTCGCAAACAAACTCAATCCCAATGAAGTCGGGCCCAGAAGTGCTATCTCCTCCCACCGAGCACCAATTAATTCCGCCGCCAACTCCCGCGTGCGGCGAAAATCTTTCAACACCTGCCCGAACTCTTGAGGAAGAAGCGCGGACTGCTGAGCGTATTGCGCCATTGCATCTGCGGAAACCTTCGGCAGCACAGTCACGGCTGCATGCGCCAAAAACACGCTCTCTCGACACACAGGAAAAGCTGCGCGCCTAGCCTCTTCGCTCGCGAAGAATGACGAACCCGTTGCTGAAGCGCGATCCATCTAGCGTCTTCCCGCAGTGCGGCCAGCCTCGATTAGCTCCCAAAACCTGCCCTCGCGCGCCAACTCGGAATCCTCGGTGGGCATGGGAAGCGCGGCCCGAAAAAGAAAGTCTCGGAACGTGTTCCGATGGAGGACGCGGTGCACTAGAATCCCCTCTGTCGCCCGTTCAAAGTATATCCTGTAGTCTTTTGCGCGGTAACGAAAGAGGCTTTTGCCATCGCGCTCGATCACTCCAAATCGATTTGAGTCCGCCTTTTCAATATCTTCTGGCAGCACCTCAAAATCTGAGAGCAGTTCCAGTTGAAGCTCAGTTGGCAGAGCCGCCATTTCGGCCGCACTGATGTTGTTAAAGACAACTTGAAACATATAAAATCAGCGAGGCCATCGAGCTTCCGAAGAGCATTCACTCAGTGCAGTCAGAGACTCAAAAGGACCAGAATTTTTTTGCCTCTTTAAACGCACGCCGCGCTTCGTCTAATTTACCCTCGCGCTCGAGAATGTATGCGATCCTCAGCCAGGCGTCTGCCGACTCGGGCGCGAGTTTCACCGTCTGTTTGAGAGCTTGCATCGCCTCCGCGTTTCGAGACTCGCGAATCAACTGCTGGCCTGATTGGTATGAATCATTCGCCTGTTTACGAACAGCCTCCTTGCGCTCAGCGTCGGAGAGCTTTTTCGGCGCGACAATTGTCACCTTCTGAGATTCAACCGATTCCTTCGCCACCTCAACCGAGGGCTTAATTGCGAGAACAGGTCCGGGAATTGAATCAGGCTCGACTCCAGCTAACGAAGAAGCAGCCCCGGATGGATGCGATGCAGCCGGCGCGGGAGCCTCGGGCGCAGCCGTCGCCTCCAAAGGCTTCGGCAACGCAACTGCCCCCGCCACGACTGACTGCTCTTCTGCTTTCTTTCCGGACGTCTCCTCCGATTTCTTTGATTCCATCTCCTTCGGGGAACCCACAGGCGTTTGTGCTGCCTGCGCTCTCGATGATTTTCTTGAAGCGAATTTGGGTGATTCCGCAGACACATCCAAGGTGGATCCGCTGACTGCATCCTTCGGCTGATTGGTCGGCATCCCAAGAGCCGTCTCCCTACCCGTGATTCCCTGCTCCGTGGAACCTACAGGACTGGCGATGTTCGCCGGCGCTTCTTGCTTCACCGCCAAATCTGAGGAGGAAGATGTGTCCGTTGCTGGTGGAACCGCGTTCATTGGCTCGCTTGCTGCGGTCCTAGCTGGTTCTTCGGAGATTTGCTTCGCCGTTTGGCTCCGCGCCTTCGAAGCTTCCTCTGATTTTACTTTCTGACCTTTGGAGGCGGCAGGTTCGTACAACGGACGCTCCCAAGGCATTCGCACATCGGTGGTGGCCTCCTCCGTAGGTTTTGGGGATTCTTTTGCGGCCCGTGGAACCTCGGTCTCTTTGGATCGAGTTGCCTTTGAAGCAGGTGCGCTTACAGCAGGCGATTGGTGGACCTTCGTCTGTTCTGGTCGCTTCACCGACGCACCGGAGGAAACGACAGGCTTAGCCGGCGACCTCGAACCGGACTCTGCCTGAGTCTGCTTCACGACCGACTGTTCTTTCTTCAACGCAGGAACCACCACAGGTTTGGAAATCGGCACCGGAGTAATCGATATGACCGCAGGCTTGACCTCTTTCGGGTTCGACGAGCGCATGGGCGCGGTCGACCGAGGGGCCTTTGAAGCCGGCTTGTTCCGGTGACAGCCACCCACGAACAGGGAGGCAACTAAGAGCATGGGGATGTGACGGATCATTGGCGCCTAGGGTGTTCTTAACCCGCGAGGGCAGGCTTCACAACCTCAAAGCTCCCCGACCCTCGACAGGATTGCGGAAATCGGCGAAGCTCACAGGGCGTGCCAAATACTAAAGTATCCCTGATCAAAATTTGCGGAATCATTGGGTTTGTGGCGGGTGAGGTTTACATGATCTTCACGGTGGCAAGCCCCCGGCTCCAGGGGGTCGAAATTCCCATGACTTCACTGCTCACTCGACTCGTGGCTATGTCTCTGCTTTTTGGGCCTTTCGGGATGGCGTTTGGAACCGGCATTGGCTTGCTGCTAGACGCATTGACCCGATCAAAAGCCCCTCCGGATAACGGTCACCAAAAGGAGTCTCGCCATCAAGACTAGGGCGTGTAAAATCTTACGCCGCGTTCGCTTTATGGCAGCGCTCTTTACGACACCAACAAATCATGAATATCAAGACTCTATCCCCCCTTCTCGCAATCGCGCTACTTACAGCATGCGAACAACATAAGCCAGATTCAGCTTCGGCTCCAGCTTCGGCTCCAGCTTCGGCTCCAGCTCCAGCTCCGGCTCCAGCTCCAGCTCCAGCTCCAGCTCCAGCTCCAGCTCCAGCTCCGGCTCCGTCGAACTAACCTAACATTCCCGAAGTGCAAAAGGGCGCCGCTCCGAAAGAGCGGCGCTTTTTGCATGTAGGGCAGAGCAGGCACACAAAAAAACGTCTCGCGTGCAGCCCAGCATCCTTTTTGACTACGGTCTCCAATGCCAAAGCGCAGCCAGCTATTCCTATTGCCGCTAATAGAGCAACGGCCCCCGGGCCTCCCGAAAGTAGTCACCATCCTACTTTTGTGTCTTTATACTCCATTCGCATGGCTGGTTATTTTTGAGGGGCCTTGGGACGAGCGCAGATTCTCTTGGATAAAATCCTGGCCTACCCTACCCGGCCTTCTGGTGCAGTCGCTGGATGTCGTCGCCAAAGCCTCCCCTCAAACTGGGTACGGCTTGATGGCGGGCTTCACCGTTCTGGTCTTCCTTCTATTGTGCAGAATTGCGCGCACCAACAACCTTGGCCTGCTGACTGCGGCGGTACTAGGCCTTGCTTTCTCAGCTTGGAATTCATGGATGGCGTTTAAAGCATACGCCACATCCTTTTGATGAGCGCCTGCGACGCCACTCTCTCCTCGCCTCCAATGAAAACTCCAGCATTAGACTTCTCGAAGATCCGGACGTATCCCGTCGGAGAGCGATGTAACAAGGTGGTGCTGGAATCTTTCGCCAAACCCCACAAGTTGGGCTCAAGTTTTTCGACCTTCTTAGAAAACCTCCCAGCTTTCCTTGCGGTTGATGATCTGCGCTCAATCGTGCGCGACCTCGCAGAGGCGCGCAGTAACGGCAGGCCCGTGGTTCTCATGATGGGAGCACATCCCATAAAGGTTGGCCTTAACCCCATAATCATCGACTCACTCAGATCCGGCATTGTTACTGCAGTTGCGCTCAACGGCGCGGGGGCCATTCATGATTTCGAACTGTGTTTTCAGGGTGAAACCAGCGAAGACGTACAAAGAGGATTAAACGACGGATCATTCGGCATGGCCGAGGAAACCGGTTACATGATGAACCAGGCTTTTCGCGAGGGTGCGAAGGCCGGAAAGGGGGCGGGCGAGGCGCTGGGTGCAGCCATGACAAACTTTCCGAATCACCATCTTTCAATTTTGGCGACAGCGTATGAGTTAAAGATCCCGGTGACGGTCCACATTGCGATCGGCACGGATATCATACACCAACATCCCCACTGTGATGGCGCCGCTCTGGGAGCTTGCAGTTACTCCGACTTCCAATTATTCGCGGCGGTGCTCGCACAACTTGAAGGTGGCGCTGTCCTGAATGTTGGGAGCGCAGTAATCCTGCCTGAGGTTTTTCTAAAAGCTCTGACGATCGCCAGAAATCTAGGAAACAGAGTCGAGAAGTTTACAACCGCGACATTCGATATGACGCGTCACTACCGTCCCACAGAAAACGTACAGCGTCGTCCGACCGCTCTGGGAGGCAAAGGCTACTACCTTATCGGTCATCATGAGATCAACATTCCGCTCATTTTTGCAGCGGTCAAAGAAGCCCTCGCAAAATGAGTATGCGCCGTCATGAAGTTGCGGCGTTCTTACGCGCCTCGTCTAAAATTTTAGTCGTTGGTGAAATGATCCTAGACGAATTCATCTGGGGGAAAGTCTCCCGCATTTCGCCAGAAGCTCCCGTACCAGTAGTTGAGGTCATCCGAGAAACTTACAACGCGGGTGGCGCGGCGAACGTCGCACGCAATCTCCGCGAGTTCGTGGACCATGTTCAGATGCTCGGCATGGTCGGCGACGGTCCCGATGCGGACCGGTTACAAGGCCTTCTTTCGAGTTCCGGAATTCTGCTAGACGGCGCACTGCACGATCCGAACTACCAGACCATCCGCAAGACAAGGATCATCGCGCGCACTCAACAGGTCGTCAGGGTTGACCGAGAGGCGCGCACCCCTCTCACTTCGGAGCAAAAGCAAAGGGCACTCACACGTTTTGATTCCATGCTCGAAGGCCTCAGCGCCGTGATTCTTGAGGACTATGACAAGGGTCTATTCGATCAGGAATTTGCCAGCGCCATCATTGAGAGAGCAAACAATGCAGGGATCCCAATCATGGTTGATCCAAAGCCAACCAACACGATTGAGTGGAAGTCCGTGACAGGTCTCACCCCGAATCGATCGGAAGCGTTCAAAGCAGCGGGCATCCCATGGTCCGAACCATTGGATCCACCGACTCAAGACCACGCTTTAATGAGAGTGGGCGATACGCTGCTCAAAAAATGGCAATGCCAATTTCTTTTGGTGACGCTCAGCGAACAGGGGATGATCCTGTTCCAAGATGGCGAGAATCCGTATCATATTCCGACGCGTGCGCAGGAGGTCTTTGATGTTTCCGGCGCAGGTGACACGGCGATCGCCGTTTTTACTGCAGCGTTGGCGGGCGGAGCGTCTCCTCGGGAGGCCGCCGAGATAAGCAATCACGCGAGCGGAATTGTGGTTGGAAAACTTGGCACAGCTATCGTTTCAAGGGCGGAGCTCCTTGAGAGCTTTGTGGAGTAATGTCTCTAAAAACCTGAACCCATGCCCCATCCGTCAAACCCCGCAGTATTTATCGACCGGGACGGCACACTGATGGAGGAAGTGCACTACTGCAACGATCCGGAAAACGTCCGCCTCATTGCCGGAGCTGGAGATGCTCTGCGCGAACTACGAGCAGCAGGCTATAAAACCGTGCTTGTTACGAATCAAAACGGCATTGCTCGCGGGATAATTTCCCCGCAGCAATACGAGGCGGTTCATAAGCGATTGCTCGAGATGTTGGGGGAAGACACGCTCGACAAGGCCTATATGTGCGCCGATCCGAGCGACAAACCGTCCACCCATCGCAAGCCGGCCCCCGGAATGCTCCTGCAGGCGTCGGTCGAACTTTCGCTCGACCTTAGCCGGTCATGGATTATTGGAGATAAATCCATCGACATCGAATGCGGACTCAACGCAGGAGTGGCTGGCATCCTTGTTAAGACTGGATACGGCCACACAGTGGGCGAGTGTGGAGCGAGATTCACTGCCGAAACCATCGTGGATGCAGCCAGGTGGATTCTAGAAAAGACGTAACATTTGCTCAGGCCTTTCAACCAGCCCCCCTCATGCACGCATTTAAGGCAACTCTCATCGGGCTAATTTTTAGCGTTACGCTTCCATGCACAGCGCGGACTGAAGAGCGCCCCAACATCATTGTGATCCTCGCAGACGATTTGGGCCGCGGAGACTACAGTGCCTTTGGAACATCAGATATCAGAACGCCCGCGATAGACACCCTTGGCAAGGAAGGGATCACGTTTCAAAACTTTTATGCGAACAGTTGCGTGTGTTCCCCCACCCGTGCTGCGCTCCTCACTGGCTGCTATCCCGACAGAGTCGGCGTTCCCGGCGTGATTCGAGAGGAGGAACCCGCTAACTCCTGGGGTTACCTTTCCGCGCACGCGACCCTGCTTCCTCAAAAACTACGCTCCGCCGGATACCACAGCGCAATCATCGGTAAATGGCACCTGGGCATCCACTCGCCGAACACCCCAACTGAGCGGGGCTTTGATTTCTTTCACGGCTTTCTCGGTGACATGATGGACGATTACTGGGCGCATTTGAGGCACGGACAGAATTTCATGAGGCGAAATGCGGAACAGATTACACCGGAGGGACACGCAACGGACCTATTCACCGAATGGGCTTGCGAATACGTCAAAGAACGTTCCTCCCGTTCAGAGCCTTTTTTTCTCTATCTCGCTTACAACGCGCCACACGGCCCAGTGCAACCTCCGCAGGAGTGGCTCGAAAAGGTAAAGACGAGGCAGCCTGGAATAAATGAAACACGCGCCAAGCTTGTCGCTCTAATCGAGCATATGGACTCAGGCATAGGTCGTTTGATGCGCACACTCGAAGAGCAGCAGCTAAGCAAAAATACACTGGTAATTTTCTCCTCGGACAATGGGGGACTCCTACCCGAGGGCGCCAACAACGGAACATGGCGCAGCGGAAAAACACATATGTACGAAGGTGGATTGCGCGTACCTGCTTTTGCACGCTGGCCGAAACGAATCACGCCCGGCACATCAACCAAGCACGTCGCAGTCTCGATGGATATCTTCTCTACATGCTGTGCTGCCGCAGGAGTCTCGGCTGGTTCAGATGTGGACGGCGTCAGTTTTCTACCAACGCTCACAGGTGAACCTCAGCCGACGCCAGCAAGGAACCTTTACTTCACGCGACGCGAGGGCGGACCGTATCTGGGCAAGACCATTGAGGCTCTCATTGCCGGCGAATGGAAACTTGTAGCCGACACTCCAACTTCCCCAGTGGAGCTGTTTGATTTAGCAAAGGATCCGCAGGAAAAACAAAACCTTGCGGCTCAAGAGAAGCTTAAATTGCAGGAACTCTCAAAAAGCCTTCGCGAACACATCCAAAGGGGAGGGTCTACCCCATGGCAGCGCAAATGATACCCCTGCCCCACTCGCTTACTGCGCTAGATTTGGAAAGACAGCGCAAAACTGCGTGCGGTTCGCTTTGCCTCAACGTTTCGCTACTCGCATTTTGTCTATGCACAACAAGGTTTTCTTGCGCTCAGGAGGCTGCAAAACTTGGCCCCGTTCAACCTCAAGCGCCGGTCACGCGTAAGCCGTCGAATCAAGGCGAGCGCTTTCCAATTCGCGAGGATGTGAACGGATTCAAAACCGTTATTCCCGCGGCTCGATTTGAAAAGCCGGTTCGCTTCGCCATTTATCAGGGAAAAGGCTCGAGCGACGAAGGGCTCCAAAATGTGATCGCCTGTTTGGCGGGTGTTGAAAACACCTCTGTATCCAAGCTCAGCGCTGAAGATTTTCGCAACGTCGATTTAAGCCAATATGGTGCTGTTATTTTCTCTGGAGGTGTTGCGTCAGCCCAGTCTGAGAGCTTGGGTGAGACCGGCCGGAATCGAGTGCGCGAGTACGTTCGCTCCGGGGGTGGTTATGTTGGCATATGCGCGGGCGCTTACCTCGCGTGCAGCAATTTCAGCTGGGGGTTGGGCTTGCTCAATGCCTCAACCGTGTCGAGTCAATGGAGACGCGGCCAAGCCTGGGTTCAAGAACGGCTTACTGGCGCTGGAACCGAGGTTCTTGGGGAGGCCCACGCTCCGTTTTTTGTGCGATACAACAATGGTCCAATTCTTAAGCCCGCTGAAAGGAAAGACATTCCAGCATACGTCGCCCTAGCGGTTTTTGAAACCGAAGTCGCAGAGAATGAGACGCCCGCAGGCATCATGATTAACTCGCCCGCCCAGGCCATCGCGCATTTTGGGAGCGGCAGGGTTTTTGTCTCCAGTCCGCACCCGGAGAATACGCCCGGCCTTGTGCATCTTATTCCTCGGGGATTGTCGTGGGTCGTGTCCGGCAAGAGTACGGCTTTGAAAGCTGAAAGCGCCGACCAGTAATCTCCAGCAAGCAAAGCGAACCGCCCATAGCTAGATAGCGCAATCAATATGACGCCAAGTTGTCTATGGATAGTCGGGTTAATCGGACTTTTAATCTTAGCAAACGAACCCTGTGTTGCTGGAGATAACGAAAAGGGCATGGTCGCAACCGTGCACTCCTTGGCGACGATGGCGGGTGTTGAGGCGCTTCAAGAGGGGGGCAATGCGATCGATGCAGCGGTCGCTGCCGGGCTGTTCCTTGGTGTGGTGGACAGCCACAACTCGGGAATGGGCGGTGGCTGCTTTATGTTGATCCGCCTCGCCTCGGGGGAAATTGTCGCCCTCGATGGCAGGGAAACCTCCCCCGCAAAAGCCCACCGTGACATGTACGTGCGGAATGGACATGCGATTCCGGAGTTGAGCCGCACTGGACCGCTCGCTGTCGCGATCCCCGGTCAGGTGGCCGCATTTCACGAAGCCATTGAGCGATACGGAAAGTTACCATGGAAACGGCACTGTTTGGCTGCCGCCGATGTCGCAGAAAAAGGTTTTGCGGTGACAAAAAACTATGAAAGCCGATTGAGCAGCGTCCGCGCAGATCTTTCAAAGTTTGCAGCTGCCCGCTCCATTTTCATGAAGGAAGACGGCAGCACTTGGCAGGCGGGAGAACAACTCAGCCAACCCGATTTGGGGCAAACTCTGCGAGCGCTAGCGAGGGAGGGACCCGCCTGGTTTTACAAAGGACCCTTCGCCCAACGAACGGCTGAGTGGATGAAAGAGAATGGCGGACTTATCACCGCCGCGGATTTTTCCGGTTACAAAGTCAAACATCGCGAGCCGCTTCAAACCAAGTACCGAGGCTACACCATCCTTGGTTTTCCTCCCCCAAGCTCAGGAGGAGTCCATGTCGGCCAAATTCTCAATATTTTAGAATCCTTCGATCTGAAAGCCATGGGGCAAGGTTCGGCAGACTTCATCCACGTCGTAGCGGAGGCGATGAAACTTGCGTTCGCAGATCGCGCCTTCTGGCTTGGGGATCCGGATTTCGCAAAAGTTCCAAGGGGACTCATCGACAAAGCGTATGCAACATCCCTGGCCCAGAGAATTGACCTAAAAAAAGCCACAAACGTACGGGGACATTCGACGCCGCCAAACGCATCGGAGGATGTGTTCGAAAAGCACACGACCCATTATTCGACAGCCGACGCGGAGGGAAACTGGGTCGCTTGCACCGCTACGATCAACACCACTTACGGGAGCAAGGTTGTCATTCCGACTACCGGAGTGGTGCTCAACAATGAGATGGATGACTTCTCCGCCGAGCCCGGAATGCCGAACGCATTTGGCTTGGTCGGGGGCGAAGCCAACGCAGTTGCGCCTGGCAAAAGGCCCCTCTCGAGCATGTCGCCGACAATTCTGCTGCGGGGTGGGAAGCCAGTCCTGAGCGTCGGTGCCGCGGGCGGCCCTACAATTATCACTCAAACACTGCTAACGATTATACAGATTGTTGATTTTGGGGAGTCAGTGCAGACAGCACTTGCTCAGCCCCGATTCCACCAGCAGTGGTTGCCAAACGAGCTTCGAATCGAACGCTCCGTTCCCGAAACAGTGCGTGAGGAACTGGCGAGGCGTGGACACACCTTGAAGGTTGTCGACTCGCTGGGCGCATGCCAGGCGGTTGGCAAACTGAAAGACGGCCCCGCATTTGAGGGATCACACGACCCTCGCGTCAGCGATGGCGCTGCGGGTGGTCTCTAGACCTCCTCTGCCTGAAAATCGGGCGCCGTTTCTGAGACCGAAGGGAACGCACCCGTTTCGTGGTTAGTTTCGAAGCCCATTTGCCATCAAGGTCAAATACACATCGGCCATCTTTTGAGCCATTGCCCGAGAGTGAAAGAGGGAGGCCCATCGATTCCTGCCTTTTTCTGCCACCTCCCTTAGGGACTCAGGATCTTCAAGAACCCCAAATAATTTCCTAGCTAAATCGCGAGCATCCCCGGGAAAAAACAGGATCCCGCCATCCTTTCCTACAATCTCCTGCGGCCCCCCGGCATTCGCTGCAACAACCGCAACGCCGCGGCTCATCGCTTCAGGAAGAACTAGACCAAACGGCTCAAGCGGACTGGAAAGCACCAGGGCGTCTGCGGCCCTCATCCAAACATTTGGATTTTCCTGTTGCCCCAAAAATTCCACCCGCCACGACAACCCCAAGGCCTGCGCTTGCGCTTCAAGAGAGCGGCGCAACGAGCCTCCTCCGAGGAAAACTGCACGAAACGCACACCGCTCAGATTGAAGCATCGACAAGGCGTTAAGCATCGTCACATGACCTTTTTCTGGCTCTAACCGCGCCACGCAAAGTAAAAGCCGCTCGTCTCGCCCGATCGACAACATAGCACGACTCGCCTCCCTGTCAGGCTCGCTTGAATCTGGCGGCGGAACGCCATTGTGAACCACCTTGACCTTGGAGGAATCTGTATCTTCGCGGGCCAACATCGCATCGCGTACAGCATTGGAAACCGCAACCCACTGGTCTACGTACCGCTCGGTGAACTTATGTACGAGGTTTGTGATCCATTTTTTTAGCCCACGCCGCCCAACCCGCGCAGGCGATATAAAATGCTGAGAAACCACAAGCGCGCCTCTGCGCGAATTGCGTCGGGCGATCGCTGAAAGAAACGCGGTGACCCCGTTATGCGCATGCACAACATCCACAGCCCCCGAGCGCATCAACTCTTGAACACGGCCGATAGAGGCCATCGGAAAACGACTCGCATCCAGTAGTTCAACGGCACCTCCAGCGGCGAAAACCCTCTGGGCCAGCGGCGAACCCTCCCTGCACCCCACACTGACTTCAACCCCGAGTTGCCGCAACCCGTCAGCGAGATCACAACAATGCCTCTCCGTGCCCGCGAAACAATCCGAATCAGTCCACAACAACACCCTCATAGCCATGAAATCCTCACCTCCAAGCTGATAAAAAAAACCAAAAGAGAATTCTCCCCTTGGTTTGAAGCCTCTCGATGAGCCGGTTTACGCAGCACACTTAAGCATACACCGCGCCCTTCTTCCGCTGCAGCCTCAACTCAGGTTGTAAATTACGCTTCGGCGGGGTGGTT
Organism: Akkermansia muciniphila; assembly: GCA_945906945.1. Classification (GTDB taxonomy): domain Bacteria; phylum Verrucomicrobiota; class Verrucomicrobiia; order Chthoniobacterales; family Chthoniobacteraceae; genus Chth-196. The sequence continues at coordinate 24,268 of CAMDSZ010000021.1, forward strand.
GTGTTCGTTCGAAATCCCGGCTTCAACGCTGCGAGCGCAAATCCCACCGATGCCCATGCGATCATGATCGCCCCCCGACTCCAATAGTGGTCGACCAACCCGTGGACAAATTTTGAAAGCAGTACGGCCCCGGCCAAGGCATGTGAAGATGCCGCAGGACCCAATGTCTTGTTTAATCCAACTCTTCGTCGCCAAACACCCCAAAGCACGCAGCCATGAACACCAATCAGTGCCGCCACCCCAAGAGGCCCGCTCTCGGCTAAAGTGAGCAAAATCACATTCGTGGCATCGAACTCTTTTCTAAGTCCAACTCCGACTCCGATCCACGGGCTACTCCTCCACTGCTCCATCGCCCACTCGGAGTTCAGCGCCCTCGCTTTTATATTGTAGCGCGAATTATCAAAGCTGCTTGCGTACTGCCGAGACTCCTCGGGAAGGCTCACCCATACGATTCCGACCACGGGAATCAAAAGCATGCCCAACATCAGCAGTCTTCGATACATCCCCCTCCATGCGAATAAAAACGAGACACCTGCCATGGCTGCGAGCCACGCACCTCGGGACAAGACCATGATCAACCCGCCGGCAAGCACGCCCAAAACAGCCAACCAACGCCACTGCCGCGTCTTCGGCTCGCTTAGCCAACACTCCACGCAGACAATCAACGCGCAGGCAATCGACGCCCCCGCCCCGTTTTTGTTTAATCCAAGAAAATAACTCGAGCGGGTTACCAGCGCGGCTACGGCCAGTATCAGTCCAACGCCGACCAAAGCGCGCCAAACCACCTGCAACTGATTGGGTCGTGTTGGCAGGATTGAAAACAGCGCGACGGCGCCCACCCAGTAAAGGCCCATCTGGATTAGAGAAATTCCAGACGACTCCCGCCAAGTCGGAATGGTTAAGATTGTTGCCAGTATCAGGGTCCCCCAAATCGGACCACTCAACCAACCGAGTCCCCCCTGCCAGCCCCGCAAAATCATGAGCGGGGCGGCCAAAAGCAGATGCAGCTCCGACATCGAAAAATGCAGCCAACCCAGACCGGACAAATCGTTCTGGAAAGGCGCGAATGCAAACACGGCCACCAGAGGAATCGCCGGATATCGAATCGACAGGACCCAGAACCCAATCGCGTAAAC
>CAMDSZ010000022.1 GCA_945906945.1 Akkermansia muciniphila
CCATGACCCACACTTTGGTCTCGCCCGCAGCAACCACATCGAGCCGTCCATCGCCATTTGCATCCAGTACGGCGATGCCGAGGATGGGTTGGGGCAGCGCAAATGCGTGACGGACGAACGTGGGCTCCGCGGCCGGCAAGCGATCCACCCAACCAAACATGAGTGCCATTACGAGAGGGAGAAGCAATGGTAGACGGACGGAGCGTTTCACGATGTAAACTTACCGACCCGACCTAGAAATTGGAATTTGCTTTTCGTAGCATTCCTGAGGGCTTGCTGCCCCAAAAATCACGAAACCGGCAACCGAAGACGACCGCTCTTTCAAAACTCTTTGGCGAATTAACATCGACTGGCGGTTCGCTGGTGCTTGGAAAGATATCGGCACATTTGATCGGACCAACGAAAGGAGAGTTATCTACCGCTGGAGCCTTGATTCATGCCCAGCTTGCTTTTGACCAGATTCTTCAGCGCGGCGTTTTTGCTGATTAGCGTGCCAGCCTGCACGTCTTCCTCGCGGAAGCGGGCGAAGAGGATCTCTGCTGCGCCAGTGCGGTCGCGATCATAGTGGACGTAGATGTCGCCGTTCGGAGTCTGTGCGATGTCGGGGTAGGAGACGGGGCTTCGTTCATCCAAGAGCAGGCTGCTGGGCCATGTATTTCCATCGTCAGTCGATAGAAAGGCAGTGAGATACGAGCGGCCTTTTCCCCAATTCCATGCCTCGGAGCTATCTTTTGCAGGAGTATTGAAAGTGGCTCCGTGCTTGATGAGGAGAAGATGCCCCGACTGGAGACGGCGGAAGACCGCCTTGCTATTGACCTGCGGAAAGAAGGTGGTCTGCGGCTGCCAGGTCTTGCCACCATCCGTGGAAAAGCTCTGCGCGATTTCCTTCATGCAGCGCGAGAGCATCCACAGCGTGCCATCCTGTTTTTCAACAACAGAATGTTCATTGAAACAGCTGTCTTTGAAAATGTTTCCGCCCCGGTAGCGCCAGTGACCGCCTTCGTCATCGGAAACGAAGACGTTTGAGCCGCGCACGGCATCGAGCTCATGGTAGCAATCCGCAAAAGGTTTATCGATGTGCCAGCGTTCCCACAACGACACGGGCAAGATCCACTCGCCGTTTTTACGCACCATGGGTTTGTTCAGCGACGCACCGAACCCAATGTAAACCGGCTGCTTCCACACGGGCTTCTCCGCATCGGGATCGTCGCAGCGGACAAACCAGTTGCTGCAACTGCCATCAAACATGCCGACGGACTGATGGAAGAACAGCCAGAGCTGCCCCTTCGGATCGCACCAGAAGGAGCCGAGCCGCGTGCCCATCTTCAACCCATGCGCCTGCGGATCGATCACGAATACCGGATCACGCCACGACTTGCCCTGGTCATCGCTGTAGCTCGCGAGAAGATAGGCATTCGGTCCGTCCTGCCCGCCCGCCCAGCAGGTCCAGAGCCGCCCCTTGCTCGTGGACTCCATGCTCGCCGCCATCGCGAAGGGCAGATACTTTTGCCCATAAGCTGGCATTGGATCGAAGCTGAGCTTCGGCGTCACGTGGATGCTGTTGAGAAGCTCCTGCGTGACTTTGATGGTTGGCTTGTTGAGCTTGTTTGCCAGCTGTCTCAGGCTCACAGCACCGGAAGCGTTCGTGCCTGCGGCTACATCTTCTTCCTTAAACTTCGCCAGCAAGATCTCGCCGGCGCCACCGCGATCGCGATCATAGGTGATCCAGATGAGGCCGTCCTTGTCTTGCACGCCGTCGGGATACGAGACGCCGCTGCGCTCATCGAGCAACAGGCCGTCATTCCACGTCGCGCCGTCGTCGATGGAGAGTTGCGCGGTGAGGTGGCTTCGACCGGTGAACTTGTAGTGATTCACCAGCAGCAGATTTCCCGATGAAAGGCGCCGGATAAAGAAGCGCGAGTGCGGCGTGGCAATGCTGCTGGGTTTGCCTTCCGTCCAGGTGCGGCCTTTGTCGGAGGAATGACTTTCCCAAAGCACCTTCTCGGTGCGAATGAGCATCCACAGACGGCCATCCTTCAACTCCACTATCATGTTCTCGAGTCCCGCCTTCGCCGTCTTCACCGCTCCTTGCAGTTTCCATGACTTGCCTTCGTCAGTGGAGATTGCCGCGCCAAATATTTGTTTCGGATCAAATCCCGCCCACCCCGCCAAGGGTTCGAGTGCGTGCACCACTGGCAGCACCCATTCACCGCTCGAAAGCACGACCGGCTTGTTCATCCGGAAGCTGAACGGAGCGTCAAAGCCGACGCGGAACTCCGCGCCCCAGATCGGCGGCGAGGCATCCGGAGCATCGCAGATGCGTGCATAAACCCCGTGCCGGGTGCTGTCCTTGATGCTGCGGTTGAAGAGATACCAGAGCCGCCCTTTCGGGTCGATCCACAGGCACGGGTCGTAGCAGCGTGTGCCATCGTTGAGCGGCAGTCCCATGGCTTGCGCCGTGGAAAAGGTCTTGCCGCCATCGTCGCTTTGCGAGAGCACGACCGTGTTCTCCGGTTGTGGCTCATGCGTTCCACCCGTGAACCACGAAACAAACACGCGTCCCTTCGCCGTGCGTTCGAGGCCGGGGATGCCCTGCCAAGTGCGCTTGGCGAGGTCGACGGTGACAGGTTCAGCGGCGCGCAGCGCAGCCAGCGGAGCAAGCAGGGCGGTGAGGAGGGAGAGGAGGGTCAGCGCGGATTTCATAGTGATTAAAGACGAGTGATTTCAGCTTCGGCCAACTTGATGAGCATGCAGATGCAGCCAGATGGGGGCAGATGCGTGCAGGCGGAGTTCATTGATTGCGCATCGTGGGCGGCAGTGGCGGCTTGTCCGACGGCTTGAGGTAACCCAGCGAAACGAAGAAGTCATCCAGCTCGCGGATGGTGCGGTGAAAGCAGCGGCTGGCCTCCTCTCGCGCCGGACCTTGGCCTCGACCAGGATTGAAGAAGCCGTGCGGCTGGCCTTCGTAGGCTTTCAGTTCGCAGCGATTGCCTGCGGCGAGCATCGCCTTGGCAAAGAGTTCTGCCGTGGAAAATGGCACCGCCTCGTCCTTTGTGCCGTGGAAGAGAATGCTCGGAGGCAGCCCGGCGCGGACGAAATGATAAGGCGATATCTCCTCAGGACGGCCGTCGGTGCGGGAGCGGATATCGGCGATTTTTTCGTCTGAAAGCAGCCGAGGATGGCCTTCCACCGCGGACAGCACAACGGCGGGATTGAACAATGCGAGGGCATTCGGCATGGAGCTGACTTTGATGTGGGCTCCGTCCTCGAACCCCGGTACCAGCGCAACCGCAGCAGCGAGATGACCGCCGGCGGATTCACCTCCGGCCGCGATGCAGTTGGGGTCGATGCCGAGACGGTCGGCATTTGCACGTGCCCAACGTATCGCCGCCTTCGCATCACTCAGGCAATCCTGTGGGATAACCCTGTGGCGGCTCAGCACCCGGTAGTCGCAAGGGATGGCAACCATGCCCCGCTGGACCAAGTAAAGCGACTGCGGCAGGAATTGTCCCGGCGATCCACCTTTCCATCCGCCGCCAAAGAAAAACAACACCGCCGGGCGGCAAGCCGAGGCCCGATGATTTGGCGGGGTGAAGATGTAGGCATTGAGCTTCACGCCGTTTACCGCCCGATAGACCTCCACGCTGGCCCCAGGCATTTCCGGCGGGTATTTCCAACTCACGGGGGGCTCGGGAAGATCATCAGCGGCGTGCAGCGCTGGCAGTGGCGATAGCAGCAGGGCGGTGAGGAGAATGAGTGTGTATTTCACGGTTGGTTTTTGAGGGTGAGCTTCCCAAAGCGGATCGAACGCCGGCTGCGTTTTTCGTCGCCGCTGTCCCACACGGCGCGGAACTCGCCGGGCGCGGTTTCGATCAGCGTGGGATAAGAGTTCCGGATGCCAGCGTCAAAGAACGTTCGCTCGTCGCTCCATGCGCCGCTCGCGGGCTTTGCTTTGTATCGAAGCGCCATGCGGCTCCATGCCGGGCCGTCGTTGTAAACGTAAAGCTGTGTGCCGGTGCGCGACTGGCCGAACCAGCCTTCCGATACGGTGTTCCATAGTTCAGGCTCTTCCTGGGCGATGCTCCATGTCTTGCCACCATCGGTGCTGGCGCTCGACCAGGCACGGGGAGGATTGAGCGCGCCGCCCTCCGCGCGTCCCTCGGCGGTTCGCATCACCATCTTGAGGTGCTGCTGCTCGTTGAGCACGGCGATCTGGCCTTCGTGCAGAAAGATTTTTCCAGGCTCTGGCTGCGGCACATAACCGCCGAGGCTCCAATCAAGCAGGCTGGTGCTGCGCAGCACAACTTGCTCGCGCTGACCAAGCGGATCGGCGCGCTTTGTGTTTCGATGCGCGGGCAGGAGATAAACAGGCTGCCCGTCCTCGATGATACGCTGGATTTCACCGAGAATCACAAGCGGTCCGGTGTAATGCATGGCGAGTTCCACGGGATTCCACGAGCGGCCCCCATCACCACTGTAGGCAGCAGCAAGATGCGAGTCCTCGCTGTCGGCATAGTTCAACGGGCAGCGCATGGCAAAGCACCACAGCACTGCCTGCCCCGGTGGGCGATAGAGCACCGCGTTGCAATAGGCAAACTGCAATGCTCCGTGCCGCTGTTCGTGATCGAATATCGTGCTCGGAATACTCCACGAGTCACCGTCGTTGGTAGAAACGACGACATCAATGCTGCCCATATCCCCCTTGCCTGCGATGCCTTTTTGGTACGCCACGACGAGGTGCTTCTCCTTCCAAAAGGCTATGCTGGGCTGGCCAAGCAAGGAAGCACGCGGTTCTTTGTCAGCGGTACGGACAACGCGTATGTCGCGGACATCACCTGTCGTGGTGGCGTTGGTGACTTGGTCTTTGGCGTGCATCGCAGCCGACGGCGCGAACAACATGGCGATGAGGAGCGAGCAGGGGTGTTTCATATGTTTAATTGCTGCTGTTATTCCAGGTGTATTTCGACTTTCTCAACCTTTACATACGTGGACGGTGGGAACGGGCCTTTGCGGTTCACGGAGATGGCGATCCGATTTTCGCCGCGTTTCAGTACTTCGATCGGAACGAGAAATTCCACACGGGTGAGCTTTTGCGTGGTTGGGTTCTTGACCAGTGCACCCGGTGTTACTGTGGCAGGCTGGCTGTCAGGAGAAAAGATGCGCGGGTCTTTCCACTGTGCATCCACGAGGTCCTTTTTCAAGGCAGTGCCGTTGAGTTGCACGGTGACTTCATCGCTCTCGACGTGTTGAAACAAAACCACGCGCAGTCGCGCGGCGGTGCCAGATTTCACCTTCTCCCAGATGGGGATCGTAAGCGTGGACGGCTCTTGATCGTTCCGCAGTACGATGGGCAAGGGTGCGTGGGTGTTGGATGAACCGTGTCCCTCGTTGTGAGCGTAGCCGCCGCGCCTCTCAATGGGGTAATACCTTGCTTTGTCATTCATCGTCGTGAGACTGCCGATGGTGAAGAAGACCTGCAGATCCCTCGTATCCGTCTGCGTCAGGCCGATTTTCTCGGCCTGCTCAGGTGAACCAATGATCCCATTGAAAGTGCCAACGCCGTCCGCGCCCTGGCGGAGATAGTTCCCAAAGACTCCGCGCACGAGATCGAGCGACTGGTCTCCGTGGTAGCCGTCCGTGGCATGATAGCAATCGAAGCTTGGCAGCAGTTTCACGTGCGCGCCTGCCATCGCTTTGCGAAACGATGCGACATCCACGTTAATCGTGCGTGTGCCCAGAATAAGCACATCAACGAGAGCTTCACGCGCCCAAGTCTCGATATCGAGACCGTCCGCATGACATCCCTCAACCGAATCCGGCACCCGGGCCGCTAGCAGGAATGGACGGCCGCGTTTGGCAGCCTGCGACTGAAGCGTGGAGCGAACCTCGCGCATGAAACTGGTCAGGTGGTCCCGATTTTCCCACTGCTTGCCACGAGGCAAAAAAGGCGTGTGACGCAGGAAATCGAGATGCACACCATCGAAGTCATATTGCTCGGCCACCTCGCGAACGATCGACAGACGATAGTCGCGCACCTCCTTAACCGCGTAGTTCCAAAACCCCTGCCACCACCACGAACGAATGAGCCAGTCGGGATGCGCCGCCTTGACCGGGTTGCGCTCCTTCATCTCCGCGAAAGCTTTGATGTCATAGACGGCCAAATCGCCGCGCTCGACCTCGTTCATGCGCAGTCCCCACCAGATCTCCTTCTCGCGCCTGTGAGCTTGTTTGATTAGCTCATCGAAATAATCGAGGCCCTGCTCGCGCCACTGCATCAGGCCTGGATGCTGAATCGCCGGAAGGAGTTTGCTGCGGTAATGCGCCACGCCCTCGTTTGAGACATCAATGCAGATGGCATCCAGCTGGCTGCCGGGCTCGCAAACGGAATCGAACACATAACCCATCACCGCATCCATGTCCGAACCAAAACCACCTTTGCGTTGAATGTCGGCCGCCGGATCGTATTGGAAAAAGATACGCCGTTGGCGATCCACCGCGGCGGCGTGTTCGGCGGCGAGGTTGACCGACTCAGCGGCCTGCGATGCGGCCAATGGTGCAAGCACCAGTGAGGCGCACAGAAGGGTGGGAATGAAGGAGGTGATAACTCTCATTTCTCAACGAATCACGAAAATAAACAGATTTTTACGCATGTGATCGGCGCCTCCTAGGGTACAGTTTTGAGAAGACAAGCCGCGCTGCTCTCGGGCAAATCGCTTCGTTCCAAGAGGAGTGCGAGGGCGAGCATGCCGGGGTCATGGGCTCCGGTGCTTTTTTCGGGGAAGAGGCGTGCTCGGCCGATTTTGCACGGGAGTGGCTTGAAGTGCTCCAGCGCAGCGCGTGCACCGCTGGCGGCAGCGTTGGCGACGTCGGCGGCGGCAGAGGCATTGGTAATGCCGGCGAGGCTTTGCGCGACGCTCTGCAGGGCGTCCAGGATGGTCTTGTCGCCGAGGCTGGCTCCGCCGCGGATACGCATGGCTTCGATGGCTTGTCCGATGAGGCCGGAGAGTTCGATCCAAGGAAGTTCGCTGCGGCCTTTGGTGGCTTTGGCAAGGGCAAGCAGCCCGGTGGCGAGTAAGGTGCCGAGACTGGAGCCGGTGGCTGACATGATGGCGCGGGCGAGGGCGTTGAAGGCGGCACCGATATCGCTAGTGGCCGACAAATCGGTGGCAGCCATTTTTTCGATGACTCGCGCGAGCATGGAGCCCGTGTCCCCATCGCCGAGGAGGGCGTCAGCGGCATTGAGTTGGTCTTCGAGCCGTTCGATGCGTGCGTGAGAGCGGGCGACAGCGTCGCTCAAGGTCTGGACGGTGATGGGCATGGCTCAGACTTTCCAAAATGGGCAGGACGCAGGGGCGAGCAGCAGTTGCTCCAGTTCGGCATCGAGCAGGTGCAGCGAGATGGAAGCACCAGCCATCTCCATGGAGGTGACATAGTTTCCGACAAGCGGCTGCACGATGGTGATGCCACGCTCGCTGAGGATTTGATGCGTGCGGCGGTAAAGGATGAACAGCTCCTCCAGCGGCGTGGCCCCGAGTCCATTCACTAGCACGGAGACGCGGCTGCCGCTGGCGATGGGGCGGTCGGCGAGCAGGCGCTCCAGCATTTCATCGGCGATGGCGTCGGCGGTTTTCAGCTTCGCCCGCCAAATGCCAGGCTCGCCGTGGATGCCCATGCCCATTTCGATTTCGTCCGGGGCGATTGCGAAGTTCGGTGTGTTCGCGGTGGGCACGCGGCAGGGCGAGAGCGCGACGCCGATGGTGCGGGTGGCGTCGACCGCCTTTTGCGCGACGCGGGCGACTTCCTCGAGGCTCGCGCCGCTTTCGGCGAGCGCTCCTGCGGCTTTGTAGGCGTAAAGAATGCCGGCGACGCCGCGACGTTTGTGCGCCTCGTCGGGCGCTGCGCTGGCGATGTCATCGGTGCCGAGTACGGTGCGCGTGGCGATGCCTTCTGCTTCGAGAAACTCGCAGGCCATATCGAAGTTCATGCGATCTCCGCCATAATTGCCGTAAAGGCAGAGCACCCCCGCGCCGCCGTGCGCGAGGCGGATGGCGTCCTCGCAGCTCTCGACGTTCGGCCCTTCAAAGACATTGCCGATGGAGCAGGTGTCGAGCAGGCCATCGCCAACATAACCGGTGAAAAGCGGCAGATGCCCACTGCCGCCGCCGGATGCGATGCCGACCTTGCCCGATCTCACAGCGTTCGCCCTGCGAATGACTCGCTGGCTACCGCCATCAAGCTTCAGGCTGGGATTGGCAAGGAGGAGACCGGCGAGCATCTCGTCCACATAATGGGTGGGCTGGTTGATGAGCTTTTTCATGGGTGAATGGAAGCGCAGATGGTTCATGGCAGCACGCGCACGCTCAATGAGGTGACCGTTACACTGGCTGCTGAGGTGAAGGTGAAGTTGTTAGTGCCGCGTTTGAGGGCCGACTTCAGAGCTGCGGAGGAAAGCGTGAGGGTGAAGCCCGACTCGGTGCGTGTGGTTTTTAGTTCCTTGATCTGTTGACCGTTCAGGGTGATGCCGGGGGGGGCGGCCTCGCCTTCGTCTTTGAAAATGATCTCAAGAGTGGCCTCCCTGGCCTTCGCAGGATCATCGGCAATAACCAACTGCACGGTGGCGGGATTACCGGGCTTCACGTGCAACAGCTGTGCATCGCCGAGAGAACTCCATGGGCCGTTGCGCATGTCCATGTCGCAAAAGTATTCCTTGGGCAGTTCCGCCAGCCTCGCGCGGTCGCCCAACTCATCAAGCATCGGTATCTCGTCGCGAAGGTAGAAGTTGAAGAAATACAACCCATCCGCTCCCTTCTCCCAGAGCGTTGCGGCAGCGGCGCGTAGGGTTTCCGGTGTGCCATACCGACTGAAGCTCTTGCGAATTTTCATGCGCTCCAGCGATCCATACACCGGCGTGTGATAGCGATGCGCGAGTGCGACCCATGCCTCGAGATCGAGGCCGGAGAACATGACACCATTCCCTGCGATAACAGCATCGAGCAGGCCTTGCTTCAGCCAAGCTTCGACGTCGAGCCCTATGGAACGCGCGCCCTCAGGCGAGTCCGGCACACGCGACATCAAGCGCAGTGGACGACCACGAGTTTTCGCCGAGGCATCAAGAATAGCCCGCGCCTCGGTGACGAAGGCCGTGATTGTGGCTGGGTCCACCTCCCGAGGCCGGAAGAGTTTTGGGGATCGCAGCCAGTCGAGCTCGACGCCGTCCAAATCGTAGCGGCGGCAAGCTTCGCGCAGCGTGTTGAGGTAATGCTCCCTGACCTGCGGCTTCGAGTAATCCAGTCGAAGATCCCGAGCAGGGGAAAACACAGGCTTGGGTCCGGTGCCATTGAGCCACGGCAGGAACTGGGTTTGCCACTCCTCGTCCGTCGGAGGATCGATCCAAATGTCGCGGTGCTTGCGACGAAAATCATCCCAGAGGTGCCCCCAGTTGAAGATATCATGATGGGCGTCATTCATGCGCATCGAGAAGAAGAAGGTGCGGCCATCACGCTTCCAAAACTGAAGGATCGGCTGGAGCGGATCGTCCCCGAGCGCGGCGATGTGATCGCGCTTCAGTTCCCAGATGGGCAGGCCGAAGTTGCCGCAATACGAAAGGCCCTGCGTTTTTGTTTTGGCCAGCGGCCCGATGCGCGGAGCGAGCGCATCGTCTAGCGAGCTGATCGTCGGGAGCGGCATGTACTTGCCCGCAGGTAACCAGAGACCGTTGGCGTGATGCTCCGGGTAAGCAGGCCATTTCAGGTCATCGCTGTCGTTGTTGAACAGGATGCGCGGCAGGCCGCGACTTTCGAGCGACGCACGTGGACTCGCCTCCGCAGCTGCCGACAGGCTGGCGAGAGGAATCACGGCCAACTCCGCGCTGTTGTTGTTCCAGAGCTCTCGGCCGGTGCCGACGCGGGTGGACTTGTCGCCGCTGTTTGAGTAGCCGACGTACAGCTTGCCGTCGTGCTCTATCGCATACGGGTAGGAGAGCGCGGCACTCTTGTTTGACTCACCAGGGCCGCCGGGAAACTCAGCGTGGCGGATGACAAAGACTTTGCTGAACACGGTCTCGCCCGGCCTGCTAACGGCAATGGTCAAGGGCGAGCGCCTTTTGCCGCTATCAGCGGTGGTGGTGCAGACGAGATAACGCTGGCCGTTGCTCAAGGTGCCGGCGATGGGCTTGCTCGTGGTCATCGGCAGATTGCTCGGTCGCATCTCGCACCAGGTGCGACCGTAGTCTTCACTTGTGGCGAACAGCGCATCCGCTGCGTCGCCGTAGCGGGAGATGTTTGTGACATGCTTGCCATTTACGATGACAGTGGATTCGCCCCACATTTTCTTGAGCTCCTTCGCTTGAGGAATCGGCACCACATCCCACTTGGTGAAATCTTCGCCGTGACTGATCGCAACGATGGCAGGGTCGCCCGTGCCGACTTTCAGCCCGGCCATGATCCAATTGCCATCTTCCATCTTCTGCGGCTCCTGCATAGGCCAGAAGCCGCCTTCGATCACAGTGCCCTTTGGTTGCCATTGCTCCGTGGTTTCATCGAGTACATAAGCCCTTGTGTGAACGCTCTGCATGGTACCGGTGTAGGCTCCATGAAATGCCCAGAGCGTTCCCTTGTGTGAAAGGAATGCGCCGTGGCTCACTCCGACAGGGCCATCGCCGGAGTCCATTGTGCGCATGCCGCCCCAGGTCTTGCCATCGTCATCGCTCACGCAAAACCGCGCCTCTTCGGTATCGGTGTTTTCACCGCCTTGATTGTGGCCGAAGGAGGCGTAGAGCCGACCCTTGTGAAAACAAAGTGCAACGCCATGCAGGAAACGGTAGCCGTCCTTGTTGAACTCGTAGGGCTTGATGACGCAGAAGCGCACGTTCTTCAGCACCGGCAGGTCGGCGGCTTTGAGCAAAGGCATGCGCTCGTCCCAGAGTTGCGCGGCAGGTTCTGCGGCCAACAACGACGCGGCGGTTAGGAACAGCGTGAAGGCGAGTTTCATTTAGGTTGGGCTGTTGCGGTTTTGGCGACTCCACCACGAAGCGAGCGTGGAGCTCGTGATGGCGCTCCACGGGCCGAAGACGGCGGCTCCGAGCGCGGCGGCGGGACTTTGCAGCACATTAAAGGCGAGTCCGGTGGCCATGCCGCCGTTCTGGATGCCGACTTCGAGCGCGCAGGTGCGGGCATCTGTTTTATTGAGTCCGCACAAGCGTCCGCCCCAGTAGCCGAGGACGTACCCAGTGGCATTGTGACAAGCGGCGGCCGCAAAGACGGCGAGGCCAACGGAGAGCAGTTGCTCACGCGAAAGCGCGATGGTGACCCCGATGATGGTGCAGATGGCAAACATAGCCACATACGGCAGCACGCGCACGAGGCGCTGCGCGATGCCGGGTAGGAAGCGCTGCACGCTGAGTCCGATGAGCAGCGGGACAATGACCATTTTCAGAATGGAAAACATCATGGCACCGGCATCGATGGGCACTTCCGCGCCGGCAAGCCACTTCATCGCAAACGGGGTTACCACAGGCGAGATGAGCGTGGACACCGCTGTGACCGTCACGGAGAGCGGCACATTCACACGGGCAAGCAGTGAGATAACGTTCGACGAAGTGCCGCTCGGCACCGAACCGATGAGCACGAGGCCCGTCGCGACTGCTCCGTGCAGTCCGAACAATTGCGCAAAACAAAATCCGCCGAGCGGCATGATGGTGTAATGAAGCACACAGCAGAAAACCACTCCGCGCGGCATCGTGAAGACACGGCGGAAGTCATCCAAGGTCAGCGTGAGCCCCATGCCGAGCAGGATGACCTGCACGAGCGGCGTGATGGCAAATTTCAACTCAAAGCCTCCCCATGAGATGAAGGCGGCAGGAAAGGTCAGCGCCCCCGCCCCCGTCGCAAGCACCACAAAGGTGAACCCAAGTCCCTTCATCACGCGCACCGAGCGTGACGCCACGGCGAGCGCAATGAATAAAAAGCTGAGCGTTATGCCGGCAAGGGGGGGCATGCGTGGCGAGCAGGAGGCGGTTTAGCTAAGCGAGTTTGTAAGCTTCAGCACCGCCTCGAGCGCGGGCTTGATCTTCGCCTGCTGCGCCTCGGTGGCTGGGCGCATTGGCATCCGAGGAAAGCCTGCATCGACGCCCTGGAGCGACTGGGCGTAGCGGATGCAGGCGGGCAGATTGTAGTGGTCCGTCGCGTTCCAAAAGCGCAGGATGGCCTCGTGCAAGCGCAGGGCATTGGTATGATCGCCCTTGGCCACTGCATCGCGCAATAGTGCCGTCGCGCGCGGAATGCCCGACGGCGTGGCCGCAATCACGCCCGGCGTACCGAGGCAGAAAGAGGGATACATCAGAGCGTCCACTGCGCTGTAAATCTTCCGGTCCTTCGGCGCGTTGATCATGAGATCGGCGAAGAGTTTCAAATCACCCGCGCTTTGCTTAATGCCCATCACCCCCGGCACTTCGTTCATGAGCCGTACGGTCAACTCCGGCGAGAGATAGCACCAGTGCACGACATTGTAGATTATCAACGGCATGCCTGTCTCCTCATGGATCACGCGGAAGTGCTCGATCATCATCTCATCATCCGGACGAAAGAGGTAATGCACCGGCGTGAGCTGGATCGCATCCACGCCGAGGCCTTCCACCGCCTTGATGCTGCGGATCGCCTGGCGGGTGCTGTCGCAAATGGTGCTCGCGATTAGCGGCATATTCGCCGGCATCGCCTCGCGCACCTCGCTCACGCAGGCGCGGAGTTCATCGGCGTCCAGCGTCTGCCCCTCGCCCGTCGAGCCTCCGACTGCAAGGCTGTCGGCCCTCTCACGAACGAGGAACTCCACCTGGCTGCGGATGGACTTCGGCATGAGGTCGCCGGATGAAGAGAAGGGTGTCGTCATCGGAGCGATGACCCCAAAGGGGATTTTGTCGGGCATGATCATGGGCGGTTGCGGTGAGATGTTTGATTTGGCATAAGCACGTGCCGGTTGGATGATCAAAAGCGTCGAGGATTGCGTTTACAATGATCATCCCTTGCAGTGCACACCTTTGAGCTCTGCCGCATAGACTGAAGCCCGATTTCGCATATGACCGCCATGACCACCACCGAACTGCGCCGACTTTCTGAGCTACGCTCCGTGCTGGAAGGCTTCGCCGCCCGCCATGCTGCCACACATGCCACGGCCTCACCCGGAACACTCAAGCAGCTACGCTCCATCTTAAAACGGCTTACCAACGCCCTGCTTGCGGGCAACTACAGCGCCTTTCGTCACGCGGACCTTGAGCTCCACGAAACCATCGTCAACCTCGCCAATATTCCCTTGCTCCGGGAAACTTGGCGCTCGGTCTGGGACAGTCTCGGGGCGCTGCACAAGAAGGGTTTTGACGACTGCTTCCCAGACCCCCGCACCATCGCAGAGGAGCACGAGCACCTCGTCGAAACCATTGCCCTCGGCGATCCCGCCGCCGCCGAGGACGCTGCCCGCACCCACGTCGAGGCCGTGTGGTTCGGCCTCGCCGAGCAAGGCAATTTCACCACCGAACCCGAAGGCGATCCACTCAAGCGAGCCGTCGCGCATCTCGTCTTCCGGTTGCATTGCCCGTTAAAGCTCACGCATGTTGCCAACAAGATCGCCTTCACCAGCCCAGGCAATCTCTCCCGCCTCTTCCGCCAACAACACGGACTCAGCTTCCAAGCCTACCTGCAAAGACTCCGTCTGGAAAAAGCTGCCGAACTTCTGCGCACCACCCGGCTTCCGATTACCCGCATCGCCAAACGTGTCGGTTACCGCGACGTCTCCCGCTTCGGTCAGCACTTCAAGCGCCTGTTTGAAGCGACCCCAGCCGTGTATCGCATATCCGAACAACGCTGAGGACCTCGGCAACACACACGCCTCTTTGGAAGCGCTAACCTCAAACAGGTGACTTGCACTCCGAAGCAGAAGGGGAGCAGAAGGTGAAAGCCACCCGCCTAAGTCCCGCCGCTCACAATTTGATATCTGATGCGTTTAAAAATATCATCACGCATCATGAGGACCACATTGGATTTGGCGACTCCCGTTTTAAAGGAGTTAAAGTCCCTTAGGGACAGGGAGGGCGGCTCACTTGGGAGCCTCGCTTCGCGGCTTTTAGCTGAAGCATTGACTGCCAAGCGAGCCGGTGCGGAGACGCCTCCGGAGTTTCGATGGGAGACTCAGGCGATGTCGGCCAGGGTGAATCCTTTGGCCTAAGTGCGCCTTGGCGCGCCCCCTGAATGACACGCGCGTCCCGCAGTCATACAGCGAACCCCCGCCTTTGAGCCACAGCGCATCCATGCTGACTCCTTCCAAAGCTCCTGAACGAAATCGGTGTCATTCCGCAATACTTTCGAAACACACGGCTGAAGTATTGACTCGAGCCGAACCCATTCTCCAGCGCGATGTCGGTGATTGTCCTGTTTGTACCCGATAGCAAACCCTTGCAACACTCGATGCGGTGCCGCTGCAAATAGTCGTTGGGAGACATACCCGTCTCCTTTTTGAAAATTTCAAACATCCGCGCCCGGCCTAATCCGAGGTGTTCCGCCAGTTCGTTCATTGAGACTTTATCGCGGTGCTGCTTCCGTAAAAATCTCTCAGCTGCGACAACCATCTGCGTCGTGGCCCTGGGCCGCGAGGCATCTAAAATCGATGCCGTCTCAATCAATGCGAGACAGATTAAGGAGCGCAAACGCGACTTCTTGAAGGCATCCTGAGTTTCTTTCCTGAACGTTTGAAGTTCGGCGACGAGCGCTTTGACCAGCGCACGCAAAGTTCCGTTCATAATCTCAACGCGCGGCTGTTCGCCACCGAATATGCGTTGGATTCCCGCGAGGTCCTCACTTGTAAAGACACTGCCGCTCACCGCTTTTTTCGAAAACCGTTCGAGAACAATCCCGCACAATTCCGATGGCATCCGGATGTCCTGGCCCGCGCGGTGCAATGTTTTTGGTGGCACCACAAG
Organism: Akkermansia muciniphila; assembly: GCA_945906945.1. Lineage (GTDB taxonomy): Bacteria > Verrucomicrobiota > Verrucomicrobiia > Chthoniobacterales > Chthoniobacteraceae > Chth-196. The sequence continues at coordinate 14,963 of CAMDSZ010000022.1, forward strand.
AAATTGCCCGCCCGCCAAGTGAACCTGCGCTGTTGCTGCAAACTCATAACTGGTGGCGCCTGCCTGAAGGAAAATCAGCTCTATGTTCTCATGAGAATGCCACGCGAGTCTCTGGGCACTTTGAGCTCTAAATCTGCCCAGGGTGGAAACCAAAGGCAGATCGAGCTCCGTGCCGTAAATCCGTTCTTCAATTGTGGAGCCGCCGGAAGCGCGCGTCATGACTTGTGCATTATCGTCTGCCAGCCGCGAAGACAAGACGACACGCTCAGTGTTTTGTATGGTGTTGGGACTATGACGCATTCCTTGTCAGGAATCATTCCACCGATGGTGACTCCGCTTCGTTCATCCAACGCCCTTGATGAACCCGGACTTCAACGCCTCATTGAGCATCTTCTGATTGGCGGTGTTGACGGTATTTTCATCCTCGGCACAACCGGAGAGGGCCCTGCGCTCAGCTATCGTCTGCGCCGGGAATTGGTCGAGCGCACCTGCCTCCAAGTCGCTAAACGTGTTCCCGTGTTAGTCTGCATCACCGACACCGCATTGGTCGAGTCACTCGAACTGGCTCGCACCGCAGCCGACTTGGGGGCAGATGCCGTGGTCGCCGCGCCCCCTTATTACTGGCAGAGCAATCCGTCCGAACTGGATCGCTACTACGAGTGCCTGGCCAACGAACAGCCGCTGCCGCTGATGCTTTACAACATGCCCGGGTTGACCAAAACCGTTATCCCGCTGGAAACCGTCCGGCGTTCCATGGAGCAGCCGAATGTCATCGGATTGAAGGACAGTTCCGGAAACCTCGGGTATCTCCACCAGATACTGCGTTTACGGGGTAGCCGAACCGACTGGCCGGTGTTTGTAGGAGACGAGGAAACACTGGCGTACGCGGTGCTGGCAGGAGCCCAGGGCGGTGTGAATGGGGGAGCAAATATGTTTCCAAGGCTGTACGCCGAGTTTTTCAAAGCAGCCACCAATCGAGACTTCGCTAAGATGGGTGAGTTACAGAATCTGGTGATCCGCGTCTCGGATATTTACCGAATCAACTCCAGTGCGTCGGCGGGTATCAAAGGGATAAAGACTGTGCTTTCCCTGCTTGGGATCTGCGAGGATGTTTCCGCCGAGCCAGTGAAGCGTTTCGAAGGCCAGGAACGCGAGTCCATCAATACCTTGCTGCAAAACCTCCTCCCACTTCTTTCCCCGTCTTCCTTAAATCTCCACGCACAATGAAGCTACTCTTCCTCGCGGCATCATCAACTTTTGTGGCCGGCGTTCTAGCCACCGAACCAAATCCAAGTCTCGAACGGATCAAGTACAACCACCCGGGGCTCACCGTCGATCTCGCCGTCGGGCTTTGGGCCGAACCCCTTCCAATGGACTTCGACGGCGATGGGTTCTTGGATCTCGCCGTCAGTTGTCCCGATGTCCCGTACAATGGAACGTATGTATTCAAAAATCCCGGCGTTGATACGAAGAGAAATTCCTTTCCAATCTTTCAAGCGGGAACGCGCATCAGCAGGGGTTCGCTCAACACGACGGTTTCTACGGTTGATGATTCCCCACAAGTTCTCACCCCTGGGAGACGGTACCCTGACTTCCTAAAAAGTGGACTGACCGGAGGAGTGGACATTGGACTCCCTCGAAACATCCACCCAAACAAAGTCCGGGGAAACTTTTGGCAATACGGTGACTTCAACGGTGATGGAGTCGTCGACCTTATCGTTGGCGTCGATGATTGGACCGATTACGGCTGGGACAACGCTTACAATTCCGAGGGACAATGGATCAAAGGTCCGCTTCGTGGGTTGGTCTACTGGATCAAAAACACAGGCAGCAATAAGGCGCCAGAATACGCGCAACCGATTGAAGTTCGGGCGGACGGAAAGCTTCTAGAGACCTTTGGCTGGCCCTCGCCTTGCCTCGCAGACTTTAAGAAAACCGGCAAACTCGACCTGATTTGCGGCGAGTTCTTGGACGGGTTTACGTACTTTGAAAATATCGGTACACCCACCGCTCCGGAGTACGCGAAAGGGCGGAAACTGCGTCTGGCGGATGGCGCCCCGCTTCACTTGGATCTCCAAATGATTCGGCCCACGGCGATCGACTGGAATCAGGATGGGTATCCGGATTTGGTCGTCGGCGATGAGGACGGACGGGTGGCGCTTGTTGAAAATACGGGTGCGGTTTCTGCGGATGGCAGCCCGCAATTGAAGGCGCCAAGATATTTTCAACAGGAAGCGGACGATCTCAAATGCGGCGCGCTGCCCACGCCGTTCGGAGTCGACTGGGACGGAGATGGGGCCATGGATCTTGTGTGCGGCAATTCCGCGGGCTACCTGCTGTTCTTCAAAAACCTGAGCGGGGCTGGCGTGGAGAAACCGAAGTGGGATGCGCCCAAGTATCTTGAGTCCGATGGGAAAGTGATGCGAATCATGGCGGGTTCAAACGGAAGCATCCAGGGTCCGGCTGAAGCGAAATGGGGTTACACAACTTTGAGTGTGGCTGATTGGGATGGTGACGGCCGACTGGATCTCATCGTCAATTCCATTTGGGGCAAAGTGGTTTGGTTTAAAAATATCGGGACACGAAGCGAGCCCAAACTTGCAGCCGCGCAACCCATCGAGGTCGAGTGGGAAGGGGCTCAGCCTGCTCTCGCCTACGGGTGGCTGCGGCCAACGGGGAAGGCGCTGCTTACCCAATGGCGCACCACGCCGTTTGCTGTGGATTGGAGTCGCGACGGACTGACGGATCTTGTGATGCTCGACCACGAGGGATACCTCGCGTTTTTCGAGCGCGCCAAACGTGCAGGCAAACTCGTGCTGCTTGCCCCCCAACGCGTGCTTTGCGATGAACTTGGCAAGCCGCTGCAGTTAAACAAGGGAACGGCAGGAAAAAGTGGCCGTCGAAAGCTTTGCATCGTGGATTGGGACGGCGACGGTAAACTCGATATCCTCCTAAATTCAACCAACGCCAACTTCCTCCGCATGGTGGACACGCGCGATGGCAAGTGGTTCTTTAAAGACATGGGTCCTATGAGCCCGCAAAAAATAGAAGGCCATGACGTCAGCCCAACGGTGGTGGATTTCAATGGTGATGGCATCCCTGACTTTCTTGGTGGCGCCGAAGACGGTCATTTCTACTATCTTAAAAACGCCCGCACCAAGTGACCGTCTTGCCCGGACTTGATTCTGGAGCCGAATCGGTTCGTGCCTTGTGTGTGACTTGGACCCAACAGAAGATTGTCTCCAACGCAGCACCCTGGCGGCACCCGAACCTGCACCATAACGGGCCGTGCTCCGGCATCACCGGAGAGTGCCCCCGCCAGCGGGCATTCTTTTTCCAATACACGGCAGGTTGAGTGTCACGGCTCGAATCAACGCGGCAAAACCACACACACCATGTCCTCCCCGACTCTCCCTTCACGCAACGCTTGGTTTGCCGTACTGCTGCTCTGGCCGGTGGCGATGTTGAATTACTTGGATCGTCAAATGGTTTCCACCATCCGGGAATCGATCCGAATGGATATCCCGGGCATCACCAGCGACCAACAGTTTGGGACATTGATGGCGGTGTTCATGTGGGTGTACGCCTTGCTCAGCCCATTCGGTGGGTTTGTTGCGGATAAATTTAATCGCCGGGGAATGGTGATTGGGAGTCTGTTTGTGTGGTCGGCGGTCACCTACTTCACGGGACACATGCAAACCTACAATGGAATGCTAATCTGCCGCGCGCTGATGGGAGTCAGCGAGGCTTGTTACATGCCAGCCGCCCTTGCTCTGATCACGGAGTGGCATCCCGGCAGTACTCAAGCCCGTGCGATCGGGATTCATCAGACCGGGATTTACGCCGGTCTCGCGCTTGGGGGCATCGGCGGTTACATTGCACAAACGAGCTCGTGGCGTAACTGCTTCACCTGGTTTGGCGCGGCCGGCGTGGGATACGCTGTGCTGCTTTTTTTCACTCTTAAAGATGGGACTCCCCAGTCAAGTGACACGCCAAACGGTCGCCCTGGATCCATCACGGAAACATTACGCACGCTTTTGAAGCAGCAACCATTCTGGATGCTTGTCGTTTATTTCACCCTGCCGGCCATTTCGGGCTGGGTCACAAAAAACTGGCTGGCGACCTTTCTGGCCGACACGTTTCATCTCGAGCAGGGTCCCGCCGGATTGTCCGCGACGGGTTATATCCAGCTTGCCTCCTTCGCCGGGGTCCTTCTCGCTGGCGCAGTAGCCGACAGATGGATGAAGGTGACGTCCAAGGGCCGCATTTTTAGCAGCGCAGCCGGAACGTTTCTGCTGGTGCCCGCCCTCCTCGGGCTGGGATTCGCGCCGAGTTTGGGCGTGGCGATCGGGTTCATGATCCTGTTCGGGGTTGGCTGGGGATTTTTTGACTGCAACAACATGCCTATTCTTTGCCAGATCGTCCGGCCGGAGCATCGCGCAACCGGTTACGGGTTCATGAATATGGTGAGCATCAGCGTCGGAGCCGTCGCAACCGTCATTCTTGGCTCGATGCGTGACCATGGCATTGAGCTCTCCGCGGCGTTCGCTGGTTCCGCCTTGCTCGCATTTCTCGCGGCCGCCTTGGTCTTGCGAATCAGGCCCCAACAGTAACGTTCCCAAGTCTGTCCCATAGCAGTAGGAGCGACCGATAACCCGCGCAGGAGCTCGCCATGCGACACTGTATGGTTTCATTACCTTTTGCAGAGCTCTTTACCATGCGAACCCGAGCGCGAATGGCTGCAAATCTAACAGCGATTGCAGATAATTATGCTCGACGCGTTATATCCTATTGATCTAAGCTCGCCGCCACGCTTTATGTGCATGTATATCATGCACCTGTCGAAAGAAACATGAAACTACTCACTCAGCTAGTCCTCTCCGCATTGTTGTCCAACGCCGTGTTCTGCGATGTCTATCAAGTGGCTGCTCCAGTGACAGTGACCGTAGCACTAACTGAGAAAGTCTCAGGCGGAGCTCTGTACCCGCGAAATGAAGCGGGTAAAGAGGACAAGTCCCAAGGACCTATTGACAGAATCGAATATTCGGTCGAAGCCAAGGACGGATCTTCTAAAAGTTACGAGCAGTTTGGACGAAAGGCCGTTTCCTACAAAATTGGAAACCGCGAGGTTATTCAAGCCATGAGTAACTCAGAGGAGATTACAGGGCTAACGCTTCTTGCAGTGCCCTTTGTTGACGTTGATACCGCAAGTCTCTCGTACTCCATCTATCTGTACGACACTAGGAGCAAAGAGTTTTTGAATGAAGCATTGTCAGTCAATGTGGGTTCCGCCATCACTGGGTCAGGTTCAGCGGTGAGAACCATCAACGCTCAAGGTGAAACGGTTAGTGTATCAGTGTCTGGATCAGCAACTTTCGAAACCCCGATCAGTGTTAGTTTCGGGCAGTACATCGAGTTAACTGGATTGTTCATTGGAGGCGCTTCGCTAAAGACTTACCTCTCCGATCCGAAAAACAAAATTTCTGTGGAGGCTGTCGGAATCCCGGGGGCTTCCAAAATTTCCAGCATCACTGGCGGCGGCAATGGCGAACACTTTACCGGTACAATCTCTTTTGGCGCTTCGAAGGCACTGACTGTTACCGCTGAATAATTGTCCAAGAACTCGCGAGGCGCATTCGCTTGGTTAGGCATTGCTACGGGATCACTGATTGCAGGAGTCCAATTTGCCATTTAAGGGACGTTTGGCTTTCGGCGCAGGTTTGATCGGGCTGCCACTGGCCGAAAGCTTGATTATTTGCCAGCGAGACAGACGATGGAGCCGTCATTTAAGCAAATGAAATAGCTCTGGTATGCGATGGCGATGCCGTCCCAGACCGGCGAGGCGTCAAACCGGATTTCCTGGAGTTGATGGCCGTCGTTTGTATCGAGGAGCCAGGCGATGCCGCCCTTTTTGCCTGCGTAAGAGGCATTGGTGTCTGCGATCGTATAGCCGGGAAGCATTGGGACTCCGGCCACGAGCACCGTGTTCGCCGAAGCGGCCACTGCGTGACCGGCGAAAGGCGTGGGCGTGTTCCAGCGTTTCTCCCAGCGTCCAAATCCAGGGATAGCATTGGGGTCCTCTTTGCCCGCCGTGTCTTTGAGTTTTCCAGAGTGGAGCGAATAAATTTCGGTCGGCTTCATGCCTTTACCGCGTCCCTCCAGATTGCGGCCGGGGGCGTAGCCGCGCACCTCGTAAAAGGTAGTACCGTCAAAGGCGACGATATCGCCCGCCGGGCCGGAGCCGAAGGACCCCATCGAGCCGCCGTAGCGCAGATTGCGATCCACGGTCCAGTAGGTGCGGTGTTGCGGTGAATCGTTGAGAAACCCCGCTGAGGCCATGATGTGCAAAGTGTGCACATCGTCGGGCTTGATGGGCTCTAGGTTGGGCTTGAACGCTTGCTGACGCACAAACAGCTCGTTGTTGGCATATGAAAAAATGTCAGCCTTGCAGCCCTCCAGCTGGAATGTGCCGCTGGCTGGGACCGGGAAGTTGCTCTTCTCATCTTGATAGGGACCACTCAGCACTCGGCCATGCCTCATCGCGCCCGTGATCGGGTCGAGCCCAAACACGCCGATGCCGCCATCCAAGAATGTGCTCCGCCCGGCGGCAAAGTAGGCGGTGTTTTCAAAGACAAGTATGCTCCCGCTCACGGGCCAGGCAGATTCGAGCTTGCCTGAATCGCAGACCAAGCGCTGCTCGGGCATCCCTGTGAACTTCCACACCATCTCACCATCGGTGGCACGAAGGCAGTAAACCCAGCCGCCGCGGGACCCGAGCAGAATGAGTCCTTTGTGATAGGTCGGCGGACTGTCGATGTTTCCCTCCGAGATGAACGACCAACGCGTTTTTCCTGTGGTGCGATCCAGCGCGTAAAGCGTATGGCCATCGCGGTCGGCTACGTAAACACTGTCGGCGCTCACGATCGGAGCGGTGAGACGTGCGCCGATTTTTGCCGTCCACTTGAACTCAAGCGCCGCAGGAGTGCTGGAGGTTGTAACACCACCGCGCGCGCCTGAGCCGCGATACGAGGGCCAGTCTTCAGCAGTGCTGGCGTCTCCGGATGCGGCGCCGAAGACGGGCCCTTTGATCACGCGCGGCGCTAGGGTTACGGTGAAGCGTTTATCGGTATTGCCCGAGCCGTTGTAGAATCCGTTGACGCCCGTCACCATTGTTCCAATCGCGCATTGGCAGACATAGGGGCCGTTATAAACCATGCCATTTGCGGGCATCACTGCCAGACCGCAAGTGGAGCGTGCCCACGGGTTGGGCGTCTCAGCACTGCCATCAAAATTCACAAAGTCTGTCCCTCCCGAGGCGCTGTTGAGGTAGTAGCGGTGCGTGATGCGATTGCGATAGCATCGATCATGGGACATGGGCCCCTGCATCTCTTGTTTGAGTGGCTTGATGATCTCGCCGGTTTTCGCATTGCGCCCTTGCAGATCACGACCCCAGACCAGTCCGTCGATCACGAAAAGATCAGGGCTTTTCATGTAGTTCGTATCGCCGATCGCCGTCCATCGGGTCTTTCCATCCTCACGGGTCATCGCCGTGATGGACTTCCCGATGCCGCAATACACGCTGTCCTCGGTGAGCACGATGGATGGATGTTCATTGGCGGTGAAGACCGAAAAGTCCTTTTGGGGTCTGGCTTTCGGGTTCCTGTTCGTCTTCGGCTCGGCAGCCTCGGCCATTTTTACCGCTTCGGTCCAAAGATCACCTCCTGTGGTGCTGTCCAGCAAAGTCAGCCCGCTGGCGCTGTGGTAAACCAAACGACTGCCCTTCACTGTGAGTGTGCCGCAAGTGTATTCGGTGTTGATGGTCTTTCTCCAAAGGAGTGTGCCCTCCGGGATATTTAGTGCGTAGAGCTCTACACTTGGTGCAGTTGCGGGCCCCTTTGATGTCGGTGGGTGATGAGCGCTGCCTTTGATTCCGTAGAGCACACCCCCATCAATGGCGAATTCCATTGTGTGGTCGGTGTTGGCAAAAACGCGTTGCTGCTTGCCGGTCCTAGCCTCAATGGCAACAACGGTGCCACCGAAATCGAGGACCGCGTAGACCGTGTTTCCAATGGCGGCAAGCAAGCGCTGCTGCTGTGTTGGGATTGATTTGATGCTGTTTGTCTGCCACTCGCCCCATTGTTTGACCGGCGTCAGCCAGAGTTGAATTCCATTGAAAGCATCTCGTGCAACCAACTGATACTCGACGGGTGCATTTACATCCTCGGTGGTGGCATGATCTTCGATGGTGAAGATGAGTCCGCCAGCGGAGACCATGTTGGTAAAGGACGGCGAGAGCGCTTTGGATCGACCATACTCTGGTCCATCATGCCAACGTATGCGCTGCGGGGGACCGACATTGTCCTGGGAGACGCCGTTGTTATCTGCTCCATGCAGAAATTGATTCCACTCATCGGACCCGCTTGCAGCAGGTTTTACGGTCTTCTTCCATTGGTTTGACTCTTGGACAAATAGCACGCCCCTGGGTGCAATCACACGCATCAACTCCGCAGTCGGCACCTTGCAGCCTGCTTTGCATATGACAATATTCACCAAGCTATCGACGTAGGGCAGGTCGCGTCCGTTGTAGCCATCGCAGGATACCTTGCCTTGAAGGCCTGCTTGCTTGATCTCACCCCGAGCCTGAGCGAGCGTTGTATCGGCACTCATGAGCCCGTGGATGAGAAAAGGGCTTTTGGAGGCGAGCTCAGTGATGGATTTGCCACTTTCGAAATCCAGTGCCACCACAATTCCGCCACTCAGCCCAGACTCCTGAATTAATTTGGATTCCGCGAGCAGCGAAGGCAGAGGCACTGCCACAGCGAGCAGGCTGAATACAACGCATGTGAGGAAGCGGGTCGGTAGGTTCATGGGGTGGGGGAATCGGCGGCATTTCAGGCCAGGCTACTGAATGCTTTGCGGCCATTGAGGGTGATGGAGTGTGTCCCGCGCATTGCATTCGTTGACGGCATCAGGTTGTTGAGTGGTGCGAGCCCCTGCGATTTTAAAAGCGAGGACAAGCACCAATCCAACTCAACCCACTGTGTTTGGCGAAGCAATTAAACTCCTCAATGGATTCCGCGCGAAATATGACTTGGGGATCCGAGTTGGTACGGGCTGGTACGGGCGACCTCCGCACCCCGTGCCGAATATGACCTACGGCACAGGGATTAAGGTCAGCGGGAGTGAGAAAAAAGCACCCCGCCGCAGAGAAGGAAACCACGGTGCGGGTTGTTTAATCTGCTCGTCTGATTTCGACCGCGTCGGCGACAACATTCCCGTCCGTTCCCTTTGAGTGGAGGACTACGGCGTTGGTGGCGCCCGCATTGAATTGAAAGGTCCCGAGTGTGTTGGCACCTTTCGGAGCGGTTTGGCGCTGATTGAGGACCCTTACTTCCTCAGGCTGCCCCTGGCGCTCGAGGACGCACCTTGAGTTGGAGGCGCGGTTTTCATGGCCAGCCCAGTAGAGGATAACTTGATAGTTGCCGGAGGCGGGAACGCTGAATTCGAAGCGTGCCTGTCCCTCCGCCCTAGGCCCCGCGATTCTAGCCGCTCCGCCCACATTGGGAGGGAGGCCCGTTTTGGACCATTCACCTTTGAAGACTGCCATGGTGTCATCCAACACGATTCCAGAGAGTTTTTCTAAATCAGAACCATCGCCCAGATTCAGCATTTGGGCGTACCTGGGGAGATCCTGATTCATTCGGCCGACTGGCAGTTTGGAGAGCGATGGGATGTTTGGATCGAGACGGCTTTCACCCTTGAGCGAGTCACGCCGTGTGGCCCCAGGTTGTTGGGCGAGTGCAGTTAGTTCGAGCCTGTCCGTAAATAGCCGTTTTTCACCGCCGCTGGATTCTCTACGATTGGAGACCGCGTTTTTCTAAAATTCGGGCGCCTCTTTTCGCCCTCAAAATGCAATCCGGGGTAAAAAACCACGGACATCGACGACGCGCAGGCATGCTA
>CAMDSZ010000023.1 GCA_945906945.1 Akkermansia muciniphila
ACGCTCCGCTTCATCCTGAAGGCGGGCTCTCGCGGAAGGAGGCGATCGAAATGTTCACAATCAACAACGCCCGGATCCTTCTGCTCGAAAAGGAGGCCGGCTCGCTTGAACCCGGCAAGTTGGCAGACATGGTGCTCCTTGACCGCGACGTGCTCGAGTGTCCCCTCGAACGCCTCGCAGACACGCGCGTTCTGAAAACGTGGCTGGGCGGAAAGGCCGTGTTTTCGGCAGACAGCGCGAGTCGAAGGTCAGGTGAGTGACGGTTTCAGCGGCTCACGCGGTCACTGCTGAGACGGGTTGCCTCTGGTGTTTGACCATTTGGCAACGCACCAGAAGACGAATGCGCGCGCTGCTGCCACTGGCTGGGGCATATTGCGATGGCGTCGGGGATGGAGCAGCCTTGAACACCGGGGGCCATTCACTCGGGAACCAAATGTTCCCGAGTAATTAATATTGCGCGAAACGGTTTATGCTTGACGCTTTTTTTTGACCGCAGTAGAACAAACGCAAGTGTAAACTCGGTACAATTGTGATGAATGCATTCAAATTTCTATTCCTGATCATTACCGCCATTTTGTTGGGGACGCCCAACTCCGAAGCACATGTACTTGTCTATCGAATGCGACTCGCGGGGACGTTGGCACGTGAAACATCAGACGGAAAGCTAAGTAAAGAAACCATGCCGAGCACATTGTCCTACTTGTTTTTCTTTGATTTAGACACCGATTGCTGGATTGAGTTTAGCGGCGACGGCAGCTCGGCAGAATCCATTGTTCTAAACGAACAACCGAAGACATCGAAAGCACCCGCAACGAAGTCTTTTACTCATTATCCTGACGATGCGGATGATCAAAAAGACCATCGAAGCACACACAAATTTGCATTCTATTCGAACAACAAGAAGTTTTTTTACATCTACATGAATTCCGCCGATGACGGTGACACCTATGACACCGGAGTTATCCTTGCGAACGGCTCTTGTAAGCTTAATGTGCCAATCGGCGGAGGCCGCAAGTCAGCGGTCCCTATGGACTTTACAGCGCCCATCAAGCGTGGTGACGGCCATACGTTTAAGACAGGAGTTTTGTCATTTAAATACGACGCAACGATCACAACGGCAGTCAACAACTATTTGAATACGAACTTGATCCAATCTGAGGGAGGAGAAGGGGTGTCTGTTTCAATTCCCGCAGCGACCAAGTGGCTAATAGAAAATTATCTACCGAAAAATTTTCCAGCGACTTTCCCTGAAGCGTTTTTGGAGTAGCTCAAATTATTTAACCGATTTTTGCGCTAATCGGCTTTGTTGTTGGTTTCCTCTCACGACGACGCCTTTGTTTCTTCTCCTCTGCCCAGCCAGCGAGTGTTACCGATATTTTACGGATAGGCCATTTGGCATGCGAAGCAAACGGGGCATAAAGTCCCGGGCTATCGATGTTCTAACGATCCAACCATTGATGGCATGTGCTGCGGGCTTGCGAGGGTGGGTATCAAAAGTTTTTCTCGGCGGGAGCTCCCCTCTTAATCACTTTTGCACCCTCATCGATGACGTAAAGCACGCCTTTTTTTATCGATGGTGATATCGCGTGCTCTCTCAAAGGTGATACGGCCGGGTGCGCCATTGCTCGTGGGCTACCGGGGACAGACACTTTCCCCTCGACCGGGGACAGACACTTTCCCCTCTTTCCCCTCTTCACACTTGGTTCATGCAGAAAGTCGGCAGCCTACGTTCCATCAATCCCTACAATCCCTGGCTGGGTATGTGGATCGCGGTCTCCCGAAAGTGCCGCTCATTGCACGCTCCGCTTCATCCTGAAGGCGGGCTCTCGCGGAAGGAGGCGATCGAAATGTTCACAATCAACAACGCCCGGATCCTTCTGCTCGAAAAGGAGGCCGGCTCGCTTGAGCCCGGCAAGCTGGCAGACATGGTGCTCCTTGACCGCGACCTGCTCGAGTGTCCCCTCGAGCGCTTTGCAGACACGCGCGTTCTGAAAACGTGGCTGGGCGGAAAGGCCGTGTTTTCGGCAGACAGCGCGAGTCGAAGGTCAGGTGAGTGACGGTTTCAGCGGCTCACGCGGTCAATGCTGAAACGGGTTGCCTCTGGTGTTTGACCATTTGGCAACGCACACAAATCCGTCGCCGTTAAGCGGTCCGTTCCCACGCCCACAACTCGACGATCCCGCTCGAGTCGGACCGCAAAGGCGCTTTTTTCGTTTTTGCCGCTACTTCAAACCGCTGGTGAGCCATGCAACGAAGTCAGCAACGTCCTCAGGGTGACAGGTATTAAGCAACCCCGGGGGCATCAGGGATACGGGGGAGGTTTCGATCTTTGCAATGTCCTTGCGGAAGAAGTCCCGGACATCCGATGGATTGAAAAGATCCTCCTGGATTTGCACTAGCTCGGGCCCTTCGTTGACCAACCGTCCAAGATGCATCGCCCCGCTTTTGAGATGAAGACTCGCCGTCCCATACTGGTCGCTGATGACCTTGCTCGGTTCCGTCATGCTCTCAATGATTTCGCGCGTTGAGAATCTGCCGCCCAGAAGCGTCAAATCGGGTCCAACGGCGCCACCTTCTCCTTTGAATGCATGGCATGCGATGCAGCCTGTCTCACGGAAAAGCGTCATGCCTTTTTCAGGATGACGAGGCTGCTTCATGAGCGGTTCCACCCGGGCCACGAGCTCTTCGGTAGTCCAGTTTTTGACGAAAAGACGGGATGCGATTGGGGGCGCTGGGCGGGACTCGGGTTTGGCATTCAGGATGGGCTGAAGAGTGAGCTTTTCCTGCTCGCTCAGGCCGGCGATGGAGTCCTTGCGGATGTCGGCAATGAACTTGCCAAGGTTGCCCGGCTTATTGAACTCCTCGCGCAGAAACCAGCGGAAAAACTGTTCCCGCGCGCCGGTGGGCCAGTGGCCCTTCACCAGACGCAGGCAAGCGGCGAAGCTGACTTGCTCTTCCTGGGAGGCTGCCTTTTGGAAGAGCGCGAACACCTTCTCCGCGGCGAATGGCGAATTCCATCTTACCAACAATTGGGACGCCTCTTGGTTGAACCGGATCTCCGTAGAAGGAACTGCGGAATGCAGTTTTGCCAACAGTTGCTCGCGCATTGCACCCTCCGGGTCACCCAGGCGAATCGACACCACTTGCATAGCACGAATCACATCGAGGCGTGTTGAAGAATCAAGTTTCGCAAAATCCAGCTGGTTGAGCTTCTCGAACAGAGTTTCGCGGTGCTCCGTCTTCTCGAGACGTGCGAGCGCCAGTGCCGTCTGCACGACCGCTTGCGGAGCCGTAAGCGACATGGCGCGGGGAGACCACTGTGTCGAATCGCGGAACTCCAGAAGTGTCCGCGCTGCAAATCGGATGAAGCGGTCCGGGTGCGAAAGGTTTTGCAGCGCCAAATCGAGCGAAGCGGCGTCTGTGGAATGATAGGCATCCTCGAGCCGGTGGCGGAGTGCGCGCAGTTTACGCGCCTCGGGATCGCCTGCTGAAATCGCCTCTGCAGTGTCTTCTCCTCCGGCGTAGTAGATTCGATAGAGCGCGCTATTTGCCTTGCGAGAACCCACCCCGAAGTACATCGCGCCGTCCGTTGGATTGACGACGACATCGGTCAGTGGGAGCGGCTTTCCTTCTGCGAAAACTTCCAAATCAGCCGAATACGACGCGCCCTGCTCCCGCATGTGGACGGCGTACAGCTTGCCGTACGTCCAGTCCGCGACAAACAGTGCATTCTGATATTTCGCAGGGAATTTCGCACCGTAACCGAAGGTGACACCGGTGGGACTGCCTCGGCCAATGTTGATAACCGGAGGAAGCGAGTCCGCGTAATCCTCAGACCATTTTCCAGAAACGCTGCGCCAACCAAACTCCGCACCGTCGGTGAGATGGCAGACGCGCGTCGGCCGGTACCAAGGAAGCGTGAGGTCCCACTCCATGTCTGCATCGTATGTGAAGAGTTCGCCGTCTCGATTGTAGGCAGCGTCGTATTCGTTGCGCAGACCCGCCGACACCAGGGTCCAATCTTTGCCATCGGGCGACATCCGGGCGATGTATCCCGCAGGCGCGCCGCTTCCGAGCATGAAGCCGTGCCCGGTAATCTTCGCAAGAGCAAGGTCATCCTTCCAGATTGGCGGTACCTGATAGTGCTGGATTTCCGTCAGTTTGGTCGAGTTCCCGCACACGACCGTGATGCTCTTGCCTCCCGGGGTGAGAATAAGCGCATGGGGTCCGTGGTCGCCCTGGCCGGCTACTTTTCTTAGGAGTTCAACCTTGTCGAGAACATCATCCCCGTTGGTGTCAGTCACACGGTACACGCCGGAGCCCGCCTCATAAACGCCCTCTCGGCAAACCATCACGTACAGCGAATCAAATGCCCACAGCATCCCATTGGCGTGACCCACTTCCAATGGGATCGGTTCGATGATGATCTTTGAGGCATCGACTCCAAGCGGAGGAGGAGTAATGCGCACAAGCTTTCCGTTCAAGTCAGAGGCGAAGATGCGCCCCTTTGGATCGACGCACATCGCGCACCAAGATCCTTCCGCTTCGGTGAGCTTGTGCAGCAATTCCACCTTGAAACCCTCGGGCACCTTGATGTCGGCCGCCGCGCTCACCGAGGCACCGCCGCTGCCAGCTTCAAAAACCTTTCCCCACGGGGGGGCTCCGTAGGCTTTCAGGACCTGCGCGGCCGTCTTCGGTGCTCCCTCGAGTGCCGAGGCCGCCCAGGATCCGTCGGACTGCAGCCAGCGGCGCGTGCCATCCGGCAGGCTAATCTCAAGCGAGACGACGAGACCGGCGGCTCCGCCCTCGTTTTTTGCGTCCACGCGGATTTTGTTGATTCCAGACTGAAGGACTGCCTTCGCGTCAGTGACCGAGGGTTTGTTCCAGTCTTCATTCTGGGCAGCCGCCTTGTCGTTGATGAAGACCTTACACCCGTTGTCGCAGGAGACTCTCAGCGTGGCGCTAACAGGCGGTGAGCTAAGCAGGAACTCTTTCTCAAAGAAAGCTGCGGGCGTCGCTTTACCCTCGGACCAAATCCACTGGGGGCCGTTAGGGGCGGGCTCGCTCGGAAGTTCCGAGGGGGCCCCTCCAACCGGATGACACAGAGAGGCCACTGTGTAACAAAGGAGAGCTAAGGCTGGATAACAGGGGGTGGCGTTACGCATACAATGAATAAGCCGCTACTAGCGGAATCTTTAGTAAATTGATCGGATACCGCCCACGAGAGTTTGAGCAGTACCGGGAATGTCATCTAGCGGGCTCTCGTAGAGAAGCTCTGTTGACGGGGCCAAAGTAACAGACACTACCCCTTCACTACCCCTACACCGCAAAGAGCAGATGTTTTGCTAGGCCAAGTAAAGCGCTGCACCCGATCACACGCACAAGGCTGACTTTAAACCCGCGCATCGCTGTGAACGCCGCAATACAAACCACTGCGACGAATGAGTCAAAGGGACCACTCGCGGGCCAGAGCGCATCTTTTGCAAAGCGGACACCGAGGTTTAAAATGACCCCGACTACGGACGCAGTCACTGCGGTTAGTGCAGCGCTCAGACCGCGCATTTCGCCAAGCCTCTCTATATGCGGTGCACCGATAAACACAAAAAGGAAACCGGGCAAAAAAGTAACCCAGCTTGTAATGGCTGCTCCGAGTGTGGCGCTCAAAAAGGGGTTGAGGCTACCGGGCTGCTGCCAGCCGCCGACGAAACCCACGAATTGCAGCACCATGATGAGCGGCCCTGGCGTGGTTTCAGCGAGGGCGAGCCCGCTCATCATCTGTTGATGTGTCAGCCAACCGTAAGTGTCCACCGCCTGCTGCGCTACATACGGCAGGACAGCGTACGCACCTCCAAAGGTGACAAGGGCGGCTTTACTGAAAAATAGTCCCTGCTGCGCATGCGTGCTCTCCCACCCAAGCCATGCGGCGACTCCGAAGATCGGCGCCCACCAAAGCGACACGCAGGTTACACAAATCCAGAGTGCGCGAGAAATAGTCGCCGTCGCCGGTGCCGGAAGCGGCATGCCTGCGCGATCCTTAGCTTTGCCATGGCCGCCTACGGAGGGGAACTGGCTGGACGGCCCGAAGCCTCCGAGCAAGGCGGAGCCGACAAGGATTAGCACGAATGAAATGTTGAAGGCGTAGATGGCGCTAAAACTCGCAATCGCGATTGAGTAGAGAGCAGGAGTTTTGAGTGAGCGCTTGCCAATGCGGAGCACAGCATCAGCGACCACCGCGATGACGGCGCCTAGCAGTCCGTGAAAAATAGAGGCAAGCCACGGGAGGTGGCCGCCGGCCATGTAAATCCAGCTCAGGCCGAACAAAAGAAATGCAGAGGGCAGTACAAACAGTGCGCCGGCGGCTATTCCACCTTTTGCGCCGTGCAAACGCCATCCCAAGTAAGTCGCGAGTTGCTGCGCTTCGGGGCCGGGTAGAAGCATGCAAAAATTCAATGCATGCAAAAAGTGCGCATCGCTAAACCAACGGCGTTTCTCGACGAGCTCGTGATGCATCATGGCGATCTGCCCCGCAGGACCACCAAAGCTGACGAAACCCAGTTTTAACCAATAAAAAAGCGCTTCTTTAAACGTGGGCATGCACTTTTATGACACAAGAATGCTCATAATCGAGTATGTGTTGTGGGTGAGTTATTAAATGGCAATACGATTCCAACGTCTCACGTTTCAATCGTGCCCAGGCGTTTGCTCCCAGTGTCTTGCACTTGACCATTTCCACAGTTCCGGGCGCCTGCATAGCCCAGCTTTGACCGGGTTTTGGTGGATATATTCAATGAGTCTTTGAAGGTGCTCTGGATCTCGCACGTAGCGGTCCCAGTAGTCATGCATCCACAGACGTTCTGTCGCAATTTGAAGACCGAGCTCGTTGTTGTGTACCAGCGCCCAGCGTCCAGTGAAGGACTTCCAAGATTTCACGATGTTGGCGAGATTTGATACCGGCTGAATGAGTGTATGAACATGGTTTGGCATGACGCACCAAGCGATTAGCGAGTAACGGCTGCCATCAAATTTCAACAAGGTCTCTTCGAGAATTTGCGCGAGCCTGGGATGCTGTAAAGCGCAGCAGCCTGCGCCTGAGTCGAGCCATTGTTCTATGCGTTTTCTTCTGTCAACGGCGCGTTGGGTGACGGGTTGTTGTTTGAGTTCCTCCTCGATCTCGAGAAGTTTTTTCGAGGGGAGTGAATCCGCGAGACGGAATGTGATGGATTGAAGTTGTTGAACATCGTCGCGATGCGGCAGATACCCACGGGAGTACCATCTCTCCCTGGGAGCGCGTAGCCCCAGCTGCGCATCGTGATGATTAGCATCCTCGTTGGAATTTAAATTAGTAGCACAATGGGGATTTGAATTTTCGTCATTCAAGCCAAGGGTCTTCGGAGTAATCCAGTCTTTCGCCATAGTAACCAATCTCTCGTGAATGGCGCTGAGCTCGGATTGGTCGCACTAGCAAGCCGCGACAGCTTTTTTCGCGCAGGCCGTTCGGATGCCGAGGCGCAACGCTACCACACCCTCTCTCTTGGAACCTGCGTCCAGGCGCAGCTGGGGCTACGCGGTCCCAGGGGGTCAACTTTTCCGACCGATCACTGGCGCGACTCCGCGTTCGCAACCCCGAATCGCCGCACGCTTTTGTTCGCTTCCAAACTTCCCCCTGGGACCGCGTAGCCCCAGCTGCGCTTCGTGATCATCAAAATTGAAGTTGGAATTAAAATCACGATCAGATTGCGAAGTTAATTTTGAATTTTGATCAATGCGCCCAAAAGTCTTCGAAGCAATCCAGTCTTTCGCCATAGTAACCAATCCCTCGTGAATGGCGTTCAGCTCGGATTGGTCGCACCAGCAAACTGCGACAACTGTTTTTCGCGCACGCCGCTCGGATGCTCTGTCGCACCACACTCTCTCTCTTGCAACCTGCGTCCCGGCGCAGCTGGGGCTACGCGGTCCCAGGGGGTCAACCTTTTCAACCGATAACAGGCGCAACTCCGCGTTCGCAACCCCGAATCGCCGCACGCGTCTGCGCGCTGCCAAGCTCCCCCCTGGGACCGCGTAGCCCCAGCTGCGCTTCGTGATCATCAAGATTGAAGTTGGAATTAAAATCACGATCAGATCGCGAAGTTGATTTTGAAGTTTGATCAATTCGCCCAAGGGTCTTCGGAGCAATCCAGTCTTTCGCCATAGTAACCAATCCCTCGTGAATGGCGCTGAGCTCGGATTGGTCGCACCAGCAAATTGCGACAACTTTTTTCACGCACGCCGCTCGGATGCCGAGGCGCAACGCTACCACACCCTCTCTCTTGCAACCTCCGTCCAGGCGCAGCTGGGGCTACGCGGTCCCAGGGGCTCAACTTTTCCGACCGATCACTGGCGCAACTCCGCGCCGACAACCCCGAATCGCCGCACGCTTCTGCTCGCTGCCAAGCTTCTTAAACGCGTGCTCCGCCTTCAACGCCTCTGGCTTGCTACCCAAGACCCACCAGTGCGCGATCCTCAGTGGCCCGCGTCCCCTTGTGTAACGCGCGCCCGTTCCCTCGCGATGCTGCCGCACCCGCCGCTTCAGATCATTCGTGATTCCACAGTACAAACTCCCGTCCCCGCACCGCAGCACGTACACCCACCACGATGCATCGGCTTTTTCAGCGCACATCAAATCTTTCGATACAGCGACCGATGAATCGGCAAGCCCTGCGCGATGAAACGCGTCTCGAAATTCGTAATCGGATATCCCTCGTCCTCCACCCACTCCTCCCGCTGCCATCCCTTTGCCGAGGCCATCACTTTTTCCATCCACTGAAAGTATGGCAGGTCATCCGTCTTCAAGCGCAACTCGCCGCCGCGCTGCATCCCTTCCCTCACCGAATCAATAAACTCCGGCTGCACCAAACGCCGCGCCTGATGCGCACGCTTTGGCCACGGATCCGGAAACGACACATACACCGTCGCCACCGACTCCGGCGGCACTAAAAATTGCGCCGTGTAAGCATTCTCCATCCGCAGCACCCGCACGTGATTCAGACCGAGCCGCTCGGCTGCGCGGCAGACCTTCTCCACGCGCCCCACCAAACGTTCCGTCGCGAGAAAGTTGCGCTCTGGATTTTTCTGCGCCTGCGCGATCAGGAATGCGCCCTCCCCGCAGCCGTAGTCGATCTCGACAGGGGCGACCCTTCCGAAGATGCGACTCCAGTCCGCGCGCTCCAAAATGGATTCCGGCTTCCACTCGGCACAAAAGGTCTGACTGCTCTCAGCGGGCATAGGGAAACTCCTTATTCATTTCCCTAACTTTCCCAGACCCGCCGCCGCCTGCAAGCGCCACTTTCGCGGAGAGCGCATACGTCTTCCGTGGCAAAACCTGCTAGCCCACCGTCACAGCCTCAGACACCCCTTCTTTTCGGAATTCAAAATTCCCGTTCTGAAGCGTCACGTTGATTTTGTCTCCCTCCTCGAACAGCCCGTCCAAAAGCGCAAGCGATAGCGGGTCCAGCAGTTTGCGCTGGATTGCGCGCTTGAGCGGACGCGCTCCGTACACCGGATCAAACCCTTCCTCCGCCAGCCGCCGCCTCGCCTCCGGCGTCAGATGCAAAGTCAGCTTCTGCGCCGCCAACCGTGACGTGAGTCGCCCCATCTGCACCTCGACAATGCTATCCAGTTCCTCGTCCTTGAGCTGGTCGAAGATGATCGTTTCATCGATCCGATTCAAAAACTCCGGCCGGAAATGCCCGCGCAGCGCCTCCATCACCAGCGCCTCGCGCTGCTCCGCATTGGTCGCCTCCAGAATGTGCTGGCTGCCGATGTTCGAAGTGAGGATCACCACCGTGTTTTTAAAATCCACCGTCCGGCCCTGTCCGTCCGTGATGCGCCCGTCGTCGAGGACCTGCAGCAGTACGTTGAATACGTCCCCGTGCGCCTTCTCGATTTCATCAAACAACACCACCGCGTAAGGCCGACGCCGCACGGCCTCCGTCAGCTGACCGCCTTCCTCAAAACCCACGTATCCCGGAGGCGCTCCGATCAGCCGGGCGACGCTGTGTTTTTCCATGTACTCGCTCATGTCGATGCGAACCATGGCGTTTTCGTCATTGAACAGGAACTCCGCGAGCGCACGCGCCAGTTCGGTTTTTCCAACACCCGTTGGTCCCAGAAAAATGAACGAGCCGATCGGCCGATTCGGATCCTGCAAACCCGCGCGGGCGCGGCGAACCGCGTTGGAAACGGCCTTCACCGCATGCTTCTGGCCAATGACTCGTTTGCCGATCCGCTCCTCCATGTGCACGAGCCGTGAGCGTTCACCTTCCTGCAGGCTAGCCACCGGAATCCCCGTCCACGCGGAAACCACCTGCGCGATATTTTCCTCCGTAACCTCCTCCTTTAGCAAAGCGCGGCCCTCGTGCTGCAGCTTCGCCAGGCGCGCGCTCTGCTCCTGCAAGCGCGCCTGCGCCTGGGGAATGCTGCCGTACTGGATCTCGCTCGCTTTTGCCAAATCACCGACGCGCTGCGCCTGCTCCAGATCGGTGCGCAATTGCTCCAGTGCAGCGCTTAAGTCGCGGGCTTTTTGAATCTCGCTTTTTTCATTCAGCCATTGCGCCTTGAGCCGGCTGCCTTCCTCCTTCGAAGCCGCAAGCTCCCGCTCGATCCTCTCCAAACGCTCGCGGCTGGCGGCATCCTTTTCTTTCGACAAAGCCTGCCTCTCCATCTCCAGCTGCATACTCTGCCGTTCGATCTCGTCGATCTCCGCCGGCAGCGATTCGAGCTCGATCTTGAGACGGGCCGCCGCCTCGTCGACGAGGTCCACCGCTTTGTCCGGTAAAAACCGGTCCGCGATGTAGCGGCTCGAAAGCGTCGCCGCCGCAACAAGCGCCGAGTCTGCAATGCGCACCCCGTGATGCACCTCGTACCGCTCCTTGAGTCCGCGCAAAATCGCGATCGTATCCTCCTGCGACGGCTCCTCTACCAGCACCGGCTGGAAGCGCCGTTCGAGCGCGGGATCCTTTTCAATGTGCTTGCGATACTCGTTAAGCGTCGTGGCGCCGATCGAGCGCAGCTCTCCGCGAGCCAGCGCGGGCTTGAGCATGTTGGACGCATCCATTGATCCCTCCGCCGCGCCCGCACCCACGATCGTGTGGAGTTCATCGATGAACAAAATCACCTGCCCTTGGGAGTCCTGCACTTCCTTCAAAAACGCCTTGAGCCGGTCTTCGAATTCCCCGCGGAACTTTGCCCCGGCCACCATCGCTGCAATATCCATCGAGATGAGCCGTTTGTTTTTCAAAGACTCCGGCACATCCCCCGAAACAATCCGCCGCGCCAGCCCTTCGGCGATCGCCGTCTTGCCCGTGCCGGGCTCGCCGATGAGCACCGGGTTGTTCTTCGTGCGCCGCGACAGCACCTGCATCACCCGGCGAATCTCCGCGTCGCGCCCGATCACGGGATCGATCCGGCCCCGCTGCGCAAGCGCGGTGAGGTCGCGTCCGTATTTTTCCAGCGCCTGATACTTGCCTTCCGGATTCTGGTCCACCACCCGCTGCGAGCCGCGCACCTGTTGCAGCGCCGACAAAAGTCCAGCCGGAGTGGCGCCGAGGGTCGTGAGGATACGAGCCGCGCTTCCCTTCGCCTCCACGAGCGCCAGCAGGTAATGCTCGGCGCTCAGGTATTCATCGCGCATCTTCGCCATGTGCTGCTCGGCCGCCTCGAGCACTGCCACAACATCGCGTCCCAACTGCGGCGTCACGCCCGCGCCCTGAACCGTGGCACGCCGCTGCAGCTCCTCCTCCAGCTTGCGCACCACGTTTTCCATCGAGAGCCCGATCTGCTCCAGAAGCGGCCGCGCGACGCCATCCGGCTGCTGGACGAGCGCCAGCAAAACATGGTCATTGTCCAATTCCGTATGCCGCCTTTTGGACGCGTTGTCCTGGGCGGATTGGAGGGCTTGCTGGAGTTTTTCGGTGAATCGGTCGGGTATCATACTTCCTCATCGGATGCAAGAACCCTGCCACAGTCATTTGAATCGATCTTTCTCTGTAACCGCCCGTCAGCTTACCGCGACAGATGGGCTATATGGCGCAAATTGGCGACCAAAAACAATCGTCAAGCTTCCGCAAAAGAGTCAATTTGACGCAACGCTTCGACTGCGTCGCAGCAACTTGGGAAGCATCCCAGCCGCGACAAAAGCGGTGCTCGTTCGAAAGCGGCCCCCGGTTACGCTGCGCGCTGCTCCTAGGATTCCCCGTCCCAGCGCGAATCCAGCGCCCGCTCCAAATACGCGCGGTAATCGCTTTTCGGCAGAGTCGCGATGAGCGCCTCGAACTGGTCCCTTGTGATGAACCCCTTGGAATGCGCGATCTCCTCCAAACACGCGATCTTCAGCCCCTGCCGGTGTTCGATCGCTGCGATGTAATTGCTCGCCTCCATGAGGCTCACCGGCGTGCCGGTATCCAGCCAAGCCATCCCCCGGTTCAACGGACGCACCTGCAGTTTGCCCTCGCGCAGATACGTCAGATTCACATCCGTGATTTCCAATTCCCCGCGCGCCGAAGGCTTCAGATTCCGGCAAATTTCCACCACCTGCGAATCGTAGACATACAATCCAGGCACCGCAAAATTGCTGCGAGGTTTCACCGGCTTTTCTTCCAGACTGATGGCCCGCCCCTCCTTGTCGAACTCGACCACACCGTACCGCTCCGGATCCCCGACCGGATACGCAAACACGCAGGCCCCCGACTCAATTCGCAGCGCGTCCCGCAGAAAATCCAGATTCCCGTAAAAAATATTGTCGCCCAGAATCAGCACGGAATGGTCCGCACCCTTCAAAAAATCAGCTCCGATCAAAAACGCCTGGGCGATCCCCTCGGGCTTGGCCTGCTCAGCGTAGGAGATGCGCATCCCGATCCGCTGTCCGTCTCCGAGCAAATCACGAAACCGAGGGATATCATTCGGGGTCGAAATGATAAGCACATCCTGAATCCCGGCGAGCATGAGTGTGGACAACGGATGATAAATCATCGGTTTGTCGTAAACCGGCAGCAGCTGTTTGCACACGATGCGTGAAAGCGGATACAGACGTGTCCCGGATCCCCCCGCAAGAATAATGGCCTTGTTCATACCAAAACAATCGTCCGTGAAGCCCCCAAAAAGCACGCAAATTTTCCCCCTGGGACCGCGTAGCCCCAGCTGCGCTTCCTTAAATCCACAAAAAACACTCCCCCCTAGGCTACCCCACAAAAGATTGCCCCCACCTTCCCCCTTGTCCCACAACCGCCATACGCTAAATAGACACCTGTGAAAGCCCCGCTCCAAAACCGCCGCTGGCTTCTGCTCCCCCTTGGTCTTCTGACGGGCACCGCCATAGGCGTGCTCCTCCCAAACAGCGACGCCCCTCGCAACGGCGACTCCGATCCGGCAGACTCCACCCTCCTTCCCAGCGCCGAACCCACCTCCTCCGATCGCGCCGCAAAACCGCCCGGCTCCGGCCAACTCTTCCCCGGTTCCCGCAATGACGAGCCGCTTGGAAAACTGCCCCCCGAAAAGCTCCTCGCCATTTTCGAGCGCCTTTCGAATCTCAAGAGCGACTCCCGCAAGTATTCGCTCGCCTACCGGTTGGCCAGCCAGATGGAGGCTGACCAGATCGAGGCCGCCCTTGATGCCGCGCTCAAGGACCTGAGCGACGGCGACTACGTGACTACGCGCGCCATCGCCCGGCGCTGGGCCGAAATCGATCCAAAAGCCGCCGCCGCAAAAGCCATCGATTCCAAACAAGTCCACCTGATCTGGCCGATCCTGGAATCCTGGTCCCGGATGGATCCGCAAGCGCCGCTCAAATGGGCGTTGGAACAGGACCCTGTGCATCAGGCGGAAGCGTTGCGCCCGCTGCTGACGGGCCGTCTTCTGGACGAGAGCCAGCTCGAGAAGCTTGTGGTTCGAGCGGCGGATTCGAGCAGCGAGGAAATGCGGCTCCAGATTTTCCCGTACGCCACCGGCCGACTTGCCGAGGTCAACCCAAGCGGCGCCCTGCACGTGGCTTCGCACATCGATGAAAATGCGACCCGCCAAAAGACCCTCTCGATGGTGATGTCGAAAGTCGCGCAACGCTCCCCGGACGTAGGCCGCGCATGGCTTGAGTCCCAGCAAAACCTGCCACCGCAGGAAAGGGCCGTGTATTTGAAAATGCTAGGAATGCCGATTCCGGCGAACTTGCTACCGCCCGCGCAGCCGCCAACCCCTCAAAAGCAGCCCGAGAATGATGGCGCGAATCCTGCCATCAATCCGCAGGCGAATCCGGGGGCGGCTGGCCGTTAATAAATTCGAAGGGCTTGCCTTGCGTTTTAAAGGAACTTCATTAGAAGCTCCAAGCGTCTCTGTTTGGTGAAATCAAAGGAAACCACAAGTTTGTACACCCCTTTTCTAGCGAGAGAGTTCTTGCAAAATTTAAGATAACCTTGGACCATTGAAAGTTCGGTTTAACTCTGAACTGTTGACTATGAAATGTGTGATTTTAGCCGGCGGTCTTGGAACTCGAATCAGCGAAGAAACTGCATTGCGACCAAAACCGATGATCGAAGTTGGCGGCAAGCCGATTCTCTGGCATATCATGAAAATCTATTCCGCTCACGGAATCCATGATTTCATCATATGTACGGGCTATAAAGGATACGTCATCAAGGAGTATTTCGCGAATTACTTCCTACATACTTCAGATATCACCTTTGATATGCGGGATAATTCCAGAGAGGTGCACTGTAAGCACGCAGAGCCCTGGAAAGTAACCATTGTTGATACCGGGGACAATACTCTGACGGGTGGCCGCCTAAAACGCGTTGCCTCCTTCATCGGTGCCGAAACGTTTTGTTTTACCTACGGCGATGGAGTCAGCGACGTCGATATTACTGCGTCCATTCAAGAACACCGCCGATGCGGTCGGCTCGTTACCGTTGCCGCAGTTCAACCCCCGGGCCGCTTCGGCATGCTTGATATCTCCGGTGGCTGCGTCACTGGATTTAAGGAAAAACCTGAAGGCGATGGAGGCTGGATTAATGGCGGTTTTTTCGTGATGGAACCCAAAGCTATCGAATACATCGCGGGGGATGATACAACGTGGGAAAGAGAGCCTTTGCAGCGACTGGCAGCTGAGAACCAGTTGTCCGCCTACATCCATCGCGGTTTCTGGCAGCCGATGGATACTCTTCGCGACAAAGTTTTGCTCGAAGAGCTTTGGGCGAAGGGAGACGCTCCTTGGAAACTTGAGTGATGTTTAGTCAAGCGTTCAAATCTAAGAAAGTATGGTTGTCTGGGCACACTGGGTTCAAGGGGGCTTGGCTCGCTGAATGGTTGCTGGAATTGGGGGCGACTGTAACCGGATATGCGCTGCCGCCTGAAACCACCCCCTCCCTTTTTACAGAGCTGGCGCTTGCTCCTCGACTCGATCATTTAGAGGCAGATATTCGCAATGCGGAATCTGTTCGTAATTCATTGATCGCTGCGCGGCCAGACTTTGTATTTCACTTGGCAGCGCAACCTTTAGTGCGCCGTTCCTACAAGCAACCCGTCGAGACTTACGAAACAAATGTTCTTGGCACCATTAATGTTTTGGAGGCGCTCCGCTCCCTGAATCATCCGTGTACTGGGCTGATGATTACAACAGACAAGGTGTATGAAAATTTCGAACATGGCCTCCCCTTCAAGGAGGATGATCATCTGGGCGGTCGTGATCCCTATAGTTCGAGCAAGGCAATGGCTGAGATCGCCATCACAGCGTACCGTCAGTCATACTTCTCGAATCTTGAAAGCCCGGTACGCATTGCAAGCGCACGGGCGGGTAATGTGATTGGCGGGGGAGATTGGGCCGAAGATCGCATCGTTCCAGACTGCATCCGGTCCCTTCAAACAGGCGAGCCAGTCAGTATCCGTAATCCGAGGGCCACGCGCCCGTGGCAGCACGTGTTGGAGCCTTTAAGCGGGTATTTATGGCTCGCTGCGGTGCTCGCTTCGGACGCTGAAATTCCGCGCACCTTCAACTTCGGGCCCGACCTCGAATCCAACCGGACGGTGAGCGACCTTGTTACTGCCGCGCTTTCGCATTGGCCTGGTCAATGGATCGATGCGAGTAACGCGCATGCAGTTCACGAGGCAAAACTGCTCAACCTTTCAATTAATCGCGCTGCCACCGCTCTGCATTGGAGGCCGCTGTGGGGTTTTGAGGACACCGTAGAGCGCACCGTTTCGTGGTATCGAGCCTTTCATGAGGGCCGCGTCGACGCCGGAAATTTCACCCGCGCGCAAATTCAAGCGTACTCTGAGACTGCCCGCCGAGAAGGGCTGCAATGGGCCCAGTCACTTTAATTGTTTTTGTTCTGCGACTTTCTCTACATCCCATGGCTCATTCAATCTCTCGATCTCCTGCCGAACTAAAAACTGAAATCCTGCGACTCACGCGGGAGTATTCGGACGCAACGCATCGGGCAAATTTGCCGAGCGAGAAGAATCTTCTGCCATTCGAGCCTGGTGTTACAACCGTTCCATACGCGGGCCGTGTGTTCACTGCAGACGAAGTGGAGGCGGCAGTTGGGAGCACGCTGGATTTTTGGCTCACACTCGGCAAGGAAGGTGAAGCTTTCGAGAGCGAACTCGCCGCATTGCTCGGCGTAAGGCATTGCTTGTTGGTTAACTCGGGGTCCTCGGCAAATTTGGTGGCTTTCTCTGCGTTGACGACTCACAAACTCCCGGCCCACCGACGTATTCAACCCGGGGACGAAGTGATCACTGTCGCCGCGGGGTTTCCAACCACCGTCGCGCCAATCATACAGTCCGGAGTTGTGCCCGTTTTTTTGGATAATAATCCGGTGACAGGCAATATCCGCACAGACCTGCTCGAAGAAGCCTTCGTTCCTGGAAAAACAAAGGCTGTGATGCTCGCTCACGCCTTGGGCAACCCTTTTGATGTTGCGGCGGTTTTGGAGTTCTGCCGC
Organism: Akkermansia muciniphila; assembly: GCA_945906945.1. Taxonomy (GTDB): domain Bacteria; phylum Verrucomicrobiota; class Verrucomicrobiia; order Chthoniobacterales; family Chthoniobacteraceae; genus Chth-196. The sequence goes on from CAMDSZ010000023.1 coordinate 16,965, forward strand.
CGCCATGAACTTTGGTTGATTGAGGACAATTGTGATGCACTTGGGTGTACGTACTCAATGCCTGTCGAGCGTGCCAAGGCGCTTGGATTTGTGGAAAATTCGCCCGGGATTCCCTGCGATGGCATCCACATCACCCGGTACACTGGGACTTGGGGTGATCTGTCCACGCAATCTTTCTATCCGCCGCACCATCTAACAATGGGCGAGGGCGGTGCGGTGAACATCGTTTCTCGACCGCCCCTGAAATCGTATGCTGAGAGCTTCCGTGATTGGGGTCGCGACTGCTGGTGCGCCTCAGGCAAGGACGACACCTGTGGAAAACGTTACAAATGGCAGCTGGGCGAATTGCCTGAAGGATACGACCACAAATATATCTACAGTCATCTGGGATATAACTTGAAACCACTTGATCCGCAGGCTGCCATCGGGCGACAGCAGTTGAAGAAACTTCCAGCTTTTATTGAAGCGCGTAAACAGAATTGGGAGTTTCTCCGGAGGGGACTCGCCGATTTGGAAGACGTATTTGATTTCAGTCTGCCAACACATGCCACAGGTTGGAGCAGCGATGCCGGATTTAATTGGGACGACTCGGGCTGCCGTACGGATTGCTCGTGGTTTGGTTTCATGCTGCGGGTAAAGGCGGATGCGCCGTTTACCCACACTGACCTCGCCCGTCACCTTGATCAGCACAAGATCGGCAACCGGATGTTCTTTGGAGGAAACCTGCTTCGGCAACCGGCGTTTGTCCAACTGAAGAGGGATCGTCCTGAGGCTTTCCGCGTTGTGGGAGAGATGAGCGGTGCCGATGACATCATGAGGAGTGCGCTATTTTTAGGTACTTACCCGGGACTGACTCGAGTGATGTTGGAGTATGAAGTGCAGATGATTTGCGAATTTGTCAGGGGTTTCTAACCCTAATTCGATCCAAAGCATGTCTGCTTCCGTAATGCCCCTTCCCTCTGAGGATCTCGATCATGTCCTAGCCCACACACGCGTGCTTTGGAATGAGGCGCGCGAGCGATGTTTTTTTCTTACTGGCGGAACTGGTTTTTTTGGGATGTGGCTTTTGGAAAGTTTCGCCAGAGTAAACGATGCGCTTGAGCTAAATGCAAAGGCGGTTGTCTTGACGCGGGACACGGTAGCTTTTGCGAGAAAGGCGCCTCATTTGGCGGGCAGAAAGGACATCAGCTTCATCCAAGGAGACGTCCGATCTTTTGAGTTTCCAGAGGGCCACTTCGATTACGTGATTCACGCAGCCACGGAGGCAAGTGCCAAGTTAAACTCAGAGGCTCCAGATGAGATGCTTGATGTGATCGTTGGAGGGACCCGTCGAGTTTTGCAATTTGCGAAAGAAGCTCGGATAAAAAAGTTTCTACTAACCAGTTCGGGAGCTGTTTATGGGTACCAACCGCGAGACTTGACGCATATTTCGGAGCAGTACCGAGGAGGGCCAGATCCGCTTTCTCCAGAATCCGCCTATGGCATTGGCAAGAGTATTTCCGAGCACCTATGTGCAGTGCACGCTTTGCAGCAGCACTATGAGATGAAGATCGCGCGGTGTTTTGCATTTGTTGGTCCGCACCTTCCGCTTGATGCCCATTTTGCGGTGGGTAATTTTATAAGAGATGCGATGCAAGGCAATGCGGTGCGCATCGGCGGGGATGGCAGCCCGATGCGCAGTTATTTGTACGCATCAGATTTGGCGGTTTGGTTATGGACTGTTCTTTTCCGGGGAGAGTCGCATCGTGCCTACAACGTTGGATCGCCCGACGATATATCGATTGAGGAACTTGGACGGACGGTCGCCTCTCTGGTGACTCCTCAGGTAGACGTTGTGATCGCCAAGCCTAAAGTGGATGACTTGCTTCCGCTGCGATACGTTCCAGACGTCGCGAGGGTGGGTAGAGAGCTTTCGCTGTTCAGCCGAATTACTCTTCGGGAGGCGATTTTGAAAACAATTTCATGGCATAGAGAGGCAGATAAATTATTGTGATACAGATTTTTATGATTTGCGTCGCTGATTGCATGTTCCGAGTGCTCGCAGATAGAAGGGTAAGGCATGTCTTTCCGGTAACTGGAGGGGGACAATGCATTCAAACAAGGCGATTGGCCGAGAGAGGAGCATGAGGTACATTTCAAATTATTATACCCACTCCGTGGCCGTGGCCGAAAAAGTTTATAACAAGATAGCAAGAATGGTGGGGTCTTAACTGTAACGACGAGTCCCAGAGAAATTGATGCCTTAAATTTTGCTAGTTACGCGGATCTCGCTGAAAGAAGCAGTGATGCAAAACTAAAAATTGCTGCCAAACGCTCCAGCCTTATAATGAGATGAATTATAAATCCGCGTATCGTCCATGTCCTATTTGATCGCAACAGCGGGTGGAGGTTTTGCATCAACAAAGGTTTGTTTTGCCCGAGGGACATCCCTTGCCGGCAGATTTTGACGTAGTTTCATGCCTCGATTGCGAGTTTGTGTATGCTGACACTCGGGGTAATGCCTCTGATTATGATGAGTACTATAGTCAGTTTTCGAAATATACGGATCAAGGAACCGCTACGGGCGGTGGAGGAAACGCTGAGGATCTAGAACGGTTGGAGAAAATGGCGGATTCTCTCAGCCAGTTTTTGCCAAACCGAGACGCAAAAATTGTGGATATCGGGTGCGCAAATGGCGGGTTGCTTGGCGCGCTAAAATCACGTGGTTTTGTTTCGCTTCTTGGTGTGGATCCCTCCGAAACGTGCATTGAAAATACCAAAAAGTTGTTCGACGTGCCTGCTTCCCAAGGATGGTTGAATGCCCTCCCTCCAGAATGTCAGCGAGTCGACTTAGCAGTGGTTTCCCATGTTCTCGAGCATGTCTTGGACTTGAAGCGGGCGGTGGCATCTCTAGCAGCCTGTCTGTCACCTAATGGATTCCTTTACATTGAGGTTCCGGACGCTTCGCGTTACATCGAGTGCCTCGCGGCGCCATTTCAGGATTTTAATGTGGAGCACATAAACCATTTCACCGCCTCATCCCTTGTTAATTTGATGAATGCATGCGGTTTTGACTCCTTACAAATTGAAACAAAACTTTTGGAGACGAATAAAGGTGTCCCGTACCCAGCGTTGTTTGGTTTTTTTCACCGCGCACCCGCAGGAGTTCAACGCGGTGAATGGCTGATTAAACGCGAGTTTCGAGAGGCAATAAATGCTTACATTAAACAGTCCTCGGCGCGCCTTGAGGCCATAGATGGAAAGCTCTCTTCGTTCCTTCCGGAACCTGTTTACGTGTGGGGAACGGGCCAGTTAACCTTTAAACTCCTCGCAGAAACATGCCTGTCCAGCGCAGATATCTTCGCTTTTATAGATGGTAATCCGCTCAATCACGGAAAGAGTATTAATGGCAAACAGATCATTGCCCCGGAAGCGCTGTCCTCGCTTCCAAATCACACGATCATTATTGGAAGCTTGCTGCACCACGCAGCAATATCAAATCACATTCGGGATGTTTTGTGCCTAAACAATACAGTGGTTACCCTAGAGTAGAATTGCGTCACTCAGTCACCTCGTGGAAGCGGGTTCCTGAGCAGTAACGATGTGGGGTTCGTAAACCCGGGTCCAAACGGAATTAATGCCCTTAGTGTCGCTGGAGGCGCGGATCGCGCGGAAAGAAGTAGTAAAGAAAACCAAAAATGGACGCTATATACTTCGAATATGTAATCATATGAACTATAAGTCCGCAACCCAATACGGAGTCAAAAACTGCTCCTCACCAGTGCGGGGGCGGTTTTCGGGAAACAACCCTCCGAGATCACCGATGTCTCCGAAGACTACCTCGGCTTCCCCACCCCACCGCTGCCCAGTTCTGCCTACAGCGAAAGCAAACGTGTGTCCGAGCGCCTGTGCGTGGTTCGTGTCCTTCCAATTCGACTACAGGACGGAGATCGCTCGCTGCTTCGCCTTCGGGGGGGCCGCACCTGCGGCTCGATACGCATTTCGCCATCAGATTTACCTTTCATGAGATGCGCGGTGACACGGTCAAAATCGGCGTTAACGGCACCCCGACCCGCAGCTATCTCTACGCTGCCGATCTGGATATGTGTTTGTGGAACCTGCTCTTTGATGCCCAGCACGGATATCGCACGCGCTGAGCTTGCCCTTGTAATCCACACCCCACTTTCCGAATCCATCATCCGCACTACCACGTGGCACAAATCCTTACTAATATGATTCGAGTAGCCGACTATATCGCCCAAACCTTGGCCAAGCATGGCGTCAGCCATGTTTTTATGGTTACAGGAGGAGGAGCCATGCACTTGAACGATGCTTTCGGCCGCACCAAAGAGCTTAAAATCGTCTGCTGCCACCATGAACAAACCTGTGCTATGGCGGCGGAAAGCTACTATCGCACCACCAACCGCCTTGCCGCAGTCAACGTAACCACAGGCCCCGGTGGCACCAATGCCATCACCGGCGTTTACGGTGCTTACGTCGACTCGATGGCGATGATCGTCATCTCCGGTCAAGTAAAATGGGAAACCCTCGTACGCAGCACCACGCTCCCCCTTCGCCAGCTGGGCGATCAGGAAGTCGACATCATCAAAATGGTCGAGGGCGTTACCAAATACTCCGTCGTCGTGCAGGACCCGCATTCTATTCGTTACCACCTCGAACGCTCCCTCCACCTCGCACTCAGCGGTCGCCCCGGTCCCGTATGGCTCGATGTGCCCATCAACGTCCAAGGCTCCAAAATAGATCCGGCAACCCTCAAAGGTTACGATCCGGCCGAGGACACTCCCGCTTGGGAAACAGACGATCTACAAGCCGCCGTCAACGAAATCGTCGCCCGTCTCCAAGTTGCCGAACGTCCAGTCATCTACGCCGGTACCGGTGTCCGCCTCTCGGGCCAATACAGCACCTTCCTCAATCTCGCGGAAAAACTTGGTGTGCCGATCGTGGGTGCATGGAACTCCAACGATCTCCTTCCTGACGATCATCCAGCCTATGCCGGCCGCCCCGGCTCGATCGGTGATCGGGCTGGCAATTTCACGGTCCAGAATTCGGACTTCTTGCTAATCCTCGGCTGCCGCTTAAACGTTCGTTTGGTTTCCTACAATTGGGAAAAGTTCGCCCGCCATGCCTTCAAGGTCATGGTCGATGTAGATGCCGCCGAACTCAAAAAGCCAACCCTGAAAATTGACCTGCCGGTCCATGCCGATCTCAAGGATTTCTTGCCAACTCTGTTCCGCGCCATTGCAAGGTGGCAACCGCGAAACGCCTCTTGGCTGGCGTGGTGCCGCGCACGCGTCGCCAAGTATCCAGTCGTTCTACCCGAATATTGGCAACTCACCGACAAAGTGAACCCTTATTGCTTCATGGAAGTCTTGTCCGCCCAATTAGTCGAAAACGAGTTGATAGCCTGCGGTGACGGCACCGCCTGCGTCACAGCATTCCAAGCAATCCGCATTCGTGAAGGGATGCGCCTGTTCCACAATTCCGGCTGTGCCTCGATGGGCTACGATTTACCTGCTGCCATCGGAGTAGCCGAGGCCCACCCCGGCCGCCGAGTGATCTGCCTAGCTGGCGATGGCAGCATAATGATGAATCTCCAGGAGTTGCAGACGATAGTCGGCCGCAAACTCCCAGTTAAGGTGTTTATCCTGAATAATACCGGCTACCACTCCATCCGCCAAACACAGGCAAATTTCTTTTCAGATAACATCGTGGGCTGCGGCACCGACTCAGGTCTTAGTTTCCCGGACTTCGGCAAAGTTACCCATGCTTTTGGCCTGCCCTTCCGCCGCTGCCAGACTCATGGCGAACTCAGCTCCGCTATTGAAGGCACCCTAGCTGAACAAGGTGCCGCCATCTGCGAGATCATGATAGACCTCGCCCAATCGTTCGCCCCCAAACTATCGTCTCGCAAACTGGAAGACGGACGTATGGTCACAGCCGCCTTGGAAGACATGGCCCCATTCCTCTCCCGCCAGGAATTCAAATCCAACATGCTGGTTCCAGTTCTTGAAAACTGATCACTCCATGTCTAAACGCACCGTCTTAATCACTGGAGGGGTACGTGGCATAGGAGCGGCGATCACAAAGACCTTGTTAGCCAAAGGCTTCAAAATTGTCGCCCCCACTCGCGCTGAACTTGACCTCTCGTTGCCCTCATCTGTCGAAGCCTACATCGCCGCAAACCGTGAGCTGCCCATTGACATTCTCATCAACAACGCGGGAATCAACGTCCTGCGGTCCATAGTGGAGATCGATGAAAACTCATGGCAATCGATGCTGCAGATCAATTTAAACGCTGCCTTGCGACTCACCCAAGCCTACGCACCCGGAATGCAATCCCGCGGATGGGGTCGCATCCTCAACATCAGCACGATTTTTAGTCTGGTGACTAAAGAGCGGCGTGCAGCCTATTCTATGACCAAAGCTGCGCTAAACGCCCTCACTCGTAGTTCAGCCGTAGAGTTCGGTCCTTCCGGCGTCCTAGTGAACGCCTTGGCTCCCGGATACGTCGACACCGCTCTCACACACCAAAATAACTCGCCCGAAGCAATTGCCGCAATCTCCGCGACCATTCCGCTACGCCGCCTAGCCGACGCCGAGGAGCTGGCGCGAGCTGCGGCCTTTCTTGTATCCGAAGAAAACACGTATCTGACCGGCCAGACCATCGTAGTAGACGGCGGTTTCACCTGCCAATAAAACCTATCTGCTGCTCATGCTTACCATTAAAAGCCGCTCCCACGATTATACCGTAGAGAACTTCGACACGCTTGCGTCGGCTCTTCAAACTATCGACCACGCCCGCGCACATTACTTGATCGACGAGGCAATCGTGCGCCACTTCGGAGCGGCAGTATCGAGCATCGCAGAATCTCCCCGCACCGTCCTGGTAGAAGCCACCGAGAAAAATAAGTCCTTTGAAAGCCTTACACCCGTACTTTTAGATCTGCTGCAACGCGGCCTCAAGCGAGATGGTAGTCTGATCGTGATCGGCGGAGGCGTCCTGCAAGACATCGGTTGCTTTATTGCATCGGTGCTGTCGAGAGGACTTCGCTGGGAGCTCATTCCTACAACACTATTGGCCCAAGCCGATAGCTGTATAGGCAGTAAGAGCTCCATAAATATCGGCCCCTATAAAAACCAGATCGGCACGTTTTATCCCCCCCACCGCGTGCTGCTCACGCCGGAAGTCCTGCAAACTCTACCATACGACGAAATCCGCTCTGGATTAGGAGAAGTCATCAAACTCCAGTTACTTACAAACCAAACGGAGTTTAATGAACTGATGACTGATTTAGCTAATCTTAACCCGGCCAATCAGGCACCAATCCTTAGCAAATGGGTGATTCGCTCAATGGCAGTAAAGCAGCCCTATATTGAGACAGACGAATATGACCGAGACATCCGCAATCTACTCAACTATGGACATACCTTCGGTCACGCGTACGAATCAGCCACACATTACGGCATACCGCACGGCATCGCGGTCATTCTCGGCATGCTGACAGCCACGTTCCTCTCCATGCGGTTGAATCTGGTTTCCCTCCAGCATTACCAAGATCTTAAACACTGCCTAGAAACCTGTCACAAACCTTACGGTTCCGTCCTACAAAAAGCAGATCGCGAGATTATTTTCCGAGCGATCAAACACGACAAAAAAAATACGGGCGATTCCATCAACTGCATACTAACACGCGGCCCCGGGCGAATGGAAAAAACCCGCGTAGATTTCGTCAATGACCTACAGCCGGCTGTGAACATCTTTCTAGATCAAGAACTAACCCCGTTCAGTAAACAGGAAACTAAGCTGCGATAACTGCCTAGCACACAAATTAAGCAC
>CAMDSZ010000024.1 GCA_945906945.1 Akkermansia muciniphila
GAACGCCTCGCGCGCAGAATTGTTCTAAACGCTGCAAACGAGGACGCACTGTCGTTTCCATGGAACCGGATCAACAACCGGATTTATCAAAAGCTTGCCCCCGGCGGTGTTACTTCTCGAGCTTTCCGATTATGCTCAAGGCCGCTAAAGCTAGATTTGCTGCAGGGCTTGGAAAAGACAGAAAAGGCTGATGCTCTTTTTGCAACAGACCGTCAAAAAGCAGTTGCGATGTACCTCGAGGCAGCCACTCAGCTTGGCGGCGGAATCGGATTGGCGCAGGCGTTTGCGGACCGTCGCGGCCAAGGGGAACACCTCCGTTCCGCGATACGCAATGCCGGCAGTGGTGTCGATTTCGGCTTGGAAACATTGGGGCGAGAACTGGGTTGGTCGCATGGCGACCTGCATATTGATCCAGCCTTTGTTTTAAAAATGTACCGCGATGCAGGAGTCAGTCCTGAGGAGCGGCAGGCCGCGCAATGGGAGCTCATGCAACTGGCCTTTGAGACCGGTCCATTTGATTTGAACGCGTTTCTAATCGAGCACCATTTGAATGTTGAAGATCTGCGGGCCTCTCCGTACGCAATCTGGGAACTGGCGCAGGAAGTGTCGAAGGGAGGTCGCTTTGGAAAAGCCAACGCAACGCTCGCGCTGCAACTCGTGTTGCGCGGCGGAGGGACTGTCGAGGAACGCGAAACGGCGATCCGGCAATGTCACGCAATTCTCAAGGGAGCGAGGCGGGAACCGTTCGAACTGGGCGAGTGCATTCGCAGCAGGGTGGGGAAAGCATATCTGCTTTCACGCACCGGATTCCAACCTCAGGTGACTGTGGCTGAAATTTCCGCCGTATTGAAAGCCAAGCTCGAAACCGATGTGCTGCGCGCGGCTTTTGCGAAAGCGAGCAAGTGCGCCGAGACTTATGCCGAAGCAGAGTCCCAGCACTACAGCGGGTGCCGTGGTTTCTTCACTTGGGAATCAAACCGTGTGGCGTACAAAAAGACTGTGCTCCTCGCATTTTTAGAGGATGTGAGTTCTGTGCTGGCTGGGAAAATGGCAGACAAGTTTGAGGTGATAGAAAATTCAGAGGCAACACTTGGCGAGTTGATGAAAAGTCTTAGCAGTTTCATGAAGGGGCCTTTGGAGGAGGTGGTGCAGGACGACCAGGATCCAACCCCTGGCGATAGTTTCTATTACGGCGAAGGAACAGAAGAGGAGCCCGGGCAGACTGTCTGGACAGACTATCGGGATGCGCTCGCTCAGCTTTTGCACGCGATGAGGCCGGATCAATCAGAGCGGGTGTGGACGGAGTGGTTGAACAGTCGCCGGATCAAATTTCTACTCCGATTCAAAAATCAAAACCTCTGACGGTATAGCTCTTCGCTGGCTGTGCGTAAAATAGCGGGTGAAGCGACTTCGAATTAGAATGAAAACCGTTGCGAACTTTCTCAGGCCGGACGAGGCGCAGCTCTTGAAAATGGGGCTTGCAGCGTGCGGTGTCACGTCAGTACTGCAGGACGAAAATATCACGCAGCTCAATCCATGGCGCATGTGGGCAATGGACGGTGTCAGGCTTCAGGTCGCTGATGAGGATTTGGAGGCGGCTCAAATTTTTCTAGACCAGGAGCGGCGCGCCAAAGTGGATTTGAAGTCGCCTGCGGAAGGAGAGGCGATGAATTGTTTGAGCTGCGGGGGCGAGATGGCAGACGCGCAAACAAGATGCCCAGCCTGTGGATGGAGCTACGAGGTGTAGCTTTGCGCACACTGTTCAAAAACAGTTCATTTCCCCACAAGGCATTCTGTCATGTGAATAGACGGGGAGTTTCCTCGTTTCCACAACATGTCTTACGGCACAAACTTTTGGCACCCGAAGCGCCCGATAAAATCGGCTAACGGATCCACCAAAAAAAGCACGTCGCGATTAGTGTCGGGGGCAGTGCGCCAAGGAAAAGTCCTATGGGGCTGATGCCCTCACCTTTGAAACACGCTGAATCCTGCAAAATGCCGACACCTGCAGGATTTGGCGCGTTGGCGATCACTGTTAAACCACCGCCGGTGACTGCGCCCGAGATCAGAGCGTATTTCATATCCTCGGAAATTCCCTCGACGAGAGTGCCAAGATAGGCGAGCGCGGCGTTGTCAGTGATTGCGGTGAGAAGGGTCGCGCCGAAGTACATCATCGTACCATTCAGCTTGGCAATCAGCGGCTGCAGCCACCAAGACTGTGCAGAACCCAGCGTGATCAGGCCCGCAAGGAAGAAGCCCACCAATAAACCCTCGCGCAGCTTGAGTTCGTCCTGATATTCCTTCGTCGCGGTGACAAGGCCTAGAAAGATCATAAAAACCCCAAAGAACACATCGGCGTAGTGGGCAAGATTAACCACCAGCGCCGTCAGCGCTAAATGAAGTGCAGTCACCCAAAAGGGGATTGCGGGAACAGTCGGAGCTTCGGCTGCGTGTTGGTTGAGTTCTTTCCGAAACAGAAACACTGTCACAAGCGCCGAGGTCAGGCAGCTCGCCGCAGCCCTCCAGCCGATATGCGTGAACATATACGGCGTGTTCCAGTGCCATTTTTCAGCGACCAATAAAACGGGTGGAGCGGCGAAATGCGTGAGGGTACCCCCGATTGAGATGTTCACGAAAAGAAGCCCGAGCGTTGCGTAGGCCAGGCGGGTCGATATTCCGCGGTCGAAAAAACGGCGTTTCAAGAGGATTGCGATCAGCGTCATCGCGGCGGGTTCGGTGATGAACGAGCCGAGCAGTGTGCCCAAGGAAAGGGCAGTAAGATAAAAAGCAGTGCCTGATTTGAGTGGGAGTAAGCCTGCAAGGAAGCCAATAAAAGTTTCTGCCTGCCGGACCACGGGACGCGTTGCGGCCATGACCATGATCACGAACACAAATTTTGGCTCCGTAAAATTGAGTCGGGTGACGTATTCAATCGCCGCCGTAAAGGATCCTTCTAATGCGGCGATTCCGGTGAACAAACTTGCCGCCCAAAGTCCGAAGACAATTTCCGTTTCAGCTAAAAAGTGAAAAAAGTTTTCAGCCAGTGAACCCTCGGGGTAACCCGCCGCCCAGTGCGCAAATTGCTTCACGCAGAAAGTGTGCAGCACCGCTAATGCGAAAAAACTCGAGGCAAGAATTTCGATTGGAGACGGGCTCATGACGCTTTCGATCGGCAAGAGCGGAATGTGAGCATGGGCCGATTGCTGCACAACCACCATTCGTGAAAAAAGGACCTAAAGGAAGGAAATGTACTGCGGAGAAACCTGCCGGCTCCCGGTCCGGTGTGACTCTCATTGCGGGGGGAGTCCTGCGAAATCATGCCAACAAGTCCCGCCCTTTTCTGGCATCATCGCAGCCGCGCATTTCTCCCCTTGACGCGGGCCACGGTCGAGCATTGGGAGCGCTGGCGGACACAGAGTTGCGCTGCCCCTCGCCGGGCGGGCCATTGCGTTCGCTTCCGACTCTGTAAATTGGTGGATGACACGAAAATTGCGATTGTTATCATCAAAGCCTCAACCTGACTTGGATGCAGAACCCCACCTGGTCGGTTTGTTCCACCCCCCCAAAAAAATCAACCCTTATGAATCGTCGCCGTTTTCTTCTCTGTTCTCTGGGAACCACGCTGGCGCTGCCGGGGTTGCCTTCGCTTATGGCGAAGTCTGTGGGGCGCGATTCGGCCATTCAGGTTGCCAAGGGGGCAGGCGTCGGGGCGCGGCGCTTTGTTGCGATCGGAAATTTACTCGGTTTCCAAGTTAAACAGCTTTTTCCCACAAAAGCGGGCCCGGATTACGAGCAAACCACGCTTCTGGAGCCATTGTGGGAGAATCGCTCGCACATGACGGTCTACCGCGGATTTGACCACGGCGTGAAGGGAGGGCATTTTGCCGTGCACTCTTTCCTCTCGGGCGTGCTCAACTCCGAAGCGCAAAACAGACCGGACGGTAATGTCACTATCGACCAGTTTCTCGCGGACGAAGTTGGGTTTGAAACCAGGTTTCCTTCGCTGACAGTGGGGTCAGAGGGCGGCATTCATGGGGGCTGCCAAATCGCTTGGACGAAGTCCGGTGTGCGTGTGCCGCCGGTCACCGGCCCCGCGCAGCTGTTTGAAAAGTTGTTTGTGAGTGAGTCGAAGGAACGCCAAGGCCGGCGTGTGCAGGAAAACGAAGTGCAGGCCTCGATCTTGGACTCCGTCCGTGAGGAGGCCAATCGCCTCTCCAAGCAGGTGAACCGGGAGGATAAGGATAAGCTTGAGGAATACCTCACCTCCGTGCGTGACGTGGAAAAGCGTCTGGAACTACGCAAGCGCTGGGCCAGTCATCCAAAGCCGGAGGCGCCTTTTGAAAAACCCGCCAACCGCAATGCAGCCGAGGATCTGCCGCTCCTCTATGAAATGATTGCCCTCGCATTGCAGACCGATTCAACGCGCATCGCGACACTCGAAATCGGCGGCGATTTTCTTCCGCAAAATCTCGGTATCGACAAAGCCCATCACGGCCTCTCGCATCATGGCAACGACCCTGAAGCGATCGCGCATCTCATCACTCTGGAAAAATACCAGATGCAGCATTTCGCAAAATTCATCACCCGTCTCTCCCAAATGAACGATGGGGAGCGCACGCTGCTCGATTCCACCGCCGTTCTTTTCGGTAGTGGTATGGGTGACGCAAACACGCACAAAAACTCGGATCTTCCGATCATCGTTGCGGGCGGCGGCTACAAGCACGGCGAGTTCCGCGAAGTGCCGAGCGAGGGGATAAACAAGGTTCCCTTGTGCAATCTGTTTGTGGATATCGCGCAACGGATGGGCGTTGAGACAAACTCTTTTGGAAGCAGCACTGGGCGTTTCGCGTGATGTGGTCCAGCGCGGCTAACGGCTCAATGGCGGGTCTACGATCCGACGCACCGTATCGGTTGCTTGATCAGATGAACGTCTTTTTGGCGGGCAATACGTCAGCCTTAAGGCATGCCGTGGCGGTGCTGGCTCTTTTTTCCAGCGCGCATTTTTGCGTGGCGCAATCAGCTGCTGGCGATGCGGGCTCAAGCCCCGCAAGACAGTTTATCGGGAAGTATTGCTTGGAGTGCCACGACGCGCGGACGCACAAGGGGGACAGGGAATTTGAAATGTTTGAGCTTCCGCTGAAATCCGAGGCGGAGCTGATTGAGGCAAAGGATATCGTCGATCAGCTGACGCTTAAGGAAATGCCTCCCAAAAAGGCGGAGCAACCAAGTGAGGAGGAGCGTCTCAGGATGCTGCGCCTCGTCCGCGACGCCATCGCCGAGGCAAGAGGTAAATTTGAGAGCGCCGGCGCCCGAACCGTCATGCGGCGCCTTTCGAGCCGTGAGTATGAGAACACGATCGCAACGCTGTTTGGCCGCCGTGTTGATACACTCGGACTGACGGCGGATTTTCCAAAGGAGAAGACCAGCCAGCATATGGACACGATTGGCCAGACGCTGGTCACCTCCGGTTTTCTTGTCGACCAATACTTCCAGGCGGCAAGCCGCCTTGTTGAAACGCGTCTTGGCAGTCTGGAGATTCAACCCAAGAACTGGCACTTCAACGGCCACTTTCGTCAGTACGAAGAGCTGGAGGGATCGCACAAGGCAGCGTTCAACTTCCGCTATCTGAACCTGTACGAGCAGCCCAATACGGACACGCGCCAGGGCGGTTACGGGCACATCGAAGACTTTCAGAAAGGCGTGCCGGCCTCCGGGCTTTACGACATCGAGGTGGAAGTCCAGGCGATGCATCGGGACACTCATTACGACCCAGCGATCTTCGGCATCGATTTCTCGGAGCCATTTATCCTCGGCATTGTGCCGGGCGACGTGTCCAGAGGCCATATTCACTATCCGCAGTCGATCGAGCCGCTGCTTGCCAGCAGCGTCGTACCGGATGAACAGCCGACATGGCTTAAGTTTCGCGTCTGGCTTGAAGCAGGGCAGACCCCCCGTTTCATCTTCCCGAACGGTCCCTACGAATCACGTGCATCCGTCATCACCGTCAACAAACGCTACAAGGACGACTTTCAGGGCCGTACTGAAAAGTCAGATGTCAGCCGAACCGTGCTTTTGAAGGAGGGAAAGCTTCCGCATTTGCGCATCAGCGAGATTAAGATCCAAGGCCCCATGCCGGAGCAGGGGGGCCGCGCCGAGGAAGTCTCGGTCTTCGGTAAGGACGGTTTTCAAGCTGAAAGCGCCATTGAACAGCTCCACGCATTTGCGCAAAAAGCCTACCGGCGTCCCCTAACTGAATCCGATCGCGAGCCCATTCGCGCCCTTTACGAAAAGCGGCTCAGCGAAAATGCGTCTCCCCGGCAGTCCGCGCTTGATGTGTTGAAGTTGATCTTGTGCTCGCCGTCTTTTCTTTACCTAAGCGAGATCACAGACGAGTCAGCAAAGGCTCTTGGGCCCTACGATCTTGCCTCCCGTCTTTCCTATGCGCTCTGGGCTGGACCACCAGATGACGCTCTGCTTGCCTGCGCCGATTCGCGCGCATTGACGCGGGATGATGAACTCAAAAAGCAGATGCATCGCATGCTCGACGACGAGCGCGTACGGGGCTTTATCAACGGCTTTCTCGACAGCTGGCTCAATCTGCGTGACCTCGGTGGAATGCCTCCGCCGCGCGAGACAAACCGCTCTTATTATGCCGAAGATTTGCCTGCATCCATGAAGAGCGAGGTGCGTCTCTTTTTTCATGATCTGCTCACACACAATCATTCGGTGGCGCAGTTTCTCGACGCCCAGCACACCTTCGTCGACAAGAAGCTTGCCAAACTATACGACCTCCCGGAGAAGAGCTCACTCCGGCTTGCGGATGGATTTCAAAAAGTAAGCCTCAGCGGCAATCAGCGCCGTGGTGGACTGCTTGCGATGGCAGGGATCCTCACTGTTAGCGCAAACGGCGTGGAAACCTCGCCGGTAACGCGTGGAGTTTGGGTGAGCGAAAACATCCTTGGCATCGCGCCGCCGCCGCCGCCCGATGTTGTTCCCGCAATCGAGCCCGATGTCAGCGGCGCGACAACCATTCGCGATCGTCTGGCCAAACATCGCGCTGACGCCACGTGCGCTGAATGTCACCGGAAGATAGACCCGCTCGGATTCAGCCTGGAGAGCTTTGATCCCATCGGGCGCTGGCGCAGCAATTATCCGAAACCCAAAAATAAAAATGCGCCCGCGCCGCAAATCGATGCCTCCGGCGAATTCCCTTCGGGCGAGAGTTATCGGGACTTTGCGGGGTTTAAAAAAATTATTTTGGACACGCGCTCGGAGCTCTTTACTCGCCATCTTATTCGCCAGGTTCTCACCTACGCAACCGGGCGGCGGATGGAGTCGGTGGATGATTTTGTAATTGATGAAATTTTCGCAAGAGTGCAGGTCCAGGGCCTCGGGCTGAAGAGGCTCATCGTGGAGAGCCTGATGTCCGAAATTTTCCGGTCGCGATAGTCCCGTAGCAGCGTCTGATCCCCCCCGGCTTGGTCCCTTATCATGAACGCTTCGTTTTGCTGGAAACGCGGATTTTGGAGCCTGATGGCGACGCAGTTCCAAAATGCTTTTAGCGATAACGCTCTCAAAAATCTGGTCATCCTCCTTGTTCTTTCAAAACCGCTGTCTCAGGAACAAAGAGACACCTCGGTGATGCTCGCGGGAGCGCTGTTTGCGCTTCCATTCATCCTATTCTCAATGCTTGGAGGTTGGCTCGCAGATCGGTTTCCGAAGAACCGGGTGATAAGCTTTATCAAAGCTGCTGAAATTTTCATCATGCTCTTCGCCGCCGTTGCGCTTTTTCTCGGTAATCTCCCGTTGGAATTGTTCGCAATTTTTCTAATGGGATCGCATAGCGCGCTGTTCGGTCCGTCAAAATACGGCAGCCTCCCGGAGCTGCTACCTTTCGAAAGACTTTCTTGGGGAAACGGCATCCTTGAGCTTCTCACCTTTCTTGGAATCATTTCAGGCACGCTTGCAGGAGGCCTTTTTGCAGGCTGGTTCAAGGAGGCGCCCGCAGTGTCGGGACTGCTTCTTGCGATGCTGGCTTTGGGCGGTTGGTTTACCAGTCAGAGGATCCCAGCGCTTCCCCGGGCGAACCCCGGCTGTCCTGTTCGGATCAATCCGCTCACGGATCTTTGGACCCAATTGAAAAGCATGCGCCAAGACAGGGATCTTTGGCGGGCGAATCTGGGCAACAGCGGTTTCTTTTTCATCGCTGCACTGGTCCAAATGAACCTCGTGTTGTTTGCCCACGATACGCTTAAGCTGAACGAGACGGGAAACGCATCCTTGAACGCGGCGCTTGCGATTGGAATCGGCTTGGGAAGCGTTATCGCAGGATACGCGTCAAGGGGGCGGATTGAATACAGGCTGTTGCCCTGCGGCGCGCTTCTGATGTTTCTGAGCACGCTTCCAATGGGTTACTCGCAAATTCGCACAGCCCCTTTCGCCTGCTCATTGATCGCCTTGGGATTAGGCGCCGGGCTTTTTATTGTGCCGATCACTGCAGTGCTTCAGAGCCGGCCGGCTGCTGAAAACAAGGGTGCAGTTCAGGGCGCGGCAAGTGTTTTGAGTTTCCTCGGCATCTTAGCAGCCACAGGCGTCCAGCGTGTTCTGAGGTTCCAGCTCGAGTCGGGTGAAATTTTTTGGGTGTGCGGGTCAGTCGCGCTTCTTGTCGGCGGCTATGTGACCTACAGCAGACGCCACGAGTTGTTTGCGCGATGATGTACGTCGAATGTCTGTGTGCTGAAGTATTGTTACGCGGCGTTTGGCGTTAACCAAAGGGCAGATGTCTTGCTCCATCGCTGCACGCCCCGATTGAACCGCCACCATTTTTGTTGTGTGACGTCATCGTAGCATTCGTTCCACGCCTGATATTCACTATGCCGAGGACCCCGCTTCTATCCAGTACACACACGAGCGTCGTTTGGGTGGTGGCTCTTGAACTCAATCAGGCGCCCCCTCGGAGCGCGCAGCCTCAGGTGCGAGAACACGCTCACATCAGGATGTCTTTTCGCCCTTGGCCCATTCCCCCTTCGCCTCTTTGCTGCTGGGGCACCGTTCGGGTGCAATCCGCGTCCGGGCGCAGCTGGGGCTACGCGCTCCCAGGGGCTGCCGACGGAGCGACCTGCTGCAAATATAAAAACATCTCGCCACGCAGGGCCTGGCTCCGAGCGAGGCTCTGGTTTGCTTTGCTGACAATCTATCTCAATAAATTCATGTACTGTCCTAGCCAGGCGGGTGACAAACGGGTGACTTCACCCTTTGCCTTGGAAAGCGCACTCGGGCTTGCCCCATAGAATCAAACGATTATAGGTCATGAGGTTAGTCCCCAGATGAGCTCCACCCATCCACCTGAAAATCCGAACGGCCGTCCGGAAGAGCCTGCCGACGTCACGGTGTCATTTCCCGATTTCCACCCAGGCGCTGATCTCCCGGAGACCACGATGGCTTTCGGCGCGGCCGCCGATGACATGCCGGAGGCTGGAGACTTCCCGTCCGCAGTGCTGTATTCTGTGCGCGAGGAGGTAGGGCGGGGCGGGATGGCGAAGATTTATTCCGCGACAGATGCAGGCTTAAACCGGTTGGTGGCTGTTAAGGTGAGCACTGCAGGCAACTCCGGCTCTGATGTCCAATTTCTACGTGAGGCGGAGGTGCTCGCGAACCTTGCGCACCCCTCGATTCCTCCGATTCACACCCGGGGCACTGATGAAATGGGGCGCGTATTTTACGCGATGAAGTTGATCCGTGGGCAGACGCTTCAGAAGATCTTAAAGCTTCTGGCTTCTGCTGACAAGGAAGCCACCGCCACGTACACTCTTCAACGGTTTCTGGAAATCTTTCGGAAGGTTTGCGATGCCGTGGCCTTTGCCCATGCAAAAGGCTACCTGCACCGTGATCTTAAGCCGGAAAACATCATGGTGGGTGAGTTTGGTGAAGTCTTGGTGATGGACTGGGGATTGGCTTTGCCGTTGAAAGAGGAAGGCCCGCCAAAGCTTCCCTCTGATCCAAACGCTCCAGAGGGTGAGATGGGCATGATCTGCCTTCAAGGCACACCCCAATATATGTCTCCTGAACAGGCTGAGGGTTTGATTGAGGGGTTGGACGAACGGTCTGATGTCTACTCACTTGGCGGAGTTCTTTACGCGATCCTCACCACCAACTCTCCGGTATCGGGGACCTCATTGGAGGAGGTGCTCGATCGAGTACGCAACGGTAAAATAGCTCCCCCACCGCGCGTGCGGATGATTGGAAGCGGCACTGGCAAAATCGAAACGCCGATCCCAGAGGCGCTCTGCGCTGTCACCATGAAAGCGATGGCTACCGACCGAAACGACCGGTACCCGCATGTGAGCGATTTGATCTCAGACATTGAGGCTTTTCAAAGCGGCTATGCAACCCAGGCCGAGCAAGCAGGGCTGGCACGACAGTTGGTCCTTTTAGTAAAGCGCAATCGCGTGGCGTCAGTGATGGCCAGCTTGTTGTTAATCGTCGCTGTCGCTTTCACCTTTCGGCTTGCACAAAGTGAAAAACTTTCACGCCTCAGGGCGATCGAAGCACAGGAAAATGCGGCTGCTGCGCTAGCGGAAAAAAAAGCTGCCCGCCGTTCTGCCGCTGACGCACAAATGGCGGTCGCGGAGTTTTCAGAACGCGAAAACAATTTCTCCGACCTGCGGCGCGCTTTGCAGGCGGTGCCGGAGGAACTTCGAGATCAATCGTGGAACTATCTCGAGGATCGGCTCAACGGGAATGCAATCACCATTGTGTCAAAAAATGGCGCCCCGTGGCTCGCCGTTAGACCCAACGGCAAGAAAGAAGGAGTGGTTGCGGCTTTGGAAACAGACGGAAACCTCCGCTCGGTGGACTTGAACACGGGCGAAATGCGCGACGTGATCAAACTCGACCCCACTGGCATCCCCCCTCAAATTCTAGCGCTGTCTGCTGATGGAAGTACCGCGTCGATCACTCGCAAATTGCCAAAGCCGAAGACCTCGCCAGCCAATGCGCCGAACCTGCAGAACATTGAGGCCTACGACACCTCGAGCGGCCAGTTAAAATATACAATCCCAACACCGCACGAATCAGACTTAGTTATTTTCAACGATAATGGTGACTTTTTTGGACGGAGCAGTTACGCCGCGGGCGGTGGTTTTGCAATCCACGATGCCACCAATGGATCGCGGCTCTGGGAAAAACAAGGTCTTGGTTTCTTCATCCCATGGTTTTCGGAGAGCGGGGACACCGTTCACCTTTTCACTTCGAAGATGGGCTATCTCCAATTCGATGTCCGGACCGGCCAAAACAAGGCTGCCCCAATTTCTGCGGTGTATCCCAACATTGTTGAAGGACCGCGATCGATCTCGGTTTCTCCGCCCGGGACCGATGCATTTCTTCCCTCAAAAGAGGGGTTTGACCTCGTGGACATCCGCACCGGAAAACTTAGGTACAACGTTCAACTTCCGCTCGGGAAAATCGCGTTCAAAGGAATCGATGCTGATTGGAGTAACCAGTTTTTATATACCGGGTTTCGCAAAACAGAACACGAGGTCGTCCTGCAAATTCTCAGCACTCGGGACGGAAGAAAAATACACTCCTTCGGATTCTTGATCCCGGACTTTATAAAGAGCCTCAATATTTTCATTCATCCGGAATCAAAACACCTTGTGGCGGTCTCGGACAAATACATCAAGGCATGGAGTGTCAAACCTGCAGTGGGATTCAAACGATTCGAGCTTTCACCGCGTCCTCCGACTTCAATCGCACAAGGATTTTGTTTTCTCGAGGGATCAAACCGATGCCTCGCTTATCTGCTGAAAAACCACGGAAAATTTCTCACTGTCCACGACCTTGATCCAGACAGTGTGGAGGAAGCTCCTTTTGAGGCTGCCGGACAAGTCAATGGCAACTTCGGTGTGACGCTTTCCGCAAGCTTGGACGGGCGCATTGTTTCCGTGGCCAACATGAGCGCAAACAACAAGCAGATCTTGCACCTCTATGAAAATCAGAACGGCGCATTCAAACTGCTGGTTAAAAAAGACATGGATGTAATCCGCAACCGCTACCAAATGGCGCCGCTCCACTTAAGCCCCGCGGCAAAAACAATCTGGCATGCCGGTGTCTTCAGGGAACTGAACACGCTCAAAGGCGCCTGCTGGACGGACCGAAGCGGCTACCTTGCGATTGAGGATAATGCCAACGCGCGATGGGTCGGCGAATCCCACATCGTCGAGATAGCAATCCCGCAGCAAGCGTACTCGCCGGTGGATGAGGACTCTCCGGACCGAGTGCTGCTGCTATCCTCCGCAACGGGAGGCAAGCCCATCACTATTACAAGCTCCCCTCAAGCGATCGGGTTGGCGGCTGCTCCGGATGGGTCCCAAATCGCAGAGGCTGGAAAAGATCTTCGCCTCCGGATTCGTGATTCAAGCACGCTGAAGGTTGTGCGCGAGATCCGAACCCACGACGCGCCGCTCACCTCAGTTGCATGGCATCCGCGGCTGCCGTACGTGGCAACTGCCTCGGAGGATCACAGTGTCAAAATCTGGGATCTCCGCACGGATAAACTCGTCCGAAAAATTGGTCTTTTTACAGGGATACCCAACGCGCTTTACTGGAGCCCGGACGGTAAAACCCTCGCGGTGCAAAGTGCAGAGGCGTCTTATTTTGTGGATCTGTTTAAAATCGACTGCTGCAACGAGTAGCCTTTGCGAGGATGTGAACGCAGGGTCCATTGGTTTGGGGGTTGGACCCAAAACAGTCCGTTAATTCAAGACGGATCACCCTGACGCCGGATCGGAAGTCGCGCGGAGCGTTGACGGAGCGCCTTCACCGCTCGCGATCAATGACTACACAAAGCACCGGCTGGCTGCTTTACTAATGGTAACAGCTGCCGACCGCTCAGGACCTTCCGGCGCAGCCACCCCAATCCCCCCCTTATGCAAGTGCAAGTCACTATCGTTGTTCGCCGGTCTTTCATGGCCAAAATCCTGACCCTGGTCGGCCTCGTGTTTTGCATGGAGGCCAAAGGGCAGCAAGAAAAGCCTGGGTCGCCAACTTTGCTGATGGTCGGCGCCGCCACCCGCGATATCACGCCGGATTATCCGGTAAGACTGAGCGGGTACGGAAGCCGTCGCGAACCAAACAAGGGAATCGCCCAGCGCATCCATGCAAAAGCCCTTGCTTTCGGAGGCGACCTCGGACGGGGGCCTTCGCTACTCATCACAGTTGATAACTGCGGGGTCCCCGCCTCGATACGAAAGGAGGTGCTTCGGAGAATCGCGACAACCTTCCATGTTGAGGACAGTAGTTTTGCCATTTGCTCGAGTCATACGCATTGCGCTCCGATGCTCGCGGGCATTTTGCCGAACCTTTTCAGCGCTGACATTCCTGCCGAGCATCAAAAAGCCATTGAACGCTACACGCGCGATTTTACTGACGCACTTGTGTCCGTGTGCCTCGATGCGCTCGAAAATCGACGCCCCTCGCAACTCGCGTGGGCAATCGGCTCCGTTCCATTTGCGACAAACCGCCGGCAGTTTCCGATGCGTCCCGTCGACCATGCGCTGCCCGTGCTTCGTGTGACAGATCCTCAAGGGAAAGTCACTGCACTACTCACCAACTACGCGTGCCATTGCACAACCCTGGGCATCGACGAAATCCACGCTGATTGGGCTGGGTGCGGACAGGAGGCGTTGGAGCGTGCATTCCCGGGCGCCGTTGCGCTCACCGCAATCGGCTGCGGGGCGGATCAAAATCCGATACCGAGGCGCACCATGGAGCTCGCAGCCCAATACGGGGAAAGCATCGCGGCGGAGGCAGCGCACCTTGCACGCTCATCGATGATTCCACTGCGCACGCTCCCCGAGGGCAAAACCCAAGCAATCGAACTTGCCTTCGACACCTTGCCGACACGCGAGGGCTGGCAAACGCTGGCCGCCAGTTCCTCCAGCGCTATCGCATATCATGCGCGAAAAAATCTCGCGCGCCTCGAGCGCGGCGAGACGCTGCCAGATTCACTGCAATACATGGTGCAGACATGGAGCTTTGGGGATGAGCTCGCGATGGTCTTTCTCCCCGGTGAGGTGGTTGTGGACTATTCTCTCCGAATCAAAACCGAGTTCGATCATCGGCGGCTCTGGGTAAATGCATACGCAAACGACGTTCCGGCTTACATTCCCTCAAAACGCATCTGGGATGAGGGTGGGTATGAGGGAGGAGGAGCGATGGTTTACTACGACCGGCCAACCCGGTTTGCCGCTGACGTGGAATCGCGGATTTTTAAAGCGATTCACGCGCTTGTGCCGCCGGAATTTGCGGCTTCAAAGTCTGATTCTCATAAAACGGCGTCGCCCTTTATATCGAGCAGCCCGAGACTGACCCTTCCTCCCGACCTTTACGCGGTCCAGGGAAACGAGTGCACGGTTGTGTTCGCAAACACCATTCTCGCCACGGACTTCGCGCAATTCCGATTTGAAGTTGTGTGCCCCGTGGGCGTGGCGGATCAATTGAAATGGAGTCTGCCCGCAGCGCAAGCAAACGCTGGGGATTATCCGTTTGTGCTAAAAATCTTCGACTCCGTTGGTCGTCTTATTCAGTCGGGATCTGCGACGCTTCACGTGAGCCCCGCCGATGCAGGAACCCGCGATGAGTTCACTGCGCTGCTTGTCGGCGACAGCCTCACAGCCGCCGGGATCTATCCCGATCAATTAGCGGGGCTGTTTGCACAACCTGGAAATCCGAAGTTACACATGCTCGGAACACAGACGCGGAAGCCCGCGCAATCCACCAACCAAAATGTGGCTTTCGAGGGTTACGGGGGCTGGTCTTGGAAAGGGTTTTTATCGCGATACGACCTGCAAACACCGGAGCCAGGGAAAACAAACAGGAGTCCTTTTGTATTCGCGAGCGGGACTCCGCCGGCATCTGGCGTGGATTTCAAACGCTACATTCAAGAACGCCTTGGAGGAGTTACGCCTGACATCATCTGCGTCTTGCTCGGCATCAACGATTGTTTTCGCTTAAAAGCAGATGAGCCGACTGCGATGGATCAAGGCATCACGGAAATGCTTTTCAACGCTGAGATGCTGATTGCGGAATTCCGTAAAGCGGCGCCGAAAGCACGCATTGGCATTTGTCTGGTGCCGCCCCCGAACGATCGGGATGCGGCCTTTGAGGCTAACTACAAGGGGCTATATTCCCGTTCGAACTGGAGGCGTGTTCAACACCGCTTGGTCGAACGGCAGTTGAAGCACTTCTTATTCCGTGAAAAGGAGTTTATTGGGGTCATCCCAACTGAATTGAGCATTGATACGTGGAACGGTTATCCCGAGGGAAATGGCGTGCACCCAAACGAGACCGGCTACCATCAAATTGCACTCACGATTCACGCTTGGGTCAGGCACACGTTGTCAAAGATGGAATCCGAGAAGGACAAGCATTGAGACAGCGGGACCGTAGTCTGCTCCTTAGCGGGCTTCGCGGCGCAGAAGTAAGCCGGGCAGGCGGGGAAACCTTCCGCCCCTGGCGGTGTTATTTACCATCGTGAGAAGCCACGCCCTGATCGCCCTGTTTCTAACGTGTCCGCTTGTTGGCGCGCCCACACGCACCTCGGCTCCGGTTGTTGAAAGCGCGAGTGATCTAGGCGTGGGCCGGATGATCGCAGACCAGACATTCAAGGATCTCGCCGGCCGGCAGCATCGGTTCTCCGAATTGGCCAAGGGGCAAGGCTTCGTGATCGCGATGTCCAGCGCGACGTGCCCGATCAGCAAACGCTACCTCTTTGCCGCAATCACGGAGATGCTCGCCGGCCGTCCGATCTCCGCCTCAGCCACATCGGCGCCCGGTTGTGAACTCGACTTCAAGCCTTCGGTCGGCCCGGCCGTCGCAACCACCTATCACCGCGATGTCGCTCGCATCCTGCAGCAGAACTGCGTGCGTTGCCACCACGACGATGGCATCGCGCCCTTTCCCCTCGACGAGCTCGGCTCGGTTAAGGACCACGCCAAGGCGATCAAGCGCGTGCTGGTGGAGGGCACGATGCCTCCATGGTTCGCCGCCCCGCCTAAGGACGGAGGCCCGAGCCCCTTTGCCAACGACTGTTCGCTCGGTCGCAAGGACAAAGCCGATCTCATCGCATGGATCGACTCCAAGGATCGGCCGCTCGGCGACCCTGAAGAGGCCCCGGTGCCCCTGACGTTCGCCGGGGAATGGAGCATCGGCCAGCCCGACGCGATCATCCCGCTCAGCAAGGCTTATGTGATCAAGGCTTCCGGCGTGATGCCCTATCAAACTGACGTTGTCACGACCACTTTCCCCGAAGACAAGTGGGTGAAGGCCTACGAGATTATTCCTAGCGCCCGCGATGTTGTGCATCACGTCATCGTGATGGTCCACCCGCCCGGAGCAAAGCTCGTTTCCGGCGGCGCCGAGAACTACTGGGCCATCTATGTGCCTGGCAATAGTGCCCGCGTCTTTGACGATGGCATCGCCCGCAAGCTTCCGGCCGGCGCGCGCATCAGCTTCCAGATCCACTACACTCCCAGCGGTAAGATCGTCGAAGAGCGGATGCGGCTGGGCTTGATCTTCGCCAAGGAAGCGCCGCGACTCGAGATGCGTACGGTAGGCGTGGCCAACCACAAGCTTTCGATCCCGCCCAATGCCTCCGCCCACGTCGAGACCAAAACCCAGCGCGTACCTTTCGATCTCACGGTGACCAACCTGCTAGCCCACATGCATGTCCGCGGAAAGGCCTTTAAGTACGAGCTCATTCATCCGGATGGACGCGAAGAGCTCCTGCTCGACATCCCGCACTACGACTTCAACTGGCAGCTACGCTACGATTTCAAGCAACCTAGGGTTTTGCCGCGGGACAGTTCGCTGCGCCTCACCGCCGTCTACGACAACAGTGTCGGCAATCGCGCAAACCCCGACCCCTCTAAAACGGTCAACTGGGGCCAGCAAACTTACGACGAGATGATGATAGGTTACCTCGAGTACGTCGTGCCGGCCGGCCAAAAATCTCGACTCAAAGCGCGTTGATCACTGCCAATCTTTCGGTCGCCGAGCAGGCGCCGTTGTGGAAGAACGGCTGCGGAGATGAAAAAGTGCGAAGGCGCGGGCAAGGCGCGCAAAGGCGCGCAAAGGCGCGCAAAGGCGCGCAAAGGCGCGGAAGGCGCGGAAGGCGCGGAAGGCGCGGAAGGCGCTGGGACAGGCATGTTTTCGTTTGGCATGTGTTCCTGCATTTCGTTGCCTCGAATATTTCATTCCGCCTGAGAGCGCGCTCCTAAAAAACAGCAGTTTTTAAACGCCAGTAAACGCCAGCAAACGCGAGTCTGCGAAGCGATCTCAACGCCATAGTTCCAGCGCTGGACGGTGTTCATCCCGGGCTGCCTCGCGGGTGGAAAAAGTGGTTGTGTAGGTGCGGAAATCGTCGTCCGGATATTTCTTCTCCTTGATCAGGACGAAGGTCACGGTGGCCCCGGGATGCTCTGCAGCATAGCCTGTGACATCGAGCCAGGCAGAGCGCGCGGGTGCACCCGGTACAAAGCAAAGATGCCCCACGGGCCGGGTATCAAGGTCGACTTTAGCCATGGCCGATACGGTGCGGCAGATGCCAGTCGCCTGCCTTGCGTTCAAGGTCCGTTCGTCCCAGTCGGTGGCGGCCGTCCCGTAGACGAGATGATCAAAAGCCTCGCCATCGGGCCCATCCACCTGCCCGTGTAATCGGAGCAGCACACGTCTGGCGGTGCCGATGTCCGCCGGCAGGCGAAAGCGAATCAACGAGACGCGGTTGTTTCCATCCGAACCTTGGTGGACACCCATGACGGCGGCTTTGCCGAAACAACCATCGGTATCCGCCCCCTGCCGCACCTCGCCGTCGGCCTCTGGTGCGAGAGTTTCCAGCCGGGAGGGGCGAGGCTCGATGCTCAGCAGCCAGACGCTGTCGCGAGGCTGCACGAATGCGAATGGTTTTTCAGTCACCGGCATCCGCAACACCGTTTCGCCAAAGCGTGCCGCGCTGACCTCCTTGATTTGAACCAGGCTCCCGGGCGGGATCGCGAGGCCGGCCAAGTCCAGTGTGAGGGGATAGTCCGTGCGGCTGTTGGGCTGCGGCAGCCAGAGGTGAATGCGACCGGTGGCCGGATCGCGCGAACAGAGCGGGCTGACGTTGATGTCGGCGCTACGGCAGCCTGTCTCCAATAAGGGACGAGCCGCCGAGAAACCTTCGGCGAACAGTCGCGTCACCTCGGCGTTCTTGGTGCTGTCGCCGATATCGCCGATCTCTACAATATCGCTGATATCATCGCCTCCGCCAGCCGGCGTGTTGGGGTCGTGCTCCCGGACCAGAGTTTTGCAGACGCTGTTCGCTTTCTTCTGGCCGTCGGCGAATTTGAACTGGTACAGGGCCTTGGCTCCGGCGCGGGTGGCCAGTCCCCAGACTGAAGCCTGGTTGCGGAAGACCACCGGCGTATCGCAAGTAAAGGTGGTTTCGGGTCGCGCCCACATGCGGCCGGTTGAATGGTTGAACTCCGAGTAGATGATGGGCAGGGCCTCGCCATCGGGAGATTCCGCCCGCATCATCGAGTTCATCTCGTCGATCTCGCTCACGAAAGAGCGTGGCCTGCTGTTGTAGCGGTGCTTGCAGAACCACTCCACGAGCGGGGGATCAGCGCGGCGACCTTCAAAGTCGGTGCGGATCATACGCATCATTTCGCGGGCCAGCTCGCTGGTGCCGCTGCCCGCGAGAACGGGGGCGGCGAAGACCGGCGTCAGCGACATGCCGTACAGGCGGTTGACATCGGCGATGGCGCTGTGAATGGCGTCTGCGTTTATCTGGAGGCTGCGCACGTAGACTCCGGGCTTGAGCTTGAAGGCGAATGTTTCTGGTTCGTTGGCGTATTCATAGTGACAAACGCCGGCGGTTCGCGCCTGGTGAAAAACCCAGGCGTATAAGGTCGTCCAGTTTCGCCAAGCGGTCTGCCAGTGCTCATCCCAACTCGCTCCGTTGAGTTCGCACAGGGGGGTGATACCCAGCTTTTGCAGCAGAAGATTTGCGTAATCCACCGTCGCGACCGATCTCTTGGGTTCAGCAAAGCGATTGGCGGCGCGGCTCGCGATCACGTCCCAGTCGATGACTCCGCAGCGGATCGGATCGGCGCGCACTTCCGCCCGTCGTTTGGCGAAATCCTCGACCGTGGCGACGGAATCCCCGAGGTGAAAATCATCTTTTTGCACGTGGCGGTTTGCGGTGTACCAGGTCCTCACGCCATTCACGCCGAGATAGCGAAGCCACGCCCCGCGGTTGTCACCCTCAACGATATTCGGGGAACTAAATCCCACATAAGTCATGCTGGTGCCGATTACCTGTGGAGTGGGACGCAGGGTAACCACCGGGCCTTCGGGCATTGGATGAGATAAAGACCGATAGACGGCGATCTCGGACAGGCCGCCGCCGCCGCCGGTGCGGATCTCGATGCGCAAGGCACCGGCCACGACGGTGGGGAAGGTGCGGCCGGCAAGTTCGATCCCATCGCCTTCGTATAGTATCCGCCAGCCGTCGCCATCGTGAATGCTGACCCGGTGCCAGCGGACACTGCGTTGGGGTTCGCTCAGTACAATGCGTTCGATGGGTGTGGGCGTGCCCAAGCTGGTTTCTATCCAGGCCTCTGTGACCGTGTTCGCCAGGTGCCATGCGGTTTGGAGTTTGCTGTCTATGGCGTTGCAGGGGGAGCTGCCGCCGTCCCGGTAGCTGCTGGCATGGGTGTAGTGGTAGGAGATGGCGGCGAGGTTGATGCGACCATCGGGTCCGTCTCGGCCCTCGTCGCCGGTGTGGGTTGATTGGTCCGCGTCGACGAGCGCGAGAACCTTGGATGCAGCGGCATCTTCCGCCGCCAGCGCCGCGGGTTGGATCAGAAGCGGCAGGGATTGGAGGATGAGGAGGAACGCGGACGGGATCCGTAACATCGGGCTTATCTAGCGTACGTTGCCCGAAGATGCAAAGCGCGGTGAGTATGCCGCAGCGCAGCTTCTCCACTTCTTTGGTGCAACCTGCGTCTGTGCGCAGCTGGGGCTACGCGCTCCCAGGGGTGCATCCTGGGGACAGGCACTTCGGACTGCCCTCTGGGTGCATTCTCTAAACGTCTCCGAACGTCTATCAGACCGGACCTGCCGCCCGCCCATGAACCGTCGAAACTTTATTTTGCGCGCCCCGCGACGATACAGCGCGCGAGCTTCCGAGACGGGGTCGATTTCTTCCTGTGAGGTTAGTCAAGCTTGTCGCAACGGTTGGCAGTGTCTGTCCCCCGAGTCGTACTCTTATCTCTGCCCAGCAAAACGAGAAGGCGATAGGTGAACGTCCCGAAGGGCACTTTAAGCGTCCTCCACACAGCGATGCAGACAAGATGTCAGCCGGCGCTCACCTCTGAAAGCTCTTGGGTTCGAACACCCGGATACGATCAAATCTGTTCCCTAACAAACGTTTGCCACTGGCGGAGATCTGCAAATCCCACTCGGCGTAGTCCCCGGTCCGAAGTTCCTCAAGCAAACTCCAGTTCGTCCGATCCCAGATTCTGATCGTTCCATCGCGGGAGGCCGTTGCCAGAAGGGGCAGGCTTGGGTGCCACGCGACGCCGCTTACCTCCAAATTGTGCACGCGCACCTCGGCCTCCACCTCCAGAGTCCGTCCATTTCGAATCCGCACCCGCTTGTCCTCCCCTCCCTCTACAATGATGCTACCATCGGGAGCGACTGCCAAAACGGAAACGTAGGGTGCCTCTGCACTGGCGACCAGTTCGGCCGTCTTCACATTCCAAAGCGCCAGCATCGGCACCCCTGGCTCCTCGTTTGATGCCGCCGATGAAGAGGCTATTTCCAAGGGCTCCACAACCATATGGTCTCCCGCCCAAACCGCCCATTGAGACTCGAGCCGACTGGACTCCCTCCTCGTCCAATTCTTAAGCCTTACTGTCCGAATCTTTTCACCAGTTTTTAAGTCCAACAACTGACCACCCGCCCAGACCTCCTCCCTCTTGGGATGAACCACAAAGCCCGATCCTGGAACGGTCGTAGCCCATCGCTCATTCGCTCCGTCGGCCCCTAGGGAAATTCCCCAAAGCTTGCCGGACCTTCCGCAAACAATCCAATCGCCGGCGAATCGACCCGAAAGATAGCCTCCATAAGCAAATTTGTCGTGAACCGTGAGCAGGTCTGAAACACCCCCAACACCCTCTTTTTGGCGATAGTCTTTTTTTTGTATCACCCACGAATCTCTTTTCCCAGCCCCTGGGGCTATCCTCGCAAGCTTCACGACTTCATCTCCCTCTCCAACCCAAGTGAAGCGTGCCGATGTCAATTCATCGTACAGTGCCCGAGACGCGCTGAGGTTCCAAAACCGAATTCTTGAATCTCCAGCCAAGAGCACTCCCACGCCTTCCGCCGTGACACAAACCGTGCTGACTGATTCTCCCAGGGACGGAAGTTTTCCCTTCAGCAATGATGATCTCTTCAGGTCGCCGTTATCAGAATTCCTCACCTCGAGCCTGACGCTGTTAGAGCCCGTTCGCAGGACACAGGCCAACGATTTGGATCCCGGCGAGAACCCCATTGCATACACCGCACTGTCACCTTTAAACGAAAACTTCAGGTCACTGTCCCACACTTTGCCCTTTGTCAGTCGACCAGCCGAAGATGATCCAAAAAGAAGTGCTCCATCCTCTGCTGATACAAAAGCGCTCCGTCTGTTTGTGTCCACGCTGACGACTGTCGCCTTGGGCTGCGCTAAATCCTTCCCTGTTTCTGCATCAACCCGCATGTAACCCCCAGTTGAGTTAAAGCCATATAACTCACCACCAGTCTTTGAAAAACGTCCATGGGTGAAGTGGGTCCGCTCCCAGAGTTGTTTCCCCGTTTGATAGTCCAGGCAAAGGCACGGAGTGGTGGTGGAATTCACTCCGGAAAAGCCCAGCCACACCTTTGAACCGTTGATTTTCAGCTCTCTCAAGGCGCCATTGTAGGGCAGTGTACAGCCGACTTTATGACCGGACGAGAATTCAAAAACTTCGATCTCACCCACGTAGTTTCCCGTGCCGAAGGCGACGGCAGAGAACTTCCCGTCGTCTGAAACTGCAAGGGCCAAAATGCTGCGCCCCTTTAGCTCTGCTTTCCAAATCGCTACCACTTCGCCGCTCATGGAATTTAAAGTGCAGAAAGCGCCATCCGATTGCAGGGCGAGAACGAGTTCAGGATTTGATGGGTGCTCTTTGAGCCCGACCCACCGTGTGTTTGAGGCCGAAAACACCTCTCGATCACACTGATCGATCTTTCTATCTAAATAGCGCCATGTTGCATCACGCAAGTCGCCGGGAACCGATTTTAGAGCGCGTTCCATCCCTTCCAAATCGCCATCATTTTCCGCAGCCTCAGCAAGTCCAATCGCCGTCTTGGCACCCGCCCGACGGGACGCCTCCATTTCTGAAACAGCTCTATTCTCGTTGGCGCGAGCAATCCTTTCGCTGGCGGCCAATTTGACTGTGAAAGCCGCTGCGGCGACAAGAAACAAAGCCACGGCCGCAGAAACACCCTTGTTGCGCTTGATGAAGAGCATCAACTGCCGCATCGCTCCCGCCTGCTCTGCGCTGGTCGCGAACCCGTTCTGATACGCCTCTATGTCCTCCGCCAAGCCCTCCACGCTGGCGTAGCGCTTGTTGCGGTCCGTGGCCATCGCCTTCATTGTCACCGCCTGCAATGCCTCCGGCACCTCCATCCCAATCGCCGCAGGCGTCCCGACATTCGCCTCTCCCTTTTTGCCGCGCTTAGTCACCATCGACGTGATCTCCCCCTTTTTCACCTTCGTGAGCACCTCGTCCAACGTTGTCCCATCGATAGGTGGACGCAGCGTCAGGATGGCATAAAGGATTCCTCCCAAACTGTAGATGTCAGAACGTGCGTCGAGTTCTGCCACCATCCCCATGGCTTGTTCAGGGGACATGTACTGGGGCGTGCCCATCACTTCGCCCTCCATTGTCATGCCATAGTCACCAGTGTCGTTGACTCGTGAATTTGCAGCACCGGTATTCTCCTGCTCACCCAGCACCTTCGCCAATCCCCAGTCCATGACCAGCACCTCGCCGTACTCGCCCACCATGATGTTCTCGGGCTTGAGATCTCGGTGGAGGATGCCTTTGCTGTGGGCAAACATCATCGCATCACAAACTTTGCGGAAGATGGTGAGCAGCGTGGCTCTTGGATAATCCTTCAAAGCCGCAGCGTCACCATCACGGATCTGATTCAGCACCGCTTGAAGTGTGCGGCCTTTTACCAACTTCATCGAATAGAACGGGCGACCCTGTGCATCGACGCCAATGTTATGGATCGGGACGATGTTGGGATGGGCAAGCTGCGCGAGCACCTCTGCTTCCTTCGAGAACCTTGGATCCTCACCAGCCTCACTCACGCTGCTGACTTTCACCGCCACGTTGCGCTTGAGCTGCGGATCTTCTCCAAAATAAATCTGCCCCATTCCGCCCCGTGCGATTTCCCGCACCAATGTGTACTCCCCTGTGAGTGGTGCTTTGTTTGCAGCGTTTGAATCGGCAGAGGATGTTCCTGTTGATGCGTTCTTCTGAACATTCCCGCGTGTGGGTGTTCTCTGCGGAATGGTGACCTCCATGCTGGCCTTGCTCTTGGTCACTGCCCGCTGGGGGATCGTGATTTCCAACGAACTTGGAGTGGGAGATACAGCCACTTGCTGCACTGCTTTCACTTCAATGATCAGCGTGACGTCTCCGACCTGCACACTCGCTGGATACTCCACC
>CAMDSZ010000025.1 GCA_945906945.1 Akkermansia muciniphila
AAAAAAATTCATCGAATCCAAGCAAGGGGCTGGCGGCAAAGCGCAAAAATAGGGTGCCTTGCAACGTTCAACGAAGTTGCGGGGGTAGCCGCAAGCTCACAGGCGTCCTGTGATGTCGCCGATGGTCTTTGCGGAAAGCTCGGGTTGCATTATCTCGGTTTGCACGGATGTTAGCAGCTCCGTTGCGGCTTAATGCCATTATTCCCTCATGAAGCAGTTCTTAAAGATCTAGCATGCATATCATCTCGTCGCTCTTTTCTCTGCCTGCTCGAGTCTGGAATTCGCTGGGCGCGTCCTCACGCTGCTTTGCTGTCTCGTTGGCATTAGTCGCTGCGGGCGCATTGAATCTGCGCGCGGGCACGGTGGTGCTGGATCCGGGTCATGGAGGGTATGATCCGGGTGGCGTACCGCGTCAGCGCTACAGTGAAAAAGCTGCGGCCCTTGATATTGCGCTAAGGGTGCGGGCCGGTCTGCTCGCGCGAGGGCACCGGGTCGTGATGACTCGAGCTTCGGATGTTTTTGTCGAACTTTCCGAGCGAGTGGCAATCTCGAAAAAAACATCTGGCAGTCCGGTTTTTGTCAGCATTCACCTGAACTCCTCACCCAATACCGGCGCAGCTGGCGTGGAGACTTATCATTATAGTTCGAAGAGCGCACGCCTCGCTCGGGCTATCCACCAGCAGGTTGTCGCGGCGGCTGGAAGCCTCGACCGGGGAGTGCGCCGAGCGCGCTTCTATGTACTTCGTCACAACAAGAGGCCTTCCGTGCTACTTGAGCTAGGGTTCCTCACAAACGCATCTGAGGGTGCGAAAATCGCGCGATCTGCCAATCACCGGCAGAAGTTGGCGAATGCGGTCGTGGCTGGGATTTGCTCTGTCGTGCGTTGATTTAGGCGGAAACGGGGGTTGAGGGTATGATTTGCCTTCCGCTGTGGGGCGCCGCTGGGCTTTGCTGTGGTCCATAAATTTTTGCGACAACAGACTTTGATTATGCCGGACTGCACTTTTTACACGACTGCGATCGACTACACGAACGCGGCTCCGCACATTGGACACGCCTATGAAAAGGTGCTCACTGATGTACTCACCCGGTTCGAACGCTTGCGGGCAAGGCCTGTGTTTTTTCTGACGGGCGTGGATCAGCATGGGCAGAAAGTGCAGCAGTCCGCCGAAAAAGAGGGGCTTTCCCCGCAGGAGTTCGCAGACCGTTGCACAGTCCAGTTCATCGAGCTGTGGAAGAAGTTGGGGATCCATTACGATGGATGGGCGGCCACAACGCATCCCATTCACAAGCGAGTTGTCCAAAAAATTCTCCAACGGCTTCACGACGAGGGGCAGCTCTACAAGCAGGCGCATCGTGGGTTTTATAGCGTCCGGCAGGAGCAGTTTCTCACCGATAAAGAGCGGAACGAGGCAGGCGAGTTCGGTCCAGAATGGGGCCAGGTAGTGGAATTGGAGGAGGAGAACTGGTACTTCAAGTTGTCCAAACACAGGGATTGGTTGCTCAACCATATCGATACTCATGATCGGTTTGTGATTCCTGCATTTCGAAAATCTGAATTGCGCAATGCGGTTGAAAAACTGTCGGGCGATCTTTGTATCTCGCGACCAAAATCTCGCCTGAATTGGGGTATCGAACTTCCTTTCGACACCGAATACGTCACCTACGTTTGGTTTGATGCGCTGATCAATTACATTTCTTTCGCCGGCTACTTTTCGGAGGGAGGGGAGAACCTTCCGCGTTTCGAGTCGCTTTGGCCTGCTGCTGCACACGTGATTGGGAAAGATATATTAATACCTGCGCACGGCATTTACTGGACGATCATGCTGCATGGAATGGGATTTCCAGACTTACAGATTCCATCCTTCCTTGTGCATGGTTGGTGGAATATTGGCGGAGCAAAAATCAGCAAGAGTTTGGGAAATACGGTGGATCCAAACGTTCTCGTCGAGCGGTACGGCGCCGCGGCGCTGAGGTATTATTTGATGGCTGACATTGTTACTGGAAAGGACTCTGATTTCTCTGAAGAACGTCTCAGAGGGCGCTATAACGACGAGTTGGCAAACAATGTTGGCAATCTTTTGAACCGGACACTGAACATGTCCGCGAGGTACAAAGGCAGTGTTTTGCGCAATATTGCAGTGGATCACGAGCTCCTACATTCGCTGGCGGTAACAGAGTTTCCACAAGCTGTGGCCGCGTATTTTGCTGCCATGGGGGATTACCAGGTGGATGCGGCGTTGCGCGCGGTGATCGGGCTTGCTCGATTTTGCAATCAAGTCATCGAATCGATTGCACCCTGGAAGTTGGCGAAAGACACCGCTCAGAGCGATCTGCTGGATGCTGTGCTTTATCATTTGGCAGAATCCATCAGGGTGGTTGCGATATTGCTTGAGCCAGTTTTGCCTGACGCCGCTCGCGGAATCTTC
Source organism: Akkermansia muciniphila (assembly GCA_945906945.1). Lineage (GTDB taxonomy): Bacteria > Verrucomicrobiota > Verrucomicrobiia > Chthoniobacterales > Chthoniobacteraceae > Chth-196. The sequence continues at coordinate 2,430 of CAMDSZ010000025.1, forward strand.
CGTCAATTGCAAATCAACTCGGAGCCGCAACTCGCAGACGCTGTCTGGGGTGTTCTTTTGGATGGGCATATTCTCGGGGCGCCCACCCCGCTGTTTCCAAGGCTCGAGGCGCCGGCTGAAGTTGGCTAGATTTCAAGAGCTGAAGGTATTGGGTGATTCTCGCCCGATTTCGAGCGGGTTGCCCTTGCAAGCGCGGAGATTTCATTTCCTAATTGTCTGACAGTGATTTTCTAATGAACTTCGCGCTCTTTAACGCACTAGGCAACGGCACCCTTGGCTTGATGCGCTATTTGGGCGAGCTGGCGTTTCTAGTGCGCGATACGGCCGAGTCCATTTGGGTGGCGCCGTTGAGATGGCGGCTTTTGCTTCGGCAGATTGCCGAGGTCGGGTTTCGGTCCCAGTTGGTGGTGATCGTGACAGGAGCCTTCACTGGAGCTGTTTTTTCTGCGCAGACCTATTTCCAGTTCCACCGGCTTGGAATGGACTCGGCGGTAGGAGCTGTTGTCGCGGTATCCATGTTTCGAGAGCTGGGGCCTGTACTAACTGCATTGATGCTTTCGGGACGCGTGGGGGCGTCGATCGCCGCTGAAATCGGGACCATGAAGGTAACCGAGCAGATCGAGGCGCTGCGTGCGCTGGGGGTCCATCCGATTGATTACCTGATTGTGCCTCGCGTCCTTGCGTTGATCATCTCGGGGCCACTGCTGGCGGCGGAGTGCATCGGGCTTGGGATCGGCGCGGGGTACATCGTTGCCACCAAAGTGCTCGGCATTTCCGAGGCGTATTATATGACCAACATGCTCAAGTTCACCACAGAGCGGGACTTGAAAATGGCAATGATCAAAGGCACATGCTTTGCGATTTTGATCGGTTTCATCGCTTGTGCCGAGGGGCTCAAAACCTCGCAGGGGGCGGTGGGAGTTGGGCGCGCTCCAACCCAGGCGGTGGTGATTGCTTCGCTCGTGATTTTGATTTCGAATTTCTTCCTTTCATTTGCGCTAAACATTTTCTTCCCGGCAGGAACCTACTGAGCCTTGGTATGATCGAAGTTCAGAATCTGTACAAAAAATTTGGCGATCAGACGGTCTTGGACGGCGTAAGCATGCTTATTTCTCCCGGGAAAACGCATGTTATTCTGGGGCGGTCTGGGTGTGGGAAAAGCGTGCTTCTCAAGCATCTGGTTGGGTTGCTGCAGCCCGATAGCGGAAAGGTGCTCATTGATGGAGAGGACATTTCGAAGCTGCCCGAGCGACGCCTTGGTCCGATCCGAAAGAAGATCGGGATTCTTTTTCAGAGCGGTGCGCTTTTTGATTCGATGAGCGTCGCTGAGAACATTGCGTTTCCCTTGCGCGAATCTGGCGTCCGGGATGCCGAGCTCATCAGGGGCAAGGTTGCGGAAGCCTTGGAGATGGTTGATCTAAGCGGCGAGGAAGAGAAAATGCCGGAGAATCTCTCCGGCGGGATGCGCAAGCGTGTAGGGCTCGCAAGGACGATCGTTTCACGGCCCTCCTGCATCCTATACGACGAGCCGACTACCGGACTGGATCCGATCGCGACGGATTCTATCAATCATTTGATCCGCCGTTTACAGAAGCGCCTGCAGGCAACATCCGTTGTGGTAACGCATGACATGAAAACCGCCTTTCACACAGCGGACCGGATAGGGTTCATGCACGAGGGGCGGTTGTATTTCGAGGGGACTCCCAAAGAGCTTCATGAATCGACAGACCCTATTTTAAAGAATTTTATTGAAGGTCATTCAGGGGAGTCCGCTTGAGTGTAAATTTGACAGTAACCGCGTAATCTTATGGCAAACGAAAAAAAAGGCCGCACCGAGACAATGGTCGGTATTTTTCTCTTCACCGGCTTGGCAATCATCGGTGTTCTTGTGGTGACGTTCGGCCGCTTGGGGACGGCATTGAAAGCGCCCTACGAAATCACCGTGCTCTTCACCAACGTCGGAGGCCTTGCTTCGGGCGCGGATGTGATGCTCTCGGGCGCAAAAGTCGGATTCATCGCAGCTGCTCCACAGTTGGTGGGGGACTCGTACCGGGTGGCTGTCCGGTTGAAGGTGCAACAGGACATCAAGATTCCGCGTAAGAGTCGGTTCATGGTGGGAAGCGCAAACTTGCTTGGAGACAAGTACATTGAGATTGTTCCAAGTTCAGACATGGACCCCACCGACTTGCTTTATCCGGGGGAGATTATCGAGGGGAGTCGGTCGGGAGGATTCGACGAACTTGCTGCGCGAGGCGGCGAGGTTCTCGATCAGCTCTCTGAGAGCTTGAAGGGGTTCCAAACGCTTACAGCCACAATCAACAAAAAGCTCTTGAATGATGAGAATCTTAAGAACCTCTCCGAAACATTCGGCAACCTGCGTGAGAGTTCTGAAAACTTCAAGAAGACCAGCTTAACGCTGGACTCCGTTGTGGCGAAGACCGGGAGTGCTGCCGAGTCTGTTCAGAAACTCACCAAGTCGGCGAACGAGGGCAAGGGTGCGTTGGGTCTGCTTTTGAATGACCGGGAGACCGGTGATAATCTTCGGTCGTTCATTTATAACCTTCGCCATTCAGGTGTCCTGTTTTACAAAGACCGCCCTCTTCCGGAGCCTGAAAATAAGCGTCGATGATCGGGCGGGGGTATCTTTCGACTCTAGTCAAGGCGCTGAAAGCAATCAGTTTTTCCGCTGCTGTTGCATTTCAAGCGGCTCTGTACTGTTCCTGCTCGAGGCAGGCGCCCGAGGAGCGTTCCGCGGTGCATTCGAATCCTGAGTCTGAAGGTGTCGTGGCTCCTGTGTTCCAGCGCTGGAATGAGGAGGATTTTGGAGGAGTTTTGTCGGTGGGGCTAGAAGGGCACCGGAGTTTTTCAAAGGGGGAGGAAGCCTTTGTTCTATTAGGGTGCAAGGAGTGTCATCGATTTGTTGCGGATAATTTAAGCCTCAATGGCGCTTCTGAAGGGATTCCGCTGAGGCACATGATTTATTCTCCAGAGGAGCTTCTGGGGCACATTCTCCGATCCAAGTCGCACTCTAAAAACAGGCAGGGATTGTTGAACGACTTGGAGCAGGATGGAGTTCTTGATCTGCTCGCCTACATTCTTTCCGGTGCGGATGGCGCGGCGCCATTTTTCATCGGAGCGCGATAGCTTGGTGGTCTTTAGTTGAGGTCTTTAAAGCAGCTCCGAGTGCTTGGACCTCCTTGTCTTCTCGCTCGATTAAAGCGAGTGAAGGAAGTCGAGGAGCGATTTTTTGCGATCAGCGGTGAGCTTCTTAAACCGATCCCGTGCAACCTGCGCTTCACCAGCGTGTGCGATGACTGCGAGTTCAACAGTGGATGCTCTTCCATCATGAAGGAAGGCGTCTCTGAGCCTTAATCCCCACAGCGGTGCAGTGCGCATTTCCATTCCGTTGGCGGCGCTCTGTGTCATGCCATCGCCCAGCGATCCCATGTTGTGGAGAAGCAAGTCCGAGTAGAGGTCTACTGTGCGGTTCGAAAGGGCTGTGATCGAGCTGATCCCCGTTTTCATCGAAGGGACATGGCACACTGCGCAGCCAATTTCTTTAAACACTGTTTCTCCTTTAATGATTGATGAATTAGTTGGAGTGCGTGGTACTGGAGCCAGAAGTCTCATGTAGTCCGCGGTCAGTATAAAATCTGCTTTCGGGTCAGCAACTGAAGGCTTGTCTTCAGGGTCAGAGAATTTGTCAGCCTCTGTGAGCAGCGCCAAATTGCCGTTTGGCGCGTTTTCGTGTGGAAAGAAAGCGTTGGTGACGCCCATTTCATTGAGATACGCGTCAGCAGAGAAAGCGTTCAGTGTCGCGTGCTGCGATTTCCATCCAAAGCGCCCGACTCGGGATTCGCCGGTGATTGCATCGCTCACAACGGCTGCACGGCCTTTCACTCCATCCGGCTTTGACGCCGTCGCGTTTGCAAGGATTGTAGAGTCTGAAATTGCTTCGATGAGGCCGGCTCCAAACAGAGGCGTGGTGATTCGATTCGCCACAATGTTTGCCTCGGGGGGGACTCTCTCGAGGTACTTTGGGGCAATGGCTCGCCTTTGCAACAAGGGGCCGCCAAGTGCTTCGAGGGGGTCATAGATTCCGTTCGTGATTTTTCCGAAACGGGTCACAGCCGTGCGGCTTGCTCCGCCCGCTCCGCCCCTAAAGTGGCAGGCAACGCATGAGACATCGTTGAAGATTGGCCCGAGCCCAGCGTCTTCCGTTTCAACTTCCAGAAAAACGGTTTTCGCCGCGTTGAACTCCGTGATTTGCGAAGCTGAAAGACCGGCGATCGGGTTGGCAAAATTTCCTTCATTTGCGATAGCGCGTCCCGGCGGAGGTTGTGGAGGAGGTGGTAGCAGTGGTTTCTGGACTGCTGGTGCTGGCGCTGCGGGGGGCGGTGTCCCGACGGGTTTTGATGCACCCGCTGTCGGGGTGATGGGCGGGGGAGGCGTTTTAGAGGGAGGTGGGGAAGCTGGTTTTTGAGGAGCTGGCGGTGGGGATGCTGCCGGCGGCATTGCGGCCTCGAGAGCGGTGGACATGCTGATGACTGCTGTTAGGAGGAACAGGCTAGTTTTCATGTACTTGGTTTTATGTTTTCCGGATCCAGAATTGGGTCCTTGTCCTTAATTTCAGCGGTCTTCTGTCAGAAATTGACTGTATTGAAGCTGAGATTTGTCAGGATTGGGTAAATCCTGCGGCGTCGCGGATTTTTGCGCAAAGAGCGGGCCTATTTGCGCGGCGACGAGCAAATGGAGTTTGTCATCAGGTTTCGAAGGTGTAGTTCGGGGGCGTGAATGAATCTACCAATCAGTGCCGGCCGACAGTTGCGTTTATTGGAACCGGAGTCATGGGGCAAAGCATGGCTGGCCATGTTCTGGCCGCGGGGCATCCACTGTATGTTTTCAATAGGACGCCGCATAAGGCCTCCGCGCTGATAAATGCGGGAGCGGTTTGGTGTGGGTCTGCGGCTGAGGCGGCGGCTAGGAGCGAAGTTGTGATCACCATGCTGGGTTATCCCGATGATGTGGAAGCCATCTATTTTGGGGCGAATGGCGTTTTAAATTCTGCAAGGCGCGAGGCACTGCTCATCGACATGACAACATCCAGCCCGCAGCTCGCCCGGCGGATTGCCGCAGAAGCTGAGTCTCAGAGTTTATATGCATTGGACGCCCCGGTATCGGGCGGCGATGTCGGCGCCCGCGAGGCAAAACTCGTCATCATGGCCGGGGGATCGTGCGCTGCCTTTGAAAGAGCCCTGCCGCTTCTTCAGTTGATGGGAAAAACGATCCGGCGTCTGGGGGAAGCGGGGGCTGGGCAGCATTGCAAGATGGCGAATCAGTCGGCGGTAGCGCTTGGAATGCTCGCCTGGTGCGAGGCCATGGCGTACGCACGGGCGCAGGGGCTCGATGCGAACGAGGTGCAGCAGGTGATTAGCGGAGGTGCAGCTGGCAGTTGGGCCATGAGCAATCTCGCTCCACGCGCCTTGAATGGAGACTTCACTCCGGGCTTCTACGTAAAGCACATCATCAAAGACATTTTGATCGCACTGAGGAGCGCAGGTGAGGCTGGGCTCGAGATGCCGGGGCTTCAAAAGGCTTTGTCACTTTTTGAGAAAGCTGCCGCAAGAGGGTGGCAAGAATGTGGAACACAGGTCCTCTACCGCCTGTACTGCGAGGAATAGCGACCCTGATTTTATATCCACCAGAGCGCGGGAGTGGACCGGAACGGTTAGCCGCTATTTGGACTCGCGGGGCTTTCGCGACCACTCGAAGAGCAGCTCCTCGATTCGTGCCAAGACCTCTTCCATTGTCTCCCAGTCTGGAAGAAGTGTGATTCTAAAGCAGTTTTTGTACGGAACGTTGAAGCTGGTGCCCGGCGCCATTAACACATGTTTCCGCTCGAGAAGTTCGAAGGCAAACTTCTGATCATCAAAATTTGGCAGGGTTTCAGTTTTGACTCCCACAAACGCGTACATCGCCCCCATGGGCTTTTGAACTTGGAGAAATTCCGATGCGTTTACGCCTTCGATGATGGTTGAACGCGTTTGCCACAGACGCCCGCCGGGCCGCGTCAGGTCGAGGATGGATTGTTTTCCACCAAGCGCAGTCTGAACCGCCCACTGCCCCGGCACATTCGAACAGAGACGCAGGGAGGATAGTAGTTCGAATGCTTGTATGTAATCTTTCGCGCCGCCTTTCTCTCCTGAAAAACTAACCCAGCCGACCCGAAATCCGCATGCACGATAAACTTTCGAAAGTCCTCCGAATGTCGCGCACAGTGTCTTTTTGACGAGCGTCGCCATTGGGATGTGGACGGCATCATCGTAAACAACTTGGTCGTAAATTTCGTCCGAGTAGACCACCAAGTGGTGATCCTCGGAAATTCGAGCGATGCCCTCGAGCACATCCAAAGGGTAAACTGCGCCGGTCGGATTGTTGGGACTAATCACTACAATTGCGCGGGTGCGGGGTGTCACTAGCGCGCGGATCTCCTCAGGATCGGGAATAAAGCCTTTCTCCGGCCTGCATGGGTAGTGGACTGCTTTTCCCCCGTGCAAGACGGTCGCCGCAGTCCAAAGCGGATAATCCGGACTCGGGATGAGGACTTCGTCACCCGGCTCAAGTAATGCTGAAAGTGAAAATAAAATCAGCTCAGAAACGCCGTTCCCCATGAACACGTCGTCCGCGGTGACGTCAAGGACGCCGCGTGTCTGTTGCTGCATCACCACGGCTTCTCGCGCTGGAAAAATGCCCTTCTGGTGGCTGTACGCATCTGCCTCCCGTAGGTTTTCGATCATCGCGAGGCGCATCGTTTCAGGCGCTCGGAATCCGAACGCGCCCGGGTTCCCGATGTTGAGCTTGATGATGTCGTACCCGGCTTTTTCAAGCTCGCCTGCTCTGCGGGCAAGCGGCCCGCGGATTTCGTATTTCACTCCCTCAAGGCGTGAACTCGGCTTGATGCAATGCGGTTTCATATGAGGAGCTGCGTAGAGGCCAGAGGCCGTGTGACGCGAGGCAGATGTCTGATGTCTAGTGGCTCGCCACTCCAAGTCCGAAGGCTTCGTGCACAAGGTTCGCGCCCTCAGCGATGTGGGTTTCATCGATGATTACGGCGGTTTTGATTTCGCTTGTGGAAATCATCTGGATGTTTATTCCGCCTGAGCTGAGGGCGTCGAAAAGCTTGGCCGCCACTCCTGAGTGGGACCGCATGCCGATCCCAACAATCGACAGCTTTGCGATGCCATCCTGAGCCAGCATTTCAGAGGCGCCGACTTCTTTAACCACAGGGGCAAGTCTGGCCTGAGCCTTCGGCAATTCGTCCTTTGACATCGTGAAAGAGATATCGGTCGAGCCCTGTACGCTGACATTTTGCACGATCATATCAATGATCAGTCCCGCGTTGGCGACAGCGTTAAAAATTTTCGCTGCCGTGCCCGGGCGGTCAGGAACGTGGGTGATCGTCACCTTCGCCTGATTTTTTTCAATGCTTACCCCGCGGACGACCACGGCCTCCATGCTGTCGGTTTCTTCCTTCACGATGGTTCCTGGATTGTTGTTAAAACTTGAGCGGACTTCGAATACGACACCAAACTTTTTTGCAAATTCTACAGAACGGCTTTGCATCACCTTGCTCCCGCTCGACGCCATCTCAAGCATTTCATCGTATGAAATCTCGCTAATTTTTTTCGCCGACGGAACCACTCGGGGATCGCAGGTGTAGACGCCGTCTACATCCGTGAAGATCTGGCAGAGGTCAGCTTTGATCGCGGCGGCGATGGCGATTGCGGTCAAATCAGAACCCCCGCGGCCGAGCGTGGTGATGGTGCCCTCGGCGGTTTCGCCCTGAAATCCAGCGATGATTACGATGTTTCCTTCAGCGAGTGCTTCTGTGACGCGCTCTGGAGTGATGTGGGCGATCTTCGCCTTTGTGTGCAAGTCAGACGTGATAATGCCAGCTTGCGCGCCTGTCAGTGAGACCGCCTTTTTCCCAAGCCCGTTGATGGCCATCGCGGTCAGGGCGATCGTTGTTTGTTCACCCGTTGCGAGCAGCACGTCCATCTCCCTTTCGCTGGGGTTTGGCGAAACATCTTTTGCCAGCTTAATGAGATTGTCTGTCACGCCGCTCATCGCCGAGACAACAACGACGAGCTGGTTGCCGGCTTCTTGCGCCGCGATGGCCCTGCGGGCGACATTCAGAATGCGCTCGGGGTTTCCGACAGACGTGCCACCGTACTTTTGAACAATGAGTGCCATGAGAAAAGAGAGCCGGACTTTTTACTCCGGCCTTGGGGGTAGAAGCTGAAATGCCTAATTCTTAGAGTGAAAATCCAGGACGAACACGTCCTCAAGATTGGGTTTGAGGAGATTCACAAACGCCACATGGTCAGGATGGTCGATGTAGGTTTTAAGCGCTGGAAGGTCACTGAATGTAAGGATCCACATGTGGGTAAACCCTTTGGACAGCCCCTCGGGTCCCACGTCTGTCCCCCACTCAAGAGATTGAATCTGGGGAATCTTGCTTCTCAGGGCAGAAAAGGCGGATTCAATCTTCCGGATTTCCTCAGCCGGCGTGGATGCCTTGAATTTGAAAGAAACAACGTGGCGGACTGGGGTTTCTGCGAGGAGGGTTGTGCTGGCGGTCATGAGGGTCAGGGCAAGGATGATGAGTAAACGCATCAATCCAGTGTGATGAAAAGAGCGTTTCGCGGAAAGACTTAAGCTTAAAGCGGCGGCGGCTCGTGCGGAGAGAGCTGCTAACCGTTGGCTGGGCGCTGGATGAGCTCGATTTCGTACCCTTCCGGTGCATCAATGAATGCGATAGTACTGCCCGAGCTTGTTAGGGTGGGGCCGTCAGAAAGAGGAAAGCCGAGTTTCTCGGCATGGGATGCAAATGCAGCAAGGTCGTCGACCTGAAATGCGAGGTGTGTCAGATCGGGTCCGATGACGACCGGGCCGGAAGCGTCGTACTTACATATTTCGATAAGTTCATCGCTCTGAGGCGCTTTAAAGAATACCAGCTCGGAGCCGCGAGGCGACCGGTGGCGAGAAACCTCCTCCAATCCGAGTACCTTGGTGTAGAAAAACGTCGTTTGTTCGAGGTCTGTGACACGGTAGCGGGTGTGGAGGAGGCGCGTGATCATGGGTTTGTTTTCTTGCTTCAGGTTGGAGGTAGGGTCGGTAAAGATCGCTGGACTCTTCCTTTGTGGGAAGCGGTTATTATCCTCAGAAATTATGATATCGCTCGGCATCGACAGTGGCACGCAGTCAACCAAGGTAATCGCTCTGGATACCGAGGACGGCAGAATACTGGCCAGTGCATCCAAATCCTACTCGCTCATCGCTGGGTTGCCCGCTGGTCACATGGAGCAGCACCCCAGAGATTGGTTGGATGCTGTCGAGTATTCGATTGTAGAGGTGCTTCGGCAACTTGGTGACCGTAAGCAGGAGGTAAGTGCAATTGGGGTCAGCGGTCAGCAGCACGGGTTTGTACCGTTGGATGCAAAAGGTGACGTGATCCGTCCCGCAAAGCTTTGGTGTGACACTTCAACAGTTGATCAATGCCGTCAGTTTGAGGCGGAGTTTGGCGGTCGGGATGAGCTCATAAAGCTCTCCGGTAACGCGATGCTTCCTGGATATACCGCTCCGAAGATTCTGTGGTTAAAGCAAAATGAACCGAATAATTACAAGGCGTTGGAGACCGTCCTGCTTCCTCACGACTACATTAACTTCTACCTCACGGGAGAGCGAGCCATGGAGTACGGCGACGCATCAGGTACTGGCTTGTTGGATGTGCGTTCCAGAAAATGGTGCGAGCCGCTTGTCGAGTTCATCGACCCTCAACTCTTAGATGCGCTTCCAGCGGTTGGGTCTTCACGCCGCGCAATCGGGCTTTTGAGGGAGAGTTTGCGGGCTCAGTGGGGTTTGACAAAAAGTCCCGTGGTGAGCGCGGGCGGCGGTGACAACATGATGGGCGCGATCGGAACAGGTAATGTCGCTCCGGGGGTGGTGACGGTGAGCCTCGGGACGTCTGGAACGGTGTTCGCTTATTCCACCGATGCCGTGGTGGATGAAGACGGTGAGGTGGCTGCATTCTGTGATTCAACAGACCGGTGGATGCCACTCGTGTGCACGATGAATGTCACTGTTGCCACAGAACAGATCCGAAACAGTTTTGGGTGGACGCATCAGCAAATGGAGGCAGAGATCTCCAGCGCTCCGGTCGGGGCAGGCGGCCTCGTGTTTCTCCCGTATTTGAACGGGGAACGTACGCCGAATCTCCCTTCTGCAACTGGTGTCATGCACGGATTGACTACGACGACAATGGTGCCGTCCTTCATGGCGCGCGCTGTGATGGAGGGGGTCACCATGGGACTCGGATATGGGTTGGCTCGGTTCCGGGGGCTTGGAATCAAGCCATCGGAAATTCGCCTGACAGGCGGCGGCAGTAAAAGTGCTGTCTGGAGGCAGATTTGTGCGGATGTCTTCGGCGCTGAAACTGTCTGTCTCAAAAGCGCGGAAGGTGCGGCTTTGGGCGCGGCAGTGCAGGCTGCGTTTGCGTGTCAAACCGCTGAGGGGAAACGGATCCAGTTGAAGGAGCTTTGCGGCTCTTTGGTTGAATTGGACGAAACGTCAAGGTGTGTGCCGAACGCGTCAAACGTGTCCACTTATGCTCGCCTGCAGGAAAGGCAAAGTGAGTTGACTCAGAAGCTGCACGCCACCGGACTGCTTTAGAGGATTCCTTCCCTGAGGCTTTCAAAGGCGGCTCCCAGCCCGTCCGCGACATCGCCGGGCAGGAGAGATTCCATGCTCCGTCTACCTGAGGATACCAGCACTTCAGCGCTCCGTCCGCAGAGCCAGGAGCCGAGTTGTGCTGCGGCCATGCAGCTGAGGCCCTGGGCTAATAGCGCAGTGCAGACCCCGGTCAGAACATCGCCCATGCCGCCGCAGGCCATTCCCGCGTTGCCGGTGGAGTTGTACGAAATTTGGCCGCCTCTTTCCCCGATGATGGTGCGCGCGCCCTTGAGCAGAAGTGTGACTGGGTGGCGGCTTGTGAAGTGTTCCACCAGGGCGCGTCTGGTGAAAATGGAACTTTCCGTGCAAAGTCGGCTCATCTCTCCGGGATGTGGAGTCAGCAAGCGTGGTCCTGCGCATTCCGGCAGAATTGAATTGCCGTGCATCGCGACAATGTTGAGTGCGTCCGCGTCCACGACGGCGGGTCCATCGAAATCGCGGATCGTTTGCAGTACTTGCTGCTCGTTGTTGAGGCCCAAGCCGGGGCCTATCCCGAGTGAGTCAGCCTTTAAATGCAGTGCATCGCGAAGGTCACCAAGCGGCCGCACCATGCATTCGGCGGGTGTGATCGCACAGGCTTGATTGTAAATGGTGTTTGGCACCGCGAGTGTAACAAGGCCCGCTCCGGAACGGAGTGCTCCGCGGGCCGCAAGGGATGCGGCGCCAACAGTGCCGATTCCGCCCGCGATCAAAAGCGCTCGGCCGTGGGAGCCTTTGTGAGATGACGCGCTTCGCCTCTTCCAGAGACCTCGAAGCGAGTGCGCGGTGTTCACCTTCGAAAGGTCGGCATCAACTGGTTTGATCGCGTCGCTGAAGCCCTCGAGCGGAAGAAGCGCGATCCGCCCTGCGAAATGCTCTGCTCCATCAGTGAGCAGGCCCGTTTTTGCAAAGCCGATTGTGAGGGTTAGGTCGGCAACGATGGCGTTAGGATCGGTCTCTCCGGTTTCGCCATTCAACCCAGTCGGTAGATCGATGGCGATCGTCTGTGCGTTCGATTGTTCCCTGAGAGCGTTAATCTTTCTGCACACATTGGCGATTGGATCCGCCAGCGGGCCCACCGATCCGATCCCCAGTATGCCGTCCAGTATGATTAGCGGGGAGCCTTGGATGCTTTCTATGCCCAGAGGGCTCAGGTTCTCGGAAGTTAAGCAGCGGCCAGCTTGATCCCATTTTTTGCGCGTGAGCTCGGCCCATTTGGATCTTTCAAAAACTGGCAGAAGAGTAACCTGCCAGCCGCACTCCGATAGGATCCTTGCGATCACTAGAGCGTCACCGCCGTTATGGCCTTTGCCAAAAACTGCGATGCAGTAACCGGGGTTCGGAAAGAAGTCTCTGATGGCCCTTGCCATCTTGGAGCCTGCTTCCTCCATGAGCGATTCCGCAGAAATACCGCCGAAGATGGTGCTCCGTTCAACCTCTTGAACCTGCTTTGGCGTGAGGATCATTGGCGATCCCGTTATTTTGTCCGCTTCATGAGCCAGGTTAGGCACCTCTGAACTTTTCAAAAATGCGGTTCGCTTCTTCGAGCGTCTCTTTGCTGCCCACATCAAACCAAGTTCCGGGAACGTTCCATGTCTGCACTGGAGTACGATTGTAGAGCCATTGCACAAAGCGCCCTGGTTGATCTGGATTGTTACCCTCGGCGATGTAGGTGGTGAACTCACGCACGGTGTGTTTTGGATAATAGTAGAGCGCGATCCCGATGAGCGTGCTCTTGGGCTGTTGTGGCTTCTCCTCAAAACTGCTGATCACGCCGTCCTGATCAACTGCAACCACTCCATATTTGCGTGCTTCATCGAGCGAGCCCACGTCGTAGAGCGCCAGGACGGGCTGGTTTTTCTCCCGGCAGAAGGAGCCGAATTGCTCAAGGCTTTGCGAAAAAAGGTTGTCGCCAGCGACAACCATCAGGTCGGAATTTTCAAGACCGGCCTTTTGTATCACAAGATTGATATCGCCGATGGCGCCCAGCTTGTCGGCATCGCCGGTTGACTGGTCATTGATGATCTCGATGTGCGCGGAAGGATTGGATTTGGCGTAAAGCGCCGCCCAGGCTTCAAAGTCACCCGCGAATTTGTTGTTAGTCACAACGTAGATCTTTTCGATTTCTCTGATGGGATTGAGATTGTCGATAACCCATTCCATCATCGGCTTTCCTGCGACCTCTAAGAGAGGCTTGGCTTTTGTGAGGGTCAGGGGGTAGAGGCGTGTGGCATATCCGGCTGCAAGAATGAGTACGTTCATAAAATAAAAGGATCTTCAGAATACTCGATCGAAGTGTCGAGCGGGGAGAGTCGTAAAAAGATGAATATGGTGCAATCCTAGGTCCATGGCCCCGAGGGTTGTCAGGCGGCCGCTTAAACTTCCGGCTTTGGTTCGCCGGGGCTCATGAAAATTCGCTTCGCATTTGCCTTGCTGCCGTTGTCGGATAGCATTTTGTAGAGCCATGCTAGACGCAACCGCATTTCAGTACGCCATTGAAAATACTCAGGTCATTCATGCTCCCGAGCGGCGAATCGAAACGTTTGGCTCCACGAGCTTCCGGTTTTACTTGGTAACCGAGCTTATGGACTCGGTGAATCAGGTTCGGGTTCGGGACGGGCGGTTGCATGCGGAGCGGCCTCAAATCATTGCTCCCGGCAATTTCCAGCGAATGCTCCTTGAAGGGTTCGGTGAAAGGGCGGAGCAGTTCATGGATTGGTTGCGCGTCAATGCGGGTCACATGGCAGTTCTCAAATACGGATTCCAATTCCGCAAAACCGACGTCTCTGAGTCGGTGGTGCACAGTCCTATTGAGGAGGTGATCGACCGTCTGCGCGACGTTGTAGACCATTCAGAAGACCCTCTAAGCGCAATCATTCAGGGAGTTGACGAGGGCTGGGAGGTTAGCCTGTTGAAGTTCGCCTCCGATCTCATTCAGGAGTCCTCTGGCGGAAACATGGGGGATTTCCGCAGGCGCGGATTGATCTAATTGTGGTTACCTTCCTCAAAACCGTCATCGTGCTGGGCCTTGCATTGGTGGTTTTTGGAGGTGCGGGTTATTTTGGGTACAACCTCTATTTGAAGCCAGAGCAGGAGCTGCGGCGTGAGCTGGAGTCGCCTGAATCGGCACCTCCGGCGATTGTGGACACGACGCTCCCTGAGTTTCAGAAATGTTTGGAGGTCGAGGCGGTTGGGGATCCGCTCGCGACGAGAAGGGCGTTTTTGGATTTTGCGGAGATGTATCCCGATTCTCCGAGTGCTGAGGAGGCGAGATTCCGCGTCGGGCGCACGCAAGTAATGCTTTTGCTCTCAGGAAAAATGACGCCCGATAAGCTCGTTTACACAGTAAAATCCGGGGACAATCTCAACCGACTCTGCAGCCGCCTTAAATGTCACGCAGATCTGCTGCTGCAGATGAATCATCTGGAGTCATCAAAGCTTCGGGCTGGAGACCGGTTGATCTATACGCCAGCAAACTTCTCCGTACACATTGACCGGCCGTTGGCGAAGGTGGTGGTGAGGCGCGCAGGCGAGTTTTTCGGCCAGTATCGGATTCTTTCGGTGGAAGGCAGCGCAAAAATTGGAATGGCGAAGAAGGGAAACGACACGATCCCTTTGAAGGTTATGGACAAACCAGGGTGGTTGGATGGAGCCCGTGTCGCCTCGAATGAAAAGGCGTACTCGGCTTCGGCCCGGTGGATTGTCCTCCAACCCGGCGGGCACACAATTTACGGCGTTGCCCCTAATCAGGATCCGCCTCTCGCAAAGCCCTCCTCCGGTTACGGGGTTGAGGTGGAAGCGATCCGATTGCTTGCAGCCGTGTTAGGAAAGAACGATACTGTTGTGATCCGTTGAACCATTCATGAAACTTTCGCCCCTTGAGTTTGAGAAACCCGTGTTTGAGCTTGAGGCCAAATTAGCCGACCTCCGGAGTAGTTCTGTGGCGAATGACATCAATTTCGAGGCCGAGGTGAACAGGATGGAGCAAAAGCTCGAGCAGACTCGCAAAGAAATCTATTCTAACCTCACCGCTTGGCAGCGGGTTCAGATCGCGCGACACCCGGCGCGGCCATTTTCGCTGGATTACATGCAGCTTTCCTTTCAGGAATTCACCGAGCTGCATGGAGATCGTCTCTTCGGCGACGATGCAGCGATGCCTGGTGGCGTTGCCAGCCTTGGGCGGCACAAGTGTGTGGTGATCGGGCATCAGAAAGGGCGGGACACGAAGGAGAACTTGAGGCGCAACTTTGGAAGTGCGCACCCGGAGGGCTATCGCAAAGCATTGCGTCTTATGCGGATGGCTGAGAAATTTGGGCTGCCTTTCGTGTCCCTCATCGACACCCCTGGCGCCTACCCGGGGGTGGGTGCGGAGGAACGTCACATCTCGGAAGCGATCGCGCTCAATTTAAAGGAGATGATGACTTTACGCGTTCCAACTGTGGCGGTGGTTATTGGCGAGGGCGGGTCAGGAGGAGCCCTTGGGGTTGGCGTGGCTGATAGGGTTCTGATGCTGGAGAACTCCTACTACTCGGTCATCAGCCCGGAGGGTTGCGCTGCGATTCTTTGGAAGCATCGCAAGCACGCCCCAGAGGCGGCAGAGGCTTTGAAGCTCACCGGCGGCGATCTTTTGAAACTCGGTCTCATCGACGGTGTGATACCAGAGCCGATGGGGGGCGCGCATCAGGATCAGGCTGCCGCGGTGGCGAATCTTCGAGCGGCCTTGCTCTCGCAATTAGATGCAATCACAGCGCAGCCAATCGACGCTCTTTTGGAAGCTAGGTATCAAAAGTTTCGAGGGTTCGGTGAATTTTCAGATAAAAATAGCTAGGCACTATGGGGTTGCGACTCGGTGCGACTCGGATTTGCGTCTGTTGTCATGCGCTTGCCTCAATCGAACCCTAGCGAGTAAATCTAAAAATCAGGACCGAAACTGAAAGTGAGGCTTGCAAAGTCACTTTCCAGCCTGCAACCTCGCAACCCATTTTCTCTAAAAGTCGCAAATTGCTATGTCCACTGAACTCATGACGGAATTGCTCGAAGCGGGTGTCCATTTTGGTCACCAGAGCAAGCGCTGGAACCCAAAGATGAAGCCATTCATCTTTGAAAAGCGTAACGCACTTCATATCATCAACCTCGGTGCAACCGTTCATCAGTTGGATGCCGCGACCAAGTTCTTGTCAGCAATCGCTGCGCGTGGGGGAAAAGTCCTCTTCGTCGGATGCAAGAAGCAGGCGCAAGAGGCGATCAAGGAAGCGGCTGAGGCCTGCGGACAGTTTTACGTCAACCAGCGCTGGTTGGGGGGAACTCTCACCAACCGTGCTACAATCCGCAAGAGCGTTGCTCGCATGACTTATATCGAGCAGCTTGAGAAGCAGCCTGAGTACTCCAAGATGGGGAACCAGGAAATCTCCGCTCTCCGCCGCGAGGGCGAAAAATTGAAGCGAAATCTTGCCGGTATTCGGACGATGGAAAAGCTTCCTGACGCGATGATTGTAATCGACACGGTTCGCGAGTCGATTGCTATCGCCGAGGCGCGCAGGCTCAACATTCCCACTGTGGCGATCGTTGATACCAACGCTGACCCAGCGTTGGTGACCTATCCAATCGCGGGTAATGACGATGCGATCCGTGCGATCCGCGTAGTGTTGCAGAAACTGGTGGACGCCCTGGTCGGTAATTCAGCTGGCGCCTCTGCTGCGGCGCCTTCAGGCGAAGATCTTTCTGCAGTCAGCGAATAGTTTCAGGAACAACTGACAGTTTTGGTCGGGCGCTTTAGATCAGCTTCGGCGCCTGATAAGCAGACGAGGGCGGTTTGGACCAGCCGAGCCTCAAGAAACAACCGGCGAGAATCGCCGGTTGGTCCATTTAAAAACACAACGAAACGTCCTCCGAATTTTTTAGACTTATGAGTGAAGTAGTTATCGACGCCCAAATGGTTAAGACTCTCCGCGAAAAGACCAATGCCGGTCTCATGGAGTGCAAGCGTGCATTGAGCGATACCAAGGGAGACTTGGAAGCAGCCGTAGATTTACTCCGTAAAAAGGGAGCTGCGTCCGCCGCCAAGAAAGCTGATCGCGAGGCCAAAGAAGGAGTGATTGCTCAGAGTATTTCAGCGAGCGGAAAAGTTGGCGTTCTGGTTGAGGTGAACTGCGAAACGGATTTTGTTGCAAAGAACGACGCTTTCAAGGCGTTGAGTGATGGCGTCGCGCAGAAGCTCGTGGAAAATCCTGCGGTGGACCTCGAGGCAGACCGGGTTGCAGCCGTTCAAAAGCTTGGAGAAAATATCCTCATCCGGCGGAATGCGCGCTTGGAAGTGCAGGGAAGCGGCGCGGTTGCCTCCTACATTCACACCGGTGGTAAGGTGGGCGTTTTGGTTGAGGTTGGAGCATCAAAAGATACCACCACTCAGAGTGAGGAATTCAAGCAACTCGTGCGCGACCTTACCCTCCAAATTGCTGCAGCAAGCCCAGTCTGCGTTTCGCGCGAAGCCATTCCTCAAGCTCTTGCAGATCGCGAGCGTGAGGTTTACCGCGGTCAGGTTCCTGCCGGTAAGCCCGCGAACATCATCGAGAAAATCGTGGAAGGTAAAATGGATAAATTTTACTCCTCGGTTTGCTTGGTTGATCAGTCTTTCATCAAGAATCCGGATCTCACCGTCACCCAGTTGATCGCGGAGCGAAACAAAGCGCTCGGTGAGACAATCAGCGTACGCCGGTTCGTGAGATTTGCGGTCGGCGAGGAAATCTCTTCATAGCCTTGGTGGATTAAGGAGTCCCTCCCGGTCCTGCTTTTTGAGGTGAGGGTTGGAATGTAAAAACGGGCGTCTCAATTTTTGGGATCGCCCGTTTTGCTTTTTCAATTTGTGTTCGGACTATGACGCTTACAATTTTTTGGAATACCCGGGTGAATCCTCGGGCTGAGGAGATACTTCGGAAGGGCACCGAGAAGCATCGGTTGATTATTTCTGATTCCGCCAGCTCCTCGGTACTTGCGAGGGGAGTCTCGGACTCGGGAATGGGGCATGCCGACATAGCGTTCGGGCAGCCAGATCCAGAAGACTGTCTCCGAAGCCAGAGACTTAAGTGGATTGAGGTGTCCTCGGCAGGCTACACGCGTTACGACACTGCTGATTTCTTTGGCTGCCTGCGTGAGCGGTCTGTTGCTTTCACCAACGTTTCAAGCGTCTTCGCCGATCCTTGTGCTCAGCATGTGCTGGCGATGATGCTGGCTTTTGGACGTCAGTTACTGCCCTCGTTTCGCGACCAAATCACGGATCAATCGTGGCACTACGATGAGAGGCGTTATCATTCGCGCCTTTTGACAGGCCAGACGGTCGTGATGCTTGGATATGGAGCGATCGGGCGTCGGTTGAGCGAGCTTCTCAAGCCTTTCGGGATGGCTTTATATGCGGTGCGTCGAACCCCCGCGATTGAAGCCGATGTGACGGTGGTGGATTTTTCCTCGCTCGATGGGCTTTTGGCGAATGCGGATCATATCGTTAACATTCTGCCGGCTAATCAATCCACTGCAGGCTACTGCGATGCACAATTTTTTTCAAAGTGCCGGCCTGGGGCGCGTTTTTATAACGTAGGGCGCGGTTCAACAGTGGACCAGGATGCAGTCGCGGGGGCTCTTCGCTCGGGGATTCTCGACGCTGCATATTTGGACGTGACGGAAGTTGAGCCGCTGCCCCCGGAAAACGAGTTGTGGCGCATGCCGAACTGTTTTATCACTCCGCATACGGCTGGGGGGAGACATGATCAAGACGAGGCCCTGGTATGCCACTTCCTTCGAAATCTCGCTGCTTTTGAGTCCCAGCAACCCCTTGTAGATCGCGTAGTCTGAAGTGTTGCGCCGAGGAGACGAGAAGAACTTGAGAGATCACGCGATTCTCATCGAGAGGCCACCGTCGATGGTGAGTGTGTCCCCGGTGATGTATTCGTTCTTGATGACAGCCAACATCAAATCCGCCACTTGTTCCGGAGTACCTTCCCTTTTCAGTGGGATGCGGTGATCTAGGTTGAGCGTCTTTTGCTCAGGGGTCATGTGTTGATGGAATCGGGTGCGGATAACACCCGGGGCTATGCAATTGACGCGGATGTTGTCTGAGGCGAACTCCCTCGCAAGGCCCCTTGCGATGTGCGGAAGAGCGCCTTTGACGGCCTGGTAAGCGATGTGGCTTGGCGTCGCAAGTTTACCTGCAGTCGAGGAGATCAACAGTATGGCGCCGCCTTGTCTTGAGCGCATGTGTGGAATGGCAGCGCGGCAGAGGTAGAAGATCGCATGAACGTGGATGTCGAACGCTGAGTGCCACATCTCCGGCGTGATTTCCAAAAGTCCGCCGTTGGCCGGCCCTCCAGCAGAGTGAACTAGAATATCGAGTCCACCAAGACGCTGCGCCGTTTCGTTCACGCACCGCGCGGCTTCCTCCGGTTTTGAGCAGTCGGCTTGGATCACCTCGCAGCGCCGGCCTAACGCACGGATTGCTTGAATTGTCGCTTCTGCGTCTGCGTCGATGTTGCGTCCGACGATTGCGACGCCCGCGCCTTGAGCGCTCAGGGCGATCGCCGCCGCGGCGCCGAGCCCACGAGTGCCGCCAGTGATTAGCGCTATTTTCCCGTTGAGTTCCATATATTGAACCCTAGGAGCTTGTGATCATCCCGGTTTGACGGGCGTAGTTGAAGATGCCACCTGCGTCGATGACAGGACGCACCTCACCAAGCGGCTTGAGTTGATGGGTGACTCCGTTGACGGTGAGCGTGTCCGACTCGAAGTCTAACGTGGCGATATCACCGGTTTTTACGATATTTGAGAGCGGAGTGCTAGCGTCGTACGGATAAAGTTCGCCGGTAGCTACGCAGTTTCTGAAAAAAATTCTCGCATAACTGTCGGCGACGACTGCTTCGACGCCTGCGGCGCCCATTGCGATCGGTGCGTGTTCCCTCGATGATCCACAGCCGAAATTCCGTCCTGCGATCACAATTTTGTACTCAGTCTTTGTTTTGCCATCTTCAACAAAGCGTTTCGGGTATTGGTCATCCGGGAGCCCAATCAGTGCGAAAGAGCCAAGCTTTTCGTACTCCTCCTGAATAGTTGGAACCAAAGTTAAATATTGGGCGGGGATGATCTGGTCTGTGTCGATGTTGTCTTGAACGACGTAAACCGGGGAAGTGAGGCTTTTTGCCATAACAGTAGCTAGAGTGAGTCTCTGGGTCAGGGAGGGTTATGAGATGAATTCGCGAGGATCGGTGATGCGACCTGTGAGCGCACTTGCCGCCACCGTGTACGGGCTTGCAAGGAAGACTTGGCTTTCCTTGTTCCCCATTCTTCCGGGAAAGTTTCGGTTTGTGGCCGAAATGCATTTCATCGGCTGGTTGAGACGGCCGAACGTGTCGACGGGTCCTCCCAAACATGCCGCGCAGGATGCGTTTTCAGTGAGGCGAACCCCGGCGGACTCGAGGATGTTCCAGACAGTTTGGCCGCCGATGACGGTATCCTTTAACTCCTGCACCACCTTGGTGGTCGCTGGCACACCGAACGTGTCGATCTTTACGGTTTTTCCGCGCACAACCTCTGCAAACGCCAAGAAGTCGCTTGTCTTCCCTCCAGTGCAGGAGCCGATGTAAGCCCGATCAAGGGTGATGTGTTCAAGCTCCTTTGCGCTCTTCCGGTTGCCCGGATCGGGATGGCAGGCCACGGTGGGTTCGAGCTTTGAGAGATCGAAAGTCTTGTCGTAAACAAAGCTCTGGTTCGAGTCGATCTCTATGGGAGTAAAATCCGATTTCGTGCCGTTTTCGGATACTCGTTCGTTTACGTAATCAACGGTCTTTTGGTCACACGGAAAAATGCCATTTTTGCCGCCAGCCTCGATGGCCATATTAGCGATCGTCATCCGATCATCCATCGACATCGCGTTTACTCCGGGGCCCTCCCATTGCATCGCGCGATACGTCGCGCCATCGAATCCGATCTCGCCGATCACATGCAAAATCACGTCCTTAGCCATCACTCCGTGTGGAAGTTTGCCCTCCAGGAAAAAGCGCATCGGCTCAGGTACGGTGATCAACAGCTTGCCCGTGCCGAGAATGAACCCTGCATCGGTGTTTCCGATGCCTGTTGCAAATTGATTGAACGCGCCCGCCATGCAGGTGTGCGAATCGGTGCCGAACAAAATTTCGCCGGGACGCGTGTGTCCTTTCCAAGGGAGTGTTGTGTGGCACACACCGGTGTAGCGTGAGCCATATTGTTTTTTAAACTGGCCCTGCGAT
>CAMDSZ010000026.1 GCA_945906945.1 Akkermansia muciniphila
AGCGGGTGGGTCGGCGCCACTTCAGTTTGTGCCGACTCGTCGAACCATTCATCCATGCCCCAGAAGTATGCGTGTCTGAGGTTTAATCCCAGTTCATTGACGAGTCTGGCAACCAGGGGTAGTTGTTCGGTCGGGCCGATAGGGCCGCAGATTCCCACAGGGTTGTCGGCGGTGGCTTGGCTCCAAGCGGTAATATATTCGAGGGCTTCTGCGAGGTAAAAGTCTTGCAGCGTATCGTAGAAAGCGACCTCAAACCCGGGACGCGAAAGCTGCAGCAGATCGCGTTCGGTGAGCGCAGCTGCGTCTTTGATAAGATCGGACTCGAGCGTGGTGTAATCCCACCAATCGGAAGCGATGTAGCTGGTTCTGCGTGGCATATAAGTTGTCTTAAGGTTGGGTGCTGCAACGTGAGACTGTGGTGGGCAGCCGGCTAGCTAACCGTGTTTCCTTCGTGTTTGGCTTCGCGATAGAAAATAGCAAAAACAAAAGCGAGAACCGCCCCCATGACGGCGGGGATAAGCCAAATCGATTGCCAGGAGTGGCCGCCCGCCTCGGTGTAGTGTTGTGCCACAACTCCCGAAAGCCACGATCCCACAAACATGCCGGCCCCAAGCGTGACGATCGCGTGCAATCCCTGCGCTGCACCCCGGATATCCTCGCCCGCGTATTTATCCACGAGCATCCGTCCCATCACAAAGATGAAGTCGTAGCACATGCCATGCAGCAGAATGCCCGAATAAAGCATCCAGATTGCGGAGGGGTTTTGATGAAACACGGCGAAGAGCCCGAAGCGGACGGCCCAGGCGCCGATTCCAAGCAAAAGAATCCCTTTGGAACCGACCCGGCTTAAAAACGCGGGCAGAAGGAGCAGGAAGACGACGTCCGAAACCTGGCCGAGAGTCATTTTTGCCGCGGCATTTGGAATGTGCATCTCGTTCATGAACAGATTCATCCAGCTGAAATAGAAACTCAGCGGCACGCAGATCAAAAAGGAACAGAGCATGAATGTAGCAAACGCTCTGTTACGCATCAGTTTGAGGGCGTCGAATCCGAGAAGAGTCCCAAGAGAAATTGGCGCCCCGGTTCCCTTGGGGGGCGTGTGCGGCAGAGTGAGCGAATAGATCCCCATGCTCAAAGCGGCGCCGGACGCGAGCCGGAACATGCCGGCGTTGTCCTCCAGCTTAAACCAACTCACCGCGAGGCCCGATGCGATCCAACCAACGCTCGCCATCACCATGACCAAGGGGAATTCCTTGGCGGGGTTTTTGGAGTGATGCAAGGTGAGCGTGTTCGTCAGCCCGTGGCATGCCATGTAGGTGATCGTGTAGGCCAGCAGCACGGGATAAAACTGTTGAAATTCCTTCAGTGTTGAAATCCAGTAAAGAAGGCCAGCGCCCATCAGATGTAGACACGCGAGAAGCCGTTGCGTGGCAAAAAAACGGTCGGCGATGATCCCCACGATAAAAGGAGACACCATGGCGCCAACCGCAGTGCTTCCGTAAGCCAAACCCACTTGGCTTCCCAAAAAGCCGAGCTTTGCTGTGGTGTAAGTTCCCATCGTCACATACCACGCCCCCCACACGAAGTAGTGCAGAAAGACCATCACCCAAAGGCGGCTGAGGAGAATAAAATTCATGGGAGAGGGTGAGGATTAATTTTGAGGACAAAACTAACAGGGTACCAACAGGGCTGATTCGTAAGACTCATCGATGGCGCAGTCTGCTTCCAACGCCGCGCGGAGCGGATCGATGTCTTTGGTGCTAAAACCCAAATGCAAGTGGCGCCGCCAACCCTCCGCGTGCTCAAACTGTCCCGTGAGTCGTCCCACCGCGAGGGACAGTTCGTCCATGCTAGACATATAGGAATCCATTGTTCCGCGGCCTCCACATCCCACCAAACCAAGACGGATACGGTCCTTTTTATTTTGGGCGTGCAGGATTGCCGGAAACGCCATCGCCCCCGCAGCTATCGAAGAGGCGCACAGAAAATTGCGGCGTGTGAGGTCGAGTTGAGGTTGGATGGAGTTCATGGGGAGGCTCGCTAGATTCCTTCCCATTTAGATCACTTTTTGCTCAGTTTGTGGTGCCGAGTTATAATACTTTTATGATATGAGCAACCGTGCGATTCGCGAACAGATCCCGTGGAGTGCAGAGCAGGCTGTTTTCTGTGAACAGATTCAGGGAGACGACTATGGAACGCCATGGCATTTCCATCCCGAGATCGAATTCGCTCTGGTACGAAAAAGTGGAGGATACCGAGTGGTTGGCGATGACGTGACAAATCTGCAGGCAGGGGACCTTGTCCTTATCGGAAGTGACCTGCCCCACGTTTTTTACCATGACAAAGACACGGGAGCGGCCGACGCACTTATCATTCAGTTTAATGCCAATTTTGCCGGTGACTCCCTTGTTCGACACCCTGATTTTCGACCGATCCAACGTCTGTTCGACAGGGCTACTCGCGGTTTGAAAATCGTGGGCGCCCTTCGCGGCGAGACCGCACAGCAATTGGAGATGGTTCCCTCCTTGGGACCTTTGCGCCGGATTGCGAAGTTACTTGAAGTTTTAGACAACCTTGCGTCGGCAAAGGGGCTTGTCCCGTTATGCGCGCCGGGTTACGTGGCGCCCATCGATTTACAAGATCAGGACAGAGTTGGGCGAGTCATGCAGTTCATCCACGCCCAGATCCGAAGCACGATCAATCGAAGGGAAGTTGCCGAGGTAGCTGCCCTGAGTGAAGGGGCGTTTAGTCGGTTTTTTCGCAAATGTACGGGGCGGACGTTGCCCATGTACTTGAATGAGATTCGGCTGGGAATTGCGGCCCGCTTGTTGCAGGAAACGGACCTCAGGGTATCGGAGGTGGCCTCAGAATGTGGCTTTACCAATTTATCCAACTTTAATCGTCGATTTTACACATGCAAGCAGATGACGCCCATGGCATTCCGTCGGAAGAGTGCGGGTTCTCAGCGGGTCGTTTAAATCAAATCCCATGCGAGCAGATTGCGGATGCGAAACAGCATCACCCGCACGGCACCGGCGGACGACTCGATGGACTCTGCGACGCGTTCCATGGGAGCGTCTTCCTCATAGCGCAGCGCCAGCATTTGCCGCGATTTCTCTGGGAGTTTATCGAGGCATTTCTCCAGCGCTTCGTTGCGTGCCGCACGATCTGGTTGCCGCTGGATGAGTGCCTCAGCAAGCTGACGCATCAGCGCGTCAGAAAACACCAAACGCTCCCGACCCTGTTTGCGATAATGATCCGCAATGTGCGACTTGGTAAGCCAAAGCGCCCACGCGACGAAAGGCCGCGCGCCATCGTATTCGTCGAAACGCCGCGCGACAGTAAGCGCAACCTGCTGGACGACATCCTCGGCATCGTAAGCACAGTGAATGGCCGAGAATACGTACGACTGCACCGATGGCTCCGCCTCCAGCCATAGCCGGGTGAGCCGCTCTCGCGCATCTCTTTCGTATTCTTGGTTCACCTCCGTATGCCGCACTGGTTTGCGAGACGTTAACACAAAAAAATGCGGGTTGTCGCTCCGCGCTCTCATGATGCTATTTGCATGAACTGGGACTGACTTGAGCCTTCGTGAGGTGCAACTCCAAGAGGTGCAGTTGCTCGATTGATGTTGGAAAGTCACCAGTATCGGCCACTCATCAAAACCATCGCCGCAATCATCGCTCTAGGCAGAATCATGGCTGCGAAGCCACATTCGACGCCCATGGCAAAAAAAAGTGTCAGGGTGTAATTCTTAGCGCGCCCTCCGATTATACAGCGCGCGCGAGTTGCGGAAATGGAGGCAAAAGCGAATTCTGATCACTGTTTTGTGAACATGTGCTATCCTCAGGACGTAATGGACGCCAATGACCTCCAAAGGATTTCTGACCCCGACGCTCAAAGATGGGTGAATACTTGGATTCGCGCAGGCGCAGAGCTTGAAAAAGTCCGACAACATGATGTGAGGTCGGCGAACACCGCCGCGGCCATGCGTTCGTTCACTGGAAGCGTCCTCCACGCGGTCCGAACGCGTCCCCCCGCTCAAACATCCGGGCTGGTTGAACAGCAACGGCTCTTCCGCAAATTCCGAGCAGCATGAACGAACTCTGTCGAGTAGCGCTCGACGTTCAGAGGGAATGCGAGAAGCACCTTTGGAAGTTTTGCTTTATTGGCGGCTTGGCCGTTCAACACTGGGGAGAGCCAAGGTTCACTCGCGATGTGGATTTGACTCTCCTAACTGGCTTCGGGAATGAGGAGGCCTATATTGACCCATTTTTAGAGGTGTTCGCTCCTCGAATTGAAGGCTGTCGAGATTTCGCGTTACAGAATCGTGTTCTTCTTCTGAAAAGCTGTGAGGGCATTGGAATAGATATCGCCCTCGGCGCGTTGCCGTTTGAGGAACACGCAGTCAATCGTTCTCAGCTAATTGAAGTAGAACCCGGCGCGGTTCTCAGGCTCTGCTCGGCCGAAGACCTCGTTGTGATGAAAGCTTTTGCGGACCGCCTCCAGGACCAGTTGGATGTTCAACGCATTTTGACAAGACAGGGTGCTAGCAATCTTGACTGGGATTACATCACGAGCCACCTAGCTCCTCTATGTCAGTTAAAGAACGCTCCCGAAATCCTAACGCGGCTGAGCAATCTCAAGAAAAGCCTCACAGAGAACGGCCAGTAGAGCCCTTCAGCCCCGCCCCGCGACGATACCGCGCGCGCGAGTTGCGGAAACGGATCGAAAAGCAAATGCGTACCAATACTGTCACCGCAGTGCGTTTTGAACCACACGCAGTTCGATTGCCACTCCGGCCAGCAAAGCGACGCTCACCATCGCGTTAATTTGGAAGAACGCGCGGTTCACCAACCCGACATCAAGCGTTCGAGCCAGCCGGTGTTCCCACACCAACCCCAGCAGCGCCACACCGAACCCCGCCCAGTAGGCCGCGCCCAAGTGCGCCGCCCATCCAAAGCCCGCGAACCCAGCCGCCGCAGCAACGTGCAACCCGCGTGCTAGCCTTAGCGCGGCCGCCACGCCGTAGCGCGAAGGAAAGCTGTACAATCCCCTGCCCTTGTCGAACTCGACATCGAGCGTGCTGTAGATCAGGTCAAAC
This sequence comes from Akkermansia muciniphila, assembly GCA_945906945.1. Taxonomy (GTDB): domain Bacteria; phylum Verrucomicrobiota; class Verrucomicrobiia; order Chthoniobacterales; family Chthoniobacteraceae; genus Chth-196. The sequence goes on from CAMDSZ010000026.1 coordinate 5,105, forward strand.
CCGAACGTCCAGAGCGCAACGGCCCCTCCGAGCAGAAACGCGGGCAGCCTCCAAAACACGCCGCTCACCGCAAGCGAGGCGCCGATGGGCGCCACCCCCAGCGCGAGGCCCAGGAAAAGATGCGACAACGCCGTGAACCGCTTGGTCAGCGAGTAAAAACCGATGATCAACAGCATCAGCGGCGTGAGGTAAAAACACATTGGATTCAGGTTCCAAGTGGCAGCGAACACCAAGCAGACGGAAACCGCCAGTACGCCCCATGCCTGGGGCCGGGTCACCAACTTGTGGCGGTCTGCCGTGCGCGGGTTACCCTTGTCGATTTCCCAATCCATCAACCGGTTAAAGCACATCGCCGCCGTCCTCGCCCCGACCATGCAAACCAGAATCCACCCGAACACCGCTGCCTGCACACGCCCATTTCCCGCCTCCCACATCGAACTCAGGGCAAAGGGCAGCGCAAACACAGTGTGCGAGAACCGCACAAACGCGCCCAGCCGCAACAGGAAAGGCTTTTGATCCAGTACCGCATTCATATCCAAAGGCACCATGCTCAATGCCGGGCGGAACCGCAATCCCGCGTCCTCGCGCGAAAGAGAATGGCGGTTGTCGCCAAAGCGGACTACAGGGTTATCCGCGCTTCCACCCCGAATGAACTCCCAACCGAATGAACCCCTCGCACCAGCCGTGCTGCGTCTGGTCGGCAGCTGGATCGTTAACCGCTTTTACCGGATCACCTCCGATCCCTTCCCCGCACTACCCGAGGGCGGCTTTTTGCTTCTGCCCAACCACCTGAGCTGGGTGGATGCCATTCTGCTCCAGGTTGCCTGTCCCCGCCCGATCCGGTTCCTGGTAGACGACCAATTGTACCGGTCGCGCACACTCAACCCGATCCTGCGCATTTTCGGCGGTGTGCCCGTTTCCCAAAAGCGCGCAAAGGAGGCGATCGTCACGGCCGCCGAGCTGCTCCGGCAGGGAGAGGTGGTCTGTCTGTTTCCCGAAGGTGAGATCTCGCGAATCGGGACGCTCTTGAAACTCAGGCGCGGATTCGAGCTCATCGCACGGTCAGCCGCTGCCCCGGTTGTTCCGGTCTGGCTTGATCAACTCTGGGGCTCGATTTTTTCCTTCTCCGAAGGCCGCTTCTTTTTCAAATGGCCAAAATGCTTTCCTTACCCGGTGAGCGTCACCTTTGGGGAGGCGATTCCCTCGAATGAAGCCACCGTCTCGCGGGTGCGTGAAACTTTGCTCCATCTCGGCGAACGCGCATTTCAAGCGCGCCCAGAGCACCGCAGCCATCTCGGGATTGAAGCCATTCGCGGCCTGATGCGCGCCCCCTCGCAGCCTGCGATCATTGACGGGATGGATGCTGGTAAAATATCGCGCGGCACGCTGCTGGCCGCGGCACTTGCGCTTTCCGCTTACATCCGCAAACACTGCCCGGGGCGCCGCATCGCAATCGTGCTTCCGCCGGGCAAGGGCGCGGCCATTGCCAACCTAGCGGTGGTTCTCGCAAACAAGATTCCCGTGAACCTCAACTTCACCGCGAGTGCGGACGCGATCAAGGCCGCGCTGCGCATCGCGGAGATCCATCAGGCGATCACCGCCGAGGCGTTCAAGGAAAAGTTTCCCGCATTTCCCTGGCCCGACAGCCTGCTGTTTGTCGAAAAGATCCTACCGCGGCTTTTCTCGAAAATCGTCGCATGGAAAGCGCTATGTGCGGTGTTGCCCGCATCGGCCGTCGCATGGATCGCTCGCACCCCGACTCTAGGCGACCGCGAGGAGGCCATCATTCTCTTCACAAGCGGTAGCTCCGGTGATCCTAAGGGCGTCGTGCTTTCGCACCGGAATATTCTCGGAAACGTGGATCAGTTTTCCACGATGCTCGGATTGCGTCCCGAATCGCGGATCCTTGCATGCCTCCCGATTTTCCACTCCTTCGGCAGCACTGTCACGCTGTGGTACCCGATCCTCAAGGGACTGCAGGCCGTTTCATTCCCGAGCCCGCTGGATATTCCCAAAAACGTCGAGCTAATTGAGAAATACGGGATCCAACTCCTGTGCAGCACGCCGACATTTTTGCGCGGATACCTGCGCAAAGCGGAGGCGCACCAACTCCGCAGTCTTGAGCTGATCGTTACCGGCGCGGAAAAGCTGCCGATGGACCTTGCAGACGCGTTCGAAGCCCGATTCGGCAAAGAAGTGCTGCAGGGATACGGACTCACAGAAACCTCGCCGGTAGTGAGTGTCAATCTGCCACAACCCGCGACCCTCGACTCAAAACTCTATGTACAACCAAGCAGCCGCAGAGGATCAACGGGCAAACTCGCGCCCGGCATTGCGGCGCAAATCCGCGACCCTGACACGGGCGCGCAACTGCCACTTGAATCGACGGGGATGCTCTGGGTTAAAGGCCCGAATATTTTCGAAGGATATCTAAATGATCCAAAACGTACCGCCGAAGTGCTGCATGACGGATGGCTGCGGACCGGAGATCTCGGACGTTTTGACGAGGACGGTTTTTTGTACATCGAAGGCAGGCTTTCGCGCTTTTCAAAAATCGCAGGGGAAATGGTGCCGCACGAGACCATCGAAACACGCATCTGCGCCGTGCTGGAACTCGCGCAGGAGGAGAAGAGCATCGCGATCACGGGCATCCCCGACGAATCCAAAGGGGAAGCACTGGTGCTGGTAAGCACGCGGGAAGTCGACATGCAGAACCTCAGGTTAAAATTGAACGAGGCCGGGCTGCCGAATCTGTGGATTCCAAAAAAATTGGTGAAAACGCCCGAGATTCCGCACCTCGCCAGCGGAAAACTGGATTTGCGCGCACTTCACCAGCTTGCGCTTGCAGTGCAGCAAAAGGAGTAACATAAGCGCCAGAGGCGCGAGGTTGTGTTAACTTCATTCGGAGCGGGGCTTTGCGGCGCAGGGCGTCCACATTTTTAAAAGAGCGCCCCATCGCCAACCCCTGGGAGCGCGTAGCCCCAGCTGCGCCCAGGCGCGGATTGCACCAAAGAAGCGGCGAAGCAGCGAAGGGACGACTCACCCCATCCCAATGTAAGGTCATGTACGCGCAAGCTGGGGCTACGCGTTTCCAGTGGGGATTCCGCACTTTCGATGCTCCGGAGCCTGCGGAATTTCTCATCCAACAAATCCGCGGGTGATAAACGCGTCCGAAAATGTTCGCCTCACTGATTACTGAGGGCCACCCGCGAGATCCTCGACCTGCAAACCCGCACCGCCAATCGAAACCCACGCATAACGGGCCGCCACGCCCTCGCCAGTGACACTAAACACGTCGGGCCCGGTTTCCGCGCCCAGCACAAACTCTGACTCGCCGGTTTCGAGGGTGTGGACAATCCCCGAAGGTCCGTGGAGGGTGAGCGACCGATGGCGCATGCGCGGAAGGCTAGATATCGATCGCCCATATTCAACTGCAAATCCTCCCGAAGCGCCGCTCTCTTCCGGCCATCCTCTGGGCCACATCCGAGTCAGATAGTAGGCACGCTCGAAGCCTGCCTGCGCGCATGCCCATCCTGATTACACAATGCCGGGGGACGACATCCATCAGCCCAACGACAAGCTCCTGAAATCAACATTCTCCATACCGGAGAACGCTCGCGGCCTCTTCGAGAACCACCTACCGAAGCCACTCGCGGCCGCGATCGACTGGACCTCGCTCGCTCTGGAGCCTTGCTCCTTCATTGACCCCCAGTTTGCAAGCTCGGAGAGCGACCTGCTCTTTCATATCAAACTGTCCCAAAGCGACGCTTTCATCTATCTGCTCTTCGAGCATCAGAGCACCGAGGACCCCCGCATGGCCCTCCGCATGCTATCGTACATCCTGCGCATCTGGGAGCGGTTCGCAAAGAATCATGCGCCCCCGGCGAAGCTGCCGGCGGTTCTCCCAATTGTGCTGGCGCAGGGTAAGCGCCCTTGGAAAACAGCTCCGCGTTTGGAGGACCTAATCGATCTTCCACCTGAGTTCACTGAAATCTTGCGCCCCTGGCAGCCCGCGCTCGCGTACCAGCTTCTGGAGTTGGTGCGGATTCGGTACGAGGATATTGCTGGAACCCCCGAAGGAATCCTAACGCTGCGCGCGCTCAAGGCGGAGCCTGTCAACGAGCTGCTGGGCGACGAAGTATGGGACGAACCGCTTTTGTTTTCGATATCCGAGGGTGCATTCGAACAGCTGCTAAGATATGTTTTGAATGCGGATCTGCATACGCCCGCGCTCAAGGAACGCATCCAAAGAATTCGCACCCAACCGCTCAAAGATAAAACCATGACACTCGCCGACCGACTCAGAGCAGAGGGCAAGCTTGAAGGTAAAGAGGAGGGGCGGGTTCAAGCGCTCAGGGATGCGGTTCTTCGCGCTTTGGAAATCAGGCATGGGGCATATCCGGAGGGAATCCGCGAGGCTGTTGAGGCCATCAACAGTCCGGCGAATCTACAGCGCCTTTTTGAAAGTGCGCTACGCGCCAGCTCGCTTGAGGAATTCTCGCGAACGCTTTGATATTTCAATCGTTCGTCGATCTCTTCTCTAGATCAAATGCTAGAGTCGATGGCCATTCACGTTCGGGATTTTGACGACGAAGGAATCCCACGCCTGATGGTGGGGGAAAAATGTCGGCTCAGGATTGAGCCGGCGCAGACGTCGCCAACTGGATGGAACAACACGGACTGAAGACATCAGACGAGCGCTGAACCCCTGCAGAAAGCCCCGCGGAGGCCAGCGCCTAAGCTGCATTTCGGCCACCACCAAATTGCGTGGATCAATCCCCGCTCAACCCTGCCCTGACATCACTGGGGGTTAATTCTTATGCGCCTTATCGTAATGCGCCTTTAACGGATCGACACCGAAATCGCGGTTGCGATCCCGCCACACTGCATGCGGGTGGTTGGCGCCGTTCTGAGTGTTATCAAACTCCACAACGAAATTCTTTCCCTGAAACCTGTAGTAATGCGGCTCGCCGGGCTGCATCCCGCCAGCCCAAGCAAACGCCGCCCCCGCCAGTTCGGAGGAGCGGATTCGGTCCCATTCCATCGCCTCGACTTCGGGGCGATGGCGGCCGAGGTATTCGCGCACCAAACGCTCAGCCAACTGGCGCTGCGCCGGGTTGAATTCCGAGTAGGGCAGCCCCTCGGGCGCGGTAAGATCGAGACGGGCCGGATCGTTCACCACATCTTTGGGTGTGGTCGAGTTGATCACCGCTTTTGTGCGCTGCTCCGCGCTCAACGATTTCACCAATTCGCGCCCAAAATCTTCCTCCTGCCCCAAGACGCGGATTCCCTTGCGCGGCCCCTCACGAACTTCACCCGGATTGGTGCCCATGAACGACGGAGTAACCGTGGCCTCCTTGCCTGTGCAAGTGAAGTTGAAGGAAAGGTGGTGCCCTTCCATGCGCCAGCCCCATGGTTTATCCGCGGAAGGCGTGCCGAAAATCGAAAAGAAATAATTTTCTGAATCGCGTACCGCCTTGCCGCTTTGGCCCTTTTCCATTTCCGCCAAAATCGCCTCGAGACTCATGATGGATACTGCTTTGCCGTATCCGCGCGAACTCATTCCTGAGGCGAACAGGGCATGCGCAAGCAAACGCTGTTCGTGAGTCATTTCTTTCATTGTCAATCCCTGGCGGACCCTCGGAATAAAATGCCAATTCTTGCGCTCGGCATCGTCAAAGCCGAATGAGGCTTTGCTCTTCTGCTCAGCAGTCAGGGATGCGAGGAAGTTACCGACGCTCGAAAGCATGTCGCTCTGCACCGGCTCCGCAGATGCGGAAAATGCAGCGAAAATTGGAAGGGCAAACAAAGCTGAATGGGGGACTTTGTGCATGATGTTTCTTTAAATGAACCCTGACTTTGGGGGTTTTACGGACCAAATGCCAACGCAACTTTTATATTTCACACTCCCCGTTTACGCCGAAACGCACCCTTGCCTAGCGGCACCCTCGCCGAGAAGCACCAAACACCACCCCGACCGTCCGGAAACCTCCCTCTCTGCGGCTTATGACTCCGGGAACGGCGGCAATGGTGAGCCAATAGCATCCGCGATCGCCCGCACAAAGAAGCGTTCAGCCTCCCGAAACAACCCGTCATGAAGCGACGCCCTCATGCACGCTGCGAGCAGCGAGCGGCGCAATCCGTTGCTTGCCTGTTCGCATTTGCGGAATGCTTGGGTCAGAGCCCCCACGTCGATCTCGCCTTTAAGGCAGCGACCTTGCGAAGGCTGCCCAAACTCCATCCAGCCCGAAGCAAAAGCCGCCTCCTGGGCCTCCGCCGATTCGTGCCCCATCAGAACAAGCGCCGAAAGGATCAGTCGAAACTCGCTGTGCACCGCATCGAACCGATGATGGCGCACCTTCGGAGCTTTGCTGAGCCCAGAAGCGATTCCCAGGTGCCGGTGAATCGCCTCAAGCATAGCCAGTTCAAGCAGATTGATCTGTCCATCCGCCTCCGCCTGCGCCTCACAATCCCGCATCAGCTCCGCAACTGGCTCTCGCCCGAGCCTGCGAACCGCGGGAATCACAAGCTCGAGCAAGACCATGCGTTGTTCGATCGTGCATTCCGCAACGGGATCGCCCGCCGCTCCTCGCGGCGATCCATCATGGGCTGCAGCCACAAGCCTCGAGAGAAGCCCTGCCGCCTGGGCCGGGTCATGACTCATCTCGCGCAAGCCCGGCGGCAGCTCCGCGAGTATCCGCCGCGCGTACACTGTTTGCGCCGCACCCGGCATTTCCCCCAAGTCAGGAAGGGGCGGTGGCAGATTATTCGAACCGACTTTCTGCGAGGGATCCCCCGGGAGGAGCGAGGCAACGTTATGTCCGGTTTCCTCATAGTCGCCTTCCGATAGTTCCTGCGCCTCGGCAAAACCTCCGTCCCAGTCGGGTTCAATCGCGCGAATCCTCGCCTTTAGCGGCGGATGAGTTGCAAAAAAGAGCCTCGAAAAAAATCCAGAGGCTGATTCTCCAAACATCATATGACGCGCTTCTGTCGAGCGGGGCGCACGCAAAGCCGAGCCCTCCGGAAAACCTCCAATCTTTTTCAACGCACCGCTGATGCCGCTTGGAAATCTAGTGAACTGCACGGCGGAGGCGTCGGCGAGAAATTCGCGCTGTCTTGAAATCGCCGACTGAATCCATTTGCCAAAAAATGTGCCCACGCATCCGACCACGAGCAGAATCGCGCCAACAGCGAAAAGCCCTAATGCCAGCGCGCCTCCCATGTCTTTTCGATCTGACTGCCGTGGACGGTTGGCCACCATGCGTGCGCCGACTTCAAACAGAACCCGGCCGATCACGGTGAGCGCAACAATTCCAGCAATCCAGCCGATCATCCTGAAGTTCATCCGCATGTCCCCGTTCAAAATGTGGCTGAACTCGTGGGCCACGACCCCCTGCAACTCCTCACGCGAAAGCCGCCGCATGCAGCCGCGGCTCACCGCGACGACTGCTTCAGCGGGGTCTAGTCCTGCCGCGAAGGCGTTGATTGCGGGTTCCTCCTCGAGGACATAGACCGCTGGCACCGCAACTCCTGAGGCGATGGCCATCTCCTCAACCACGTTGAGCAGCCGCCGCTCGGCCGGCTCGCTCGAGTTGGGCTCGATGCGGCGGCCTCCGAGCTGTTCTGCGATCGCAGCGCCGCCCGCCGAAATGCTCCGCCGCTTCATCCAAACCGCGGCGAGGATGATTGAAGAAATCGCAATCGCGGTTTTTGGCAAAAGCTCCCAATACATTAGCACCGCCTCACCCTCCTTGTTCATGGCGAGAGCCCACGCGGACACGCCCGCGAAATGAACCCCTAAAATCGTGCCGCCAACAGCAAGACTGAACAAAAACAGAAGCCAACTGGTTCTGCTCCGAGCCTGATCTTGCGCGACGAAAAAGTTCATGGGCACCGAGCGTTCATTTGTTTGAGCGTTAACTGCATACAACCCTCCTCAATCAGCGCGCCTGCATCCACACAAAAATGCAGGGCGAACTGCGCTTAATCGGCGCAAAAGATCTCATCGAATCATACACAACGTCGCGAACCAGTAGACTTTTCATGAGCTTCAACGGGGCCCTTGTTCAAAAAAACCATCTTCAACCGTGCATTTTAAACAAAATGGGGCGAGGGTGTTAGTGCATGCCCTTTAAAAGTCTCGGTCTCCATCCCTTAATCATCCAAGCCATTCAAGACACCGGCTACACGGAACCCACGCCCATCCAAGCCGCCGCAATCCCAGAAATCCTGAAGGGCCATGACTTGATTGGGATCGCCCAAACCGGCACCGGCAAGACCGCAGCATTCACACTTCCGCTGCTGCACCGTTTGCACACGCAGCCGCCGAAGCCCGGCAATTCCACCCGCACCCTGATCCTGGCGCCAACCCGCGAACTGGTGGTGCAGATCGAGGAAAACGTTTGCGCCTACGCCAAGCACATGCCGGTTCGCATCGCAAAAGTGTTCGGAGGAGTTTCGGAGCGCCCCCAGATGCAGGCACTCAGGAGCGGCGCGGAAATGGTCATCGCGACTCCGGGCCGGCTTTTGGATTTGATGGGGCAGCGCTGCGCGAATTTTGCGAACCTCGAACACCTCGTGCTGGACGAAGCAGACCGGATGCTGGACATGGGCTTTTTGCCTGCGATCCGGCGGGTGCTCAACTCGCTGCCGAAGAAGCGGCAGACGCTCCTTTTTTCGGCGACCCTTTCCAAAGAGATCGAGGCGCTCACCCACGAATTCCAACACCAACCGAAGACGGTCCAAATCGGGCGTCGCTCGAATCCCGCGGAAACAGTCACTCAACTCGTTTACGAGGTTCCAAGACACCTCAAGGCTTCGCTTCTGGCGTACCTACTGAAGGATCCGGGAATGAACATGGTGTTGGTTTTTACCCGCACCAAACACGGAGCGGACCGCGTTGCGCGGCGGCTTGAGTCCATCGGCATCAAGACGGCGACACTGCACGCTAACCGTTCGCAGAACCAGCGGCTGCGCGCCCTTGCGGATTTCCGCTCGGGAGCGGTCCGCGTTCTCGTGGCCACCGACATTGCGGCCCGCGGCATCGATGTGGACGGCATCTCGCATGTGGTGAATCTAGACTTCCCGCCGCAACCGGAGGATTACGTACACCGGATCGGCCGCACGGGACGCGCGCATGCCATCGGAGACGCTATCAGCTTTGTGTGTCAGGACGACTACTCGAACCTGCGCTCACTCGAGCGTTTCATTGGCCGCGGAATTGTTCGCAAGAAGGCTGACGGCTTCGACTACGCAGCCCCTGAACCGCCAATGCCGATCGACACGCGCGGCCCGCGGGATTCCCGCGAGGCGCGGCCCAGACGCCCTCAAGGTGCAGGGGGCCGCGCAGGTGGACGCAGATTCGGCAACAGCCGTGGAGGAAGGTAAGAAACGCTTTTCACGAAGTCTATAAGGCTACCAGCAGCCCCGGCTAACGCAGCGTGGAGCATAGGTAGCCTGTTGCATCCGGCTTGGTTGAGCTCAAAACCTATCCCGCGCACCACGGGGGGTCTCCCCTGCCAATCTCCTATGCTCAGCAATCTTTCCGAGGCCTTCAGTTCGGTGTCACTCGTAGCGCAGCGCCACGATCGGATCGAGTGCGGCAGCCTTTCGCGCAGGGTAGAAGCCGAAAAACACGCCGATTCCGAAGCTCACACTGAAAGCCAGTACGATTGAGCCCGGCGAAACCACGGGCACGAATTCAACGAACATACCGACCAGGTGCGCGGCACCTACCCCGAACAAAACCCCGAGCGCGCCGCCAAACAAACTCAGGGTCACGGCCTCAATCAAGAACTGCAAACGGATGTCGCCCGGTTGCGCCCCCACCGCGATCCTGATTCCTATCTCCCGCGTTCTCTCAGTCACGCTCACCAACATGATGTTCATGATCCCGATCCCACCCACCACGAGCGAAATACCGGATATCGCACCTAGCAGAAGCGTGATCACCCGCGAAATCGAACCCACCGTATCCGCGATCTCCTTTTGATTAAACACGTTGAAATCATCCTCCCGCCCAGTCGGAATTCCATGCCGCTGCCTCAACAGGTTGCCAATCTCCTGCTGTGCCGACTCCATGTATGCCGAACTTTCGATCTGAATGTTGATGGAGCGAATGAACTTTTCACCAGTCAACCGCTTCATCGCAGTGGTAAAGGGAATCACCACGCGGTCGTCCTGGTTCTGCCCACCCATCCCCGCCCCTTTGCTGGAGAGGACGCCGATGATCACAAATGGAATGTTCCGAATCCGCAGACTTTGCCCCAGCGGATCCAACGGCCCGAAAAGCTCATTGGCGGTCTTTGATCCGACCACCGCCACGCGAGCCGCACTCCGCACCTCCCGCTCGGAAAACATCATGCCGGAGGAAAGCTTCCAGTCGCGGATCTTGAGATAATCCTGCGATTCGCCGGCCACGCTTGTCGACCAGTTCCGCCCGTTTGCCGCCACCTGTGCGACAGTGGACACCTCTGGACTGACCGCAACGACATGATCCACCTCACGCTCTATCGCAAGCGCGTCGGACACCGTCATCGTTCGCGCGCTTCCCAGCCCCCCGTGCACTCCGCCCGCCCGGCGGCTGCCAGCGAAGATCATAAGCATGTTTTGCCCGAGCGCAGCAACCTGCCCCTCAATCCGCGCCTGAGCGCCGTTGCCGACCGCAACCATGGTGACCACAGAGGCAACGCCGATGATGATCCCAAGGGCGGTGAGAGTGGATCGCATGGCGTTCCTTCGCAAAGCACGCATCGAGATCCATGCGGTCAAAAGCGATCTTGCGCAAAACACGCCGATGGTTGAAAACGCGCCCATAAATCAACCCAACTTCGCCTCCCGTTCCTCGCGATCAATGCGCGCAATTTCAACATCTGCGTGCCGCGGAGTTTCATTCACCTGATCACTCAGAATACGGCCGTCGCGCATCACAATCACCCGCTTTGAATACGCCGCAATGTCGAGTTCGTGGGTCACCATGATGATTGTGATTCCCGCTTCGTTGAGCGCTTGAAATAAGCCCATGATTTCGGCGCTGGTGCGTGTATCCAGGTTTCCTGTCGGCTCATCCGCAAGCACCAGTTCAGGGGAGTTCACGAGCGCCCTCGCGATCGCGATCCTCTGCTGCTGTCCGCCAGAAAGCTGGCTGGGGTGATGTCCGCTGCGGTCGCTCAGCCCGACCTTTTTCAACGCCTCCAGCGCCCGCTGGCGCCGCTGTGCGCGTGCAACCAAGGGCTGGCTGTAAAACATCGGCAGCTCCACGTTATCTATGGCGCTTGTCCTAGCCAGCAGGTTGAAACTCTGAAACACAAACCCGATCTTGGCGTTGCGCAGAATCGAGAGGTCACGCTTCTTCATCTGCGAGACGGCCTCACCATCCAGAAAATATTCGCCTCCGGTGGGACGGTCCAGGCACCCAAGGATGTTCATCAAGGTTGATTTGCCGGAGCCGCTGGAACCCATCACCGCGACAAACTCACCGCGGGCGATGCGGAGGTCAACGCCGCGCACCGCACGCACCTCGACCGCCTCCGTGCGGTAGGTTTTCTCGATTCCCCGCAACTCGATCAGCGGCGGGCTCATGGTCCGCGGCGGGACGGCCCGAACGGACCGCCTGCTTTTGGGCCGGCGACCGAATTCGAAATCACCAACTCCACACCCTCCTCAATACCCTCCGCCATCTCGGTCTCCACGCCATCGCTGATTCCGGCTCGAACCACAAGCGGTCTGAGCTGGTTAGTCTCACTGATGAGCGCATAAACCAAGCGCTGCCTGCGCTCCAGACGGCTTGGCGGCCTGCTCTCAAATACGGCGGACTCAGGCGGCGAATAGCGAAGAGCGCTATTAGAAATCTTCAACGCATCTTTGCGTTCGGCAACCCGTATCGACACGTCTGCGGTCATTCCCGGGAAGAGCTTTTGCTCGGGGTTATCCACCGAAATGATGGTGTCATAAGTGACCACGTTTTGGGTGGTGGTAGGCGCACGTCTGACCTGAATGACCACGCCCTTGAAAGTCTCATCCGGATACGCGTCTACGGTGAACTCCACGTTCTGTCCTGTTTTAAGCTGGCCGATATCGGCCTCGGATACTGCCGCGCTGATATTCATTTTGGTGATGTCCTGCGCGATCACAAGCAGCACCGGCGTGGTCATGGACGCGATCAACGTCTGGCCCACATCAACCTTGCGCGAGATGACGATTCCATCCACCGGAGCCGTGATCTTGCAAAACGCCACGTTGGCTGCGGCGTTGTCGAGAATCGCCTGGCGAATGACGACAGTCGCCTCCGCCCGCGCCAACTCGGCGGTAGCCTGATCTAGATCAAATTGTGAGGCCGCCTTAAGAGGAACAAGTGCCTCCTTCCGCGCCAAGTTCTGTTTACGCAGCACCACATCCGCCTTGGCCGCGGACAACTCCCCTTCGCTTTGCCGGAGCACCGCTGAATAAACCGTGGGGTCAATCTCTGCAACGAGCTGCCCCTTCTTAACAGGCGAATTAAAGTCGACATAAAGGGCCGCGATCTTTCCGCTCACCTGGCTTCCCACATCCACGCTCCCAACGGCGCTGAGACTCCCGCTCGCCGTGACATTCTGCACGAGTTCGCCCCGGGTCACTTTAGCAGTCTCGTACTTGAGCAACTGCTCGCCTTTGGGTTTGCAGGCGAATAACGCCAGCCCAAAGGCCAGCAGCAAAATCCTTGCTGCCCTCATTTCCATCGCAAACGCATGCTTGCCGAACATGAAGTTCATTTCCACCCACCCCCCAGGGCCTTGTACAGCGCAATCTGGCTCGTAATCTTGTTATACTGCGATGCCAGATGCCCCTGCCGCGCGGAATACAGATCCTGCTGCGCAGAAAGCACGTTAAGATAAGCGTCTTCCCCCTGCCTGTAACGGGCGTCAGCGAGCTCGAACCTGCGCCGCTGCACATCGATCGCCGACTGCTGGACTGCGGTTTGCTCTAAGTAGGTATTCGTCGCAACCAACGCGTCAGCCACCTCACGAAAGGCCCTCTGAACCGCCTTTTCATACGCCGCCACCTTGATCTGCACCTCAAGCTTTGCTGCCTCAAGGTTCGACACGTTTCTGCCCCCCGTGAAGATCGGCAGACTGACTTGAGGTGAGAAACTCCAGACGCCAGTTCCATTTCCGAACAGCTTCGCAAGCTCGTCACTCGATGAACCAAGCGAGCCGGTCAGACGCACTTGCGGAAAGAAAGCCGCACGCGCCGCGCCCACGTTTGCATTCGCAGCGTACAATTCGTGCTCGGACTGGATGATGTCCGCGCGGCGCTGCACCAAATCGGAGGGGAGGCCCGCAGGAATTTTCGCAAGGAGTGCTCCGTCCAGAAACGCCCGCGGGCCTGGCAGCGAGGCGGGCAGTTCAGCGCCGATGAGAAACACAATCGCATTTCGCGCCTGCGCCACTTCACGCTCGTAGGTGATAACACTGATCCGCACATTCTGAACCTGCCCCTCGGACGTACGCAGATTCAATTCATTGGTGGCTCCCACATCGAAGGTGGCCTTATTCAGTGAGTAAAGCTGCTCCACGGCGGCCAGCGTTTCACGGGCCAGAACCAACTGCTCCTCCGCCTGCCTCAGACCAAAATACCGCGTGGCAACCTCGGCAACCAAGGAGATCTCGGCGCTTCTCCTACCCTCTGCTGTGGCAAAATAAGTCTCCAATGCCTGCTTGCTCAAACTTCGGATCCGCCCAAAAAGATCCAGCTCGTAGGCCGCGATGCCAGTGCTGGCAGCCCACCGTTCCGAAACCACGTCACGCGCTTCGGAGCGCGTCATCTCGGCACGTGCGTCGGCGGAGGGCGCGAGTTGGGAACGGGTGACACGATACTGTGCGCGGCTCTGTTCAACACGAAGCACCGCCTGACGCAGGTCGCGATTATTTTCTAACGCGATTTCCAGAAGAGCGCGCAGCCTCGGTTCCCGAAAAAACTCGCGCCACAGAATGTCATCTGCAAATCCAGACGCATCCGCGCCGGAGGCCGGAAAACGTTCGGCAACCGGCGCGTTTGGGCGGCTAATTTTTGGAATAAACAAGCAACCGCTCAGAGCAAAACACGCGGAGCAAAGCCCAGCCCTAAAAGCCATTTCACGGCTGAAAAACCCGACATTCACCCAATGATTACGGTCCAGCGTCACTGCCCCACGCCTCCCGCGTTCTGTGAGACGGCATCCATGGCTGATTCAACCAGAAGCGTTGCCAGCACCTGCGTGCAGTCGTCCAGGATAGCGGCGGCCTTTTTGAGCTGCTGCGCCGCATTTGAGTGCATCGCCACCCGCACGTCCTCCATCGCGGAGCGGATCGCATGGATGTTCTCAGCCGAAAGCCGGTCGCCAACCAGTGCCAGGGCCTTCTCAACGCTGGGCAGCATCTCCTCGGCCTTCAACCTGGCCTCAGTGTAAATCCGCGCGTTCATGTCTTCAAACGCGTGCTCCAAAGAATCCTCTAGCATTTTCTCAACCGCCTCGTCACTCACATCCACCGCACTCGCCATCTCCACGACTTTTTCAGACCCGGTGTTCATATCACGTGCAAGCACTTTGAGAATCCCGTTTGCATCGATCTCGAACTGAACGCCGACGCGCGCCTGCCCTTTTGGCAACGGTTCAAATGGAATTTCGAACCGCCCCAGCTCCCAGTTGTCGTCTGCTTTTTCCCGTTCGCCCTGCAGAACACGGATGAGCATGGAGCGCTGGCCGGCGACCGCGTTAGTGAACATCTCGCCCGCCTTGAAGGGAATGGTGGTGTTGCGCGGCACGATCACATTCATGAGTCCACCGAAAGTCTCGATTCCGAGCGAGAGCGGCGTCACATCCAGCAGCACGACCTCGCGCAACGCTCCATCCAAAATCGCCGCCTGCAAAGTTGCGCCATTCGCCACGGCCTCGTCCGGGTTCTGCGTGGTGTTGGGCGTCCTGCCAAACATTTCCGCCACTAGCGCCCGCACGACTGGCATCCGGGTGGAACCACCAACAAGCACGACCTCCTGCAATTCGTCCGCCCGCAGACCAGCATCCGCAAGCGCACGCGCGCAACGTATCCGCGTACGCTCAAGGATCGGCCGGGCTAGCTTT
Organism: Akkermansia muciniphila; assembly: GCA_945906945.1. Taxonomy (GTDB): domain Bacteria; phylum Verrucomicrobiota; class Verrucomicrobiia; order Chthoniobacterales; family Chthoniobacteraceae; genus Chth-196. Next base: position 20,202 of record CAMDSZ010000026.1, read on the forward strand.
TCGAGTAGTTCACGCGTGATCACGAAAACCTGCGATTGACTGCCCTCCAGAAATGGCAGCGAAACATCCACCTGCTCCGCTTCGGAAAGCCGGTGCTTGGCATCAACGGCAGCCTCACGCAAGCGGGCGCGCACGGAAGGATCCGCCAGACGCCGCTCCCGCTCCTCGCGTGCCGTAACGCCCGATTGTTCCGCCAGATATTCGACAAGCGCCGCGTCGATATCGTCGCCACCAAGACGCGTATCTCCGTTGGTTGCGAGCACCTGAAACACACCTTGGTTCAGTTCGAGTATCGATATATCAAATGTCCCGCCCCCAAGATCGTACACTGCGACACGGGCGCGGTCCTGCAGTCGGTCGAGCCCGTACGCGAGGGCGGCAGCCGTGGGTTCGTTGAGAATTCGCACCACCTCCAAACCCGCGAGTTCGCCCGCCTTCTTTGTGGCGTTGCGCTGCGCATCGTTAAAATACGCGGGCACGGTGACCACGGCCTTTTCGACGGGACGTCCCAACGCGCGCTCGGCGTCCATTTTGAGCTTCCTGAGCACCTGCGCAGAAACCTCCTCAGGAGACACCATCACGTCGCCAATCCGAAAGCGGACCGGGTTCCCGGGCTGGCCCACGACGGGGTAATCAAACCTGCCTTCCTCCTCCCCCACGCGGCCACCGATGAAACGCTTGGCGGAATAAACAGTCCGCTTTGGAGCCAAGGTGCGCATGCGCACCGCCGTGCGCCCCACCAGCACTTCACCCTCCGCGGGATAGTGCACCACGGACGGAGTCAGGCGCTCGCCCGCCTCATCGGCGATCAAAGTAACAAAGCCTGAGTCATACACGCCAACCAGCGAGTTCGTGGTGCCCAAATCGATTCCAACAATCATGAATAACCAATACTTTGCGGTGCAGGCTTGGCAATCCTTCCCCGAAATACCTGAATGTCCCCAGGGTCCGTTTTCACATCCCTGTCCCACCTCAATATGCAAGACTCCCCCCCTTTCCTTAGGCCACAGGCGAAACATGCCTCAAAACCGCTGCTGATCATCCTGCTGGCGCTTGCCAGCACCCTTCCCTGCCACGCGGCACCCGGGGCAGATCTGATTCGCGAAAAGGCGCGGGTTCTTTGCGCGTTTCTGTTGGGCAACACCGAATATTCAGGCGCCGCGCTCGATATTGCCGAGCCCGAAAAAATCAGCCAGGCGCCCGGTCAACCTTGGCCCACCGGATTAGGCCCGATCTGGTACGTGCCGGTTCGCATCGAAGCGCTCGGGCGGGGGCACTTCATGTTCGAGACTGGCCCCGAAAAGGAATTGCATGAATTCGCGCTCGACCTGCCTTCACCACTCGCCCCCCGGGAAGGCGCACAAATCGGCAGAGTTCCAAACCTGCAGCAGTTTCCAGTCACGGGCAAACAACTCCCGCAAACGGCATCCGGCTGCGTCCCCACCGCCGCAGCTTGCCTTGTGGGCTACTGGGCCGCGGGAGAGATCCCACAATGGGGCGGACCCGCATCGAGCCAGCCCGCAGACATTCTCAAAAAAACCACCCTGCGGCTTCGATCCAAAATGCAGATGCAGGAAATCGCAGACACCTCCGGTTACACCGACGATGGCAGCGCGCTCAGCGGCGCCTTTCCCGACGAACTCGCAAATGCACTCCGCAAGGATGCTGAAGAACATGGAGCAGCAGTCCGAGTGGAACTCGCGAAATTTGACTCCAAGAAGCTCCGCCAGGAAATTCAGTCCGCGCGGCCCGCGCTGGTATCGTGCGTTGTGCGACTCCCACACAAGCCACATTTATCGTGGGGACACGAGGTCGTCGCGGTCGGATGGCAAAGAATCGAAAACCTTGGTTACGTCGGCGTACGAGACAACTTCCTTCCAACCCAAAATGATTCCACCATCAGGTGGATTCGGGAAGAAGTGTTCGGCTCCATGATTACCGTTTCACAGTCCCCCTCAAAACCTCAGTAAACCCTTTGAGTCTGACGGATCAGCCGGACGAACGGTCTTGAAATGAAAAAGACTGGTGAGCGCAAAACCGTCAATTGCCCATTCCCTCGAGACAAAGGCATCGAGGCCTCATTGTGAAGCCCGACGAACGCCCGATCAATCACGGCTTAGTCATCATCCCGATTGCCCATGATCAGCGGCAGCAGATGATAAAGAAAATATAGCAGTGAGGTCACGAACGCGGCGACGTAAGTCCAAGCCGCAGCATCCAGAGTCTTACGCACGCCGTCCATTTCGTCATCGGTTCCGATGTAGCCCATGTCAGAGAGAATCAGCTTCGCGCGACTGGAGGCATCGAACTCGACTGGGAGGGTAATCAGATTGAAAACCATGATCACTCCCCAAGCCATCGTCATGATCCACGCCGCCGTGTACGGCCGGATCAGCCCCGTGAAAAGACCGATAAGCGGCAGCCACATCAGGATCTGGTTCGCGAAATTCGTCACAGTCACCGAGGCCATCCGCCACTCGAGCGGCGCGTACGCAATTTTGTGCTGAATCGCATGGCCGCACTCATGGGCGGCCACCCCCAGAGCGGCGAGGGAGCGTCCCGAGTAATTCTGAGTAGAAAGTACCAACCGCTTGTGAGTGGGGTCGTAGTGGTCCCCAAGCATTTCATCATGCTCCCGAATCTCCACGTCATGGATCCCCGCACGATCCAAAATCGCCGCAGCAACCTCCGCGCCGGTGGCTCCCGAACGCGCCATCACCTGGCTGTAGCGGTTGTAAACAGACTTCACTCTCCACATCGCCCAAAGCGAAAAGCCAAAGGTGCCGACAAACAAAAGGATTGGTAAGAACATATTCTAGAGACTAACGCCCGCTGTAAAATGTATAGCGCCGACCAGGGGAGTGACAACTCCGCCAGAGCGATCCGCAGCGCTTTTAGCAAAATTATTTTCCACCCACAAACTGCAGCAAATCCGCCCTCAACTTCACTG
>CAMDSZ010000027.1 GCA_945906945.1 Akkermansia muciniphila
CAAGCCACCTTCAACGACAGGGTCTGCGGCGGCTTCAAATAAGTCCCCCGGCCCCGCAACCCAAACCGGCGCCTCTGGCACAACCTCGAAGCCAAGCGCGCTTTATAACCCACCTCCAAGCTACCCCAGCGAGAGCAAGCACGCCAACGAGGAGGGATCGGTGCTGCTGAGCGTTCAAGTGAACGCAGCGGGCCGCGCGGATATCGTCACAATATCCAAGTCGAGCGGATTCCATAGACTGGACAGAGCCGCCTCAGAAGCTGTCCGCCGCTGGAAATTCAAACCGGCGACCCGCGACGGCGAGCCAATCGCCACGATCGTGGATGTGCCGATTGTTTTCCGGCTTAAGCAGTAAGCAGCCCATAAACGCCCTCCCGCCGCCCACCCGCCCAGGGTCGAGCGCAAACCAGCCGACATCAAACGCGCTCACCTTGAGCATCATCCGCTCAATCAATGCCCCTTTGAGCCCGGCGTGTAGTCGGCGGCATGATAGGAACTGCGAACCAAAGGACCGGAGGCCACGTACTCAAACCCCTTGCGATAGGCTATTTCACGATACTGCTCGAACACCTCCGGACGAATATATTCGACCACCGGCAAATGCTGCGGGCTTGGCCTCAGATATTGCCCCATCGTCAGCACTTGCACCCCGGCTCCCCTGAGATCGTCCATCGCCTGAAAAATCTCCGTCTCCTCCTCGCCAAGCCCGAGCATGATCCCGCTTTTGGTTGTCATCGCCGGCGCAATCTCCTTCACTCGCGCTAAAACATTCAACGAAAGCCGATACTTGGCCCGGGAACGCACCATCGGAGTCAACCGCTCGACGGTTTCCAAGTTGTGATTGAAAATGTGCGGATTCGCTTCGATCACCGTGCGCAGATTCTCGTCGCGCCCGTGAAAGTCGGGGGTCAAGACCTCCACCACAATGGCGTCATCCAACTCCCGGATCGCTTTGATGGTCCGCGCGAAATGCTCCGCGCCACCATCCTTCAAATCGTCCCGAGCCACAGCGGTCACGACGACGTGCTTCAGGCGCATCCGGCGAACCGCCTCCGCAACCCGCTGAGGCTCATCGTCCTCGAGAGCAAAAGGCTTGGCCGTAGTCACCGCACAGAACCCGCAGGCCCGCGTGCACCGATCCCCGGCAATCATGAAAGTGGCCGTGCCCTGACTCCAGCACTCCCAACGATTGGGGCACTGCGCCTCCTCGCAAACGGTGTGCAGCTTCAAGTCTGACACCAGCGCCTTGGTCGAGAAAAACACCGGGTTCGAGGGCAACCGAACCCGAATCCAATCGGGTTTTTTCGCTTGGTGCAGCGCTGGATCTATCTTGGAACAGGCCATATCGTTCCAAACATAGAGTGACTGGTTTCAAAATCAACCACGCCGCTTGAAACCCACAGAACCTTCCATCTTTGTCAGTCCAACCAAAGACCCGTGTTTCCCCTTCATAAATTTCTGCGATAATACCGCACCTGATGCAAGTCGATGGCACCCAATTTTGCATGCAACGTGCGCCCCTATTGATCGCACTCCTCGCCGTCCTGAGCGGAGTGAACGCGAAGGAAAAGTCCGCATCGCCCTCAGAGCTTTCCCATGTGCTCAACACCGATGGGGATGATCAAAAACGGCTCAGTGCCCTCCGGCAACTGGAGGAGACCTCGCCGCCCGATGCGAAGCAAATCACGCGCTCGCTGGCTGACACTTCAGCGGCAATCCGAGCCGAAGTCATTCGCCTCGCTCTACCCCTGATCGCGACAGACGACGAATTGCAGATCCGACTTCTCGCGCTTGCCAATGACCGCAGTGAATCTGTGCGACTCCAATTGCTCAAATTCATCCAGCACTTCAACCATCCTTTAGTAAACAAATCGCTGCTGCGAATCCTGACGCTCCAAGTCGGCTCAAAGGCTGGCAATGCAGCCGCACAGTCCGCCCTTCAGGGATCGGAATGGGAAACCCTCAAACGATTGCTCGGTAATCCCGACTTCAACGCACCGACGGAGGCGCACTCAAAAATTTTGCACCTTCTAACGACCGGTATCGCAACGATTCCAGAGAGCATGATGGAATTGCTGGATTTCATCGCCTCAGACACCAACGTTCCACCAGGGCGACGCGCGGAAATTTTACGCGCCGCTTGTCCACGGGAAAACGATGCGAAACTACCCTTACCGCGCAAACCAGATGCGCTCTCTTCCTTAACGTCCTCGCCGGAAGCCGAAATTCGCGATGCCGCGCGCAAACTTGAATCGCAGCTCGTCTGGCCCGAATTCCCCTCGCCGAGAAAGTAATTCATTAACATGTCCACAGCCACCGTAACCACGCCAGACATCATTGAACTTGCGCTCGAGGAAGACATCGGAACCGGCGACTTAACGGCCCGATATTTTTGCGAAAACCGAATGGCAAAAGCCCGCATTTTCGCAAAAGAACCTGCGGTCCTATCGGGAGTAAATATCGCGGCTGAAACCTTCAGGCGAGTTGACCCAAACATCCGCGCCGTTGCCACTCGAGAGGATGGATCACTATTGAACTCGGGAGACACGGTTCTGGAAATCTCCGGCCCGCTTCCGGCGCTGCTCACTTCCGAGCGCGTTGCGCTGAATTTTCTACAACACCTCTCAGGAGTGGCATCATTCACCCGAAAATTCGTGGATGCAATCCAGGGCACCGCCGCCCAGATTCTCGACACCCGCAAGACTATCCCGGGCCTTAGAGCACTGCAAAAAAAAGCGGTGATCGACGGTGGCGGCACCAACCACAGAATGGGCCTCTACGATATGGTGATGGTCAAAGACAACCATCTTGCTGCGGACAGCACTTTCGCAGGCCTCCAGAACTCAATCTCCCAACTTAAGGCCGCCCACCCGCATGTCCGAGTGGAATTGGAAGCCGACAACCTTGATCAGGTTCGCTGCTTTTTAGACCTCAAGGGCGTGGATGTTATTTTACTCGATAACATGAGTACAGCGATGCTGCGGGAAGCTGTGGAAATTGTGGCCCACCGTGTAAAACTGGAGGCCTCGGGCGGAGTCAACTTGACGACGGTTGCAGCAATCGCCGCGGCGGGCGTAGACTATATCTCGATAGGCGCTCTTACTCACTCGGTACAGGCCATCGATTTTTCGATGGAAATTCTCGAAGACCGCCCGTGAAGATTACTCCCTCGCAGGAGGGACTCGAGGGTCGCAGAACACCAGTGCAGCTCGGAGCAGCTCGGAGCTCTCCGCCGGATGAGCTCCTCACGCGCGACTGGAAGCGCTGCGAGTGTCTGGCGCGCGAAGCATGCTCTTTGAGGTCCTCTAAGACTCTGCGCTGCTCATTTAATCTACGCGCTGCGCGTTCACAAAAATAAGCAGGTGCCCTCAGGCAGACCAAGTCTGCGACAAATCAGCGCGAGCAAGGCCTTGCTACTTCTTCGGGGCTTTTGAAGGCAAGTTCGCAGGACGCAGAATCACTTCCACACGTCGATTGGGTGCCTGTTCGTCAACAGAACCGTCCACCACCATGAGCTCTTGTGCGCCCCGGCCGATCGTCTCCAGCTTTGAAGGATCCATTCCATAACGGCGGATCAGCCACTCGCGCACAGCATCGGCGCGCTTCTGGCTCAAACGCAGGTTGTAATCAGAGCTGCCCATTGCGTCCGTGTGCCCGATGATCACCATGATGTAATCCGGAAAACGTCGACGTAAATCCGCGATCTTCTCAAGGATCGGAACAGATTCTTCACCGAGTTCCGAGCTGTCGTATCCGAATAGCGCGTTGCCCGGAATGGCCACGGGGCTTTCGCGGGTGGCGACCTGTCCTATCGCGTTCAGCGCGTCTTCAATGGACTGACGTCCTGGCACCGCCATGCCAACGGCACCGCTTCCCCCGGCTCCAGCCGCATTTGCCATCTGGGCGGCAAGAGCCAGCACCGGTTGGGCGTTAGAGCTCGGGGCGACCTGCAACATCGCCCCCGCAAGTGACCGCAACTCACCGTCAAGGGAGCTTCCAACCGACGCAGGCAGGGGACTCGCGGATATCAGCTCAGCCTTCGCCTCCGGGCGCTCCTCTACCAACTGCTTTTGTACATCCAAGGGTTTGACCTGTAAGTCCACATCGGGGGCTTTGGGCTTCGAATCTGAAAATACAAATTTTTCGGGAACCACCGGGGCTTTTTGCTCGGGCTTGAGGGGCTCCGGCAAGCTGTCGAGAACCTTGGGGTCAAACTTCACCTGCTTGATCACGAACCTCGGAGGAAGCAGCGCGGGGGCCGCCTTTTCCGAAAAACCCGGAACCACGAAGGATTTCGACCAATTCGCAAGCCATCCATGGGCACCGACAGACGCGATGAGTGCGAATGCATACCACCCGCCGATTGAATTCGAGTTTCGCCGATGCGAATTGGAGACCGCCTGCATGGGTAAACCCTGCCATGGAACGGGGCGGCAGACAACCCTGGGGTGAGCGCAATCAACGAAGAACACACCGGATTCAGTGCGGCTCCCTGAAAGGGGCACAAACCGGAACAATTTTTGAACTTCCCCCAACTATCCTCTGTCAGAGTACATATAATAGGTGCTCTACCCGACGAGCCGCGAAACCCTCACCTTGAAACGGCCCGCTGAAATCCGGCACCTAACTGACGCCTAGCGACTTCCAATCCGATTTCCCCTAAAAAGGTAGAAAAGGAACATTCCTGACAACTTTAGCCGACTCGTCGGGCAGAAACCTCCGAACCCATCGCACACCATGAAACGCATCGCTAAAGCCCGCAACGGAGATTGGAGTGCGCTCAACGCCTACCTGAAGGATATCTCGGGAGACGGAACGGAGTACGCGCCTCTGCCTCACGAGGAGGCTCAGGCACTAGGGGTAAAGTCCTTCGCGGGGGATCTAGATGCGCGCGAGACGCTCGTCCGCACACATTTGCGTCTGGTGGTTAAGATTGCGCACCAGTACGCAGGCTTCGGCCTTCCCTTGGCGGACATGATTGCCGAGGGGAATCTCGGCCTTTTCCGCGCCTCCGAGTTGTATAACCCGAAGTTCGGCACACGCTTTCTGACATACGCGTCGGTCTGGATCAAGCAGCGGATCCATCGCGCCATCACCTCTCAGTCCAAGGCTGTGCGCATCCCCGTGTGGCGCTCGCAAAGACTGCGCAAACTTTCGCGCATTCAGGACGACATTTCCTCCCAACTCGGGCGCCATGCGAATGAGGAGGACCTTGCGGAAAGGCTTGGAATCTCGCAGGAAGAACTGGCCGAACTGCAAGGAGACCGGGTGGAGGTGTTCTCCTTGGATGCCCCCAGCTTGGACACAGACGGTCCGGATCTAGCCGAAACGCTACCCGACGATTCTGCCGTGCATCCGGCTCAGAAAATGGGGATGGAAGAGATGCAGGACGAGCTGCTGGCGTGCCTTGCGGACTTGGACGACCGGGAACTTCAGGTCTTGTCTCACAAGTTTGGGTTTCAGGCCAGCAGTCAAGTTTCACTCCGGGAACTCGGACGCCGGCTGAACCTGAGCCACGAGTGGGTGCGCCGGATCGCCGAGCTGGCGCTGGTGAAGGTGCGCCGTGCTTTTTCGGAATCTCCCCGGTGGAGCCACGCGGAGCGAAAGCTCAGGTACGCAGCCTCGGCTGCAAGGCTGAAGCTGATCTCTCCTGTCCTGCCGCTTGGAAAGTCGCAGGGTTGACTGGGGCGCGGCACATCTTAACCCCGCTTTTCGACAGGAGTAAAACACCGCAGGATGGGCCTCGGCCGGTTTCCGTCAAACCGGAGAGAATTTCGAGGACGGGAAAGCATAGTGTGCCGCAAAGAGTGGATCGTGGAGGCCGGTGGTGGAAACCCAAAGAGTCTAGGCGCGCTAAGGAGCCAAGGACTACGGATCTAAGTCAGAGTTTTGATGAAAGTCAGTTCAAAGCGCCGGCAGGCGGCGGGCGGGACCAATCACCCTTAGGTCTTCAGTTTGTTTTTCGGCGGATTTAAACGAGGAGAGAGCAGAGAGGTAACCGCATGGACATTCAACAGATCAAACCTCTGCGTTTTTCTTTTCCAATCGGACGCCTCTTTCAGACCGAGCTTCGAATGCATGGAACCTTTGTGCTGTTCCTGATCTGGATAGCCGCGGATCAATTCTCCTCAGGGGGATGGAGCAACGCAGCGTGGGGAGTGGGGTTTGTGTGCCTGGTGTTTGCATGCGTGGTGATGCACGAATTTGGCCACGTACTGGCGGCCAGAGGATTTGGAATACGCACGCCAGACATCACGCTACTGCCGATCGGCGGAGTGGCGCACCTAGAGCGGATTCCCGAGGATCCAAAGGAGGAGATTATTGTGGCGATTGCCGGACCGCTGGTCAGCGCGCTCTTGTCGCTGATTTTTTGGTCAGCCCATGGCTTTGAGCCGGTCAATGTGCAACACCAACCCGACAGCTTCATGGAGGTCATCGGGAGCTTGGCAGCGGTAAATGGCGGTCTGCTGGTTTTCAACCTAATACCGGCATTCCCAATGGATGGCGGCCGGGTTTTACGAGCGATGCTGGGATTTAGAATCTCACACTTGAAAGCCACCCAATTGGCGGCAGCCATTGGAAAATTCATTGCTCTGCTGATGGCTGGCTTGGGGATCGCTGTTCCAATGCCGATGCTAGTTCTGCTGGGGATGTTTATCTACACCAGCGCAAAGCGGGAGGCGGAGCTGGCGGAGAGCCAGCCTGCAAAAACCATTTATTAGCCTGACCCCAGCGGAATCCAAAAGAGCAGAGACTTTCCAGCACAACTCCAAGACACCATGCAGCGGACCGACTGGCAGTCAAAAGGCTTTCTAAGGCGCGCGTCGAGGGTCACTTAAACTTGCAGTCATGCATCTCAAATATATGCATTAGAACCGTGCTGTACGCTCCAAATTCATCCGCCTTCAAGCTCACCTGATTGAAGATCCGCACGAGGCTGGTTTCTTCCTCCGCGGTGCAAGGACGGCACGTCAGGGACATCACCATCAGACTAATGGCGTCGCCGACGCGGCTATTGGTCCATTCCAAACAGTCCGCGATGAACTTTTGCGCACCCTTTCGAAATAATTCCTCAGACAATTCAGTGCCCCCGCCATTCAACATCCCCGCTAGGTAAAGAACATTCCGCTGCAATTCAACTCGATCCAGCGGGCGTTCTTCTTGGCGCAAATAGGTGTCAGAGAGAAGAACTTCGCGGGTAAACTCGGGGTTTTTACCATTCTTGACCAGGTACTCAACTGCAGCCGGGTACCCTGTCCGCTCATAGACCACAAACCAATCGATCTCGGACTCGGTCGGAAGCAGGCCAGTAACATCCAAGAAAGCACGACGAATTAAACGAATATCCCGACGCAGATCGTCCTGGGAACAAGCAACCGAAGTTCCCGCAAGTACCAAACACAGGATAAACAGACCGAACCTCATGTTCGTAGGATATTCCCAGAAACGCTGCCCTGCGCCAGTAAATTGCAACAGCATAGGAGGCCGCGCCATCGGCGTGTCTTGCGGGGCGGCACCCGAAAACTGCACGCCGGTTTGACATCAAGCCGCTCTGCCTCCATTCACTCCGACCCATCATGCCCGCCTGCAGAATATCGGTCAAAGTGGTTCCCAATGCATCAAAAGACGAGCTAGTGGGTTGGCTGGGTGAGACCCTTAAAATCCGGATCGCAGCGCCCCCGACTGATGGCAGGGCGAACGAGCGTCTCTGCCAGTTTGTTGCCGCACGACTCGGAGTTTCCCGCGGAGCAGTCTCGCTTGTGAGCGGCGCGAGCTCGAGACAGAAAATCCTCTCGATCCCAGAGATCTCGCTCGAAGAACTCAACTCGCGCTTCAACCGCTAGTAGGCAGTACGGCGAACATTGTCGGATTGGTTAATCGCCCTTGGAATTGTTGAACGTGAAATACCTCAGGGTTCCGGAGCTGTGGTGGTGCGATTGAACCGGACTCGCACGAATCACGGCATCCCCCTGGGAGCGCGTAGCCCCAGCTGCGCCCAGGCGAGGATTACACCAAAAAAGCGGCACAGCAGTGAAGATGTGCAACTCGTCTTGATGTAGGAACGCATCAGCACAGCTGGGGCTGCGCGCTCCCAAACGTTGTCGACGGTCGCGCCTCTGGCGCTTTGGAGCCAGCAACTGAATGTGCCAACTATTGGGTCCGCATTTCTAAACTGTACTGCCTACTAGACGCCGAATCCGGCAGGATCTCAGAGCGAAGGCGGCAACTCCGCGCTTTTCTCCTCCTCAAACCCGCTTTCAGGGAGGATGCTCATCACATTGTAGCTTTAGCGGAACACCCACTTCTTATGCCCCCCCTACCGGATCCAAGCCCTGCGCCCGACGATGTGCAGGCAATCGACGCACTGGCCTCGAGCATTTCCCAACTTACTTCCGAGCTCTCGAAGGTGATCGTCGGCCAACAGATTGTGATCGAACAGTTGCTGACCTGTATACTCGCGAAAGGACATGCGCTTCTGATGGGAGTTCCGGGATTAGCAAAGACGCTCCTTGTGCAGTCCCTGGCCGATCTTATGGATCTACGGTTTAGTCGCATCCAATTCACCCCGGACCTTATGCCGAGCGACATTACCGGAACTGAAATTCTTCAGGAAACCGAGGTTGCGGGAAGACGGGCGTTTGAATTCGTAAAAGGCCCGTTGTTTGCAAATCTTGTGCTCGCTGACGAGATTAACAGGACACCCCCAAAAACTCAGGCGGCACTCCTACAAGCCATGCAAGAACGCAAGGTCAGCGCAGGAAAACATCAATTCAGCCTTGAAGCTCCCTTCTTTGTACTCGCCACACAGAATCCAATTGAACAGGAGGGTACGTACCCACTACCGGAGGCCCAACTCGACCGGTTCATGTTTCTCATCAACGTTGGCTACCCGAGCGCGTCAGAGGAGCTTCAAATCGCCAAAACCACCACCGGAACCTCAATGCCTAAGCTCGGCACCATTCTAAGTGCAGAACAGCTGGTGCAATTTCAAGAGCTGGCTCGACGCGTTCCGGTGCCAGAGCACATTTATGAACGGGCCGTGCAACTCACCAGAAGGTGTCGCCCCAGCGGCGAGGAATCCCCGGAGTGGATCCGCAAATGGGTCGAATGGGGACCAGGTCCAAGGGCCGTGCAGTACTTGATCCTTGGAGCAAAGGCGCGAGCAATTATTAAGGGATGTTATATGGTCCGAAATGAGGACCTTGATGCAGTCGCAGAGCCGGTCTTATCCCATCGGATTCTCGTGAATTTTCAGGCGGAAAGCGAGGCGGTCTCCAGCACTCAAATCATCCGTAGGCTTCTGGCGGAAACCAAACCCTAACCTTGGCCTCCTCGAACTCCCCTTGGAACTTTTTGGACGCCGGCGTGCTCGCCCGCCTCTCCAAACTTGCCCTTCATTCGCGGCTACCGATGCAGGGATTTGTCAGCGGCATGCACCGCAGCGCAGCCAGGGGCTCTTCCGTTGAATTCGCCGAGTACCGAAAATATTCGCCGGGCGACGACCCCCGCTTCCTTGACTGGCGCATTTTTGCAAAGACAGATCGCTTCTACATACGAGAGTTTGAGGCCGACACAAACCTCCGCTGCTACATCGTTGTAGACACCAGCGGTTCCATGCGCTTTGGAACAGGAACCGTGCAGCGAATCGACCGCGCAAAATCAATAGCCGCGACACTCGCTCACGTTCTAATCAACCAAGGTGATGCTGTAGGTCTGTGCGGCATTGGCCAATCTGCCCCGAGCGATATTCCACCTCGCCGAGCGGCAAAGCACCTTCCTGTGATCTATAACCGACTCGCAGATCTTAAAGCAGCCAACGGCAACTTGCTCGTCAGTGGACTGCATCAACTTGCGGAACGGATTAAGCAGCGCAGCCTAGTGATTGTGATCAGTGATTTTTTTGACGAGGTGTCACTCCTGCTTGAATGCTTCAAACATCTTCGTTTCAAAAAGCACGATGTTGCATTGTTTCATCTTCTCGCGCCTAAAGAGCTCACATTTGACTTTGAATCTCCCGTAAATCTTGTGGACACCGAAACAGGTGCGTCGCTTGCCACAGACCCCTTGCTGCTACGCGACGCTTATCTCGAATCGCTCAACGCGTACTTGCAGGAACTTCGAGTCGGGTGCGCCAATTTCAGAATCGATTACCAAATGCACCGCCTTGATAATGAATACGAAAAACTCCTCACAGATTTTTTCGTCTCACGGCTGAGGCGCCGCCGGAGCAGCCGCGCGTAGACGCTTTTCCAGAGCGCCACAATCATGAACTACCTTCAACCGGCCATGCTGTGGGCTTTGCCTGCAATGCTGATTCCAGTTGCAGTGCATCTCCTGAACAAGATGCGGTACAAGAACGTGGACTGGGCCGCGATGCACTTTCTGCTGAAAATCCAAAAGGACTCGACGCGTAGAGCCAAGTTGCGAGAAATTCTACTACTCGCGGCGCGAACTCTCCTGATACTTGCAATTGTGCTGGCGTTCAGCCGCCCAATCTCAGGCGGCTGGCTTGCAAAAGCCATTTCAACAACGCCCGAGTGTGTGATTGTTTTGCTGGACCGTTCTTCGAGTATGGGAGCACGGACATCCATCAACGGGGGCTCAAAGTTGGAGCGCGCCCTCAGCATCGTAAAAGAGTCAACAGCACAGCATCCCGCCCGTCGTTACGTGCTTGTTGAAAATGTGGATCGGCAGCCGCTCGAGCTACAGGATATTTCGGGACTCGATTCACTTGAACTCACGGTTCAGACCGATACTGCAGCAAACATTCCCGCCATGTTTCAAACCGCGGTGGAATACCTGGTTCACAACCAGATTGCTCAATCCGAGATATGGGTTCTGAGCGACCTTCAGGCCACCAATTGGAGGATAGACGATCCATCGTGGAAGTCAGTATCCGAGGCGATCACCGGCCTCGGACAGGGCACGGGTGTCTACGTGATCGACCTGTCGATGGCTGGTGCTGAAAACACATCCACAGCTGCCATCAGCGCGACTTTGCGGGAGTCCGATGGATATGAATCCGGCGACAAGCACGGATCCCCAATCCATTCTCCGCGTGCTTCCCAGCTCGCGCTGAAGATATCCCTGAATACAAACAAGACACAGCAGCACTCGCTGCCAACGTTTCTCACAGTCAACGGAGCGCGTTCGCAGAGCGATGTCCCCCTCGCCGGCCAGCGTCAGACGGAGCTCTTTCGCTTGGATTACCCCGAGACCAAGGCCGGCTGGGCTAAGTGTGAAATTCCCGTCGATTCGAGCCCCGGAGACAACGCCGCCTATTTTGCATGGCCTCCCGCTCGGAGGGCAGTCGCAACTGTCGTTGGCGACCCTGCGTCGGCGAGCACGCGGCGGATACAGCTAGCCGCTGCACCGACCTCCGATTCAAGGCAACGCTCAGCCAGCATCATCCCATCGCGATTTCTCGACTCAGAACTCTTAGAGCGCACAGACCTCCTAGTTTGGGCCGACGGAACTCCGTCGATGGAACAGGTAAACTTAATCATGAAGTGGCTCGAAGCGGGCGGGGTTTTCCTGCTTTTTCCCCCAGCATCCGAAGGCGCCTCAGGTCTGAACGGCATTTCCTGGAACCGAATCGAATCAACCGAGCAATCACAACCGATCACTTCTTGGGATGAAAATGACGGCCCTCTCTCAAAGACGGAGAGTGGCACCAATCTACCATTACACCAAGTCTCCGTCCTTACCCGCCAGACTCCGGTGACGCCGCAGAACAGCCATGTGGTGGCCACCTTTTCCGACGGTCAAAGCTTTCTTACACGCGTCCCATCAGGCAAAGGTCAGCTTTACCTCGCTGCGACGAGGGTTTCCGAGAGCTGGAGTTCTCTGCAGGACGGCACCGTCCTTGTTCCCCTGCTACAACGACTTTTGACGCAAGGTCTCGCGCTGCGAGAACCATTGTGTATGGGCATTGCAGGAGAATGGCGCCCCGATCCTGATGAAGTCTGGACCTTTGAACCAGATTGCATCGGAGCGGAAGACCAGTCGAATACGCGCACACGAACCCCCCGTACCCACTCCGGGGTCTACCGCTGTGGGAATCGAATTATCGCCCTCAACCGTCCCCCAACCGAAGATGCGCATGAAGCAGTCCACCCCGGCGAAATCCTTGGCTTACTCCCCTCCTCACAGACTCATGTTTACGAGGGCGCAATCGAATCAACATCAGCAGATGAGGCAAGCGAGGTTTGGCCCTTGCTGATGGGACTCGCTATCGCACTGCTTTTTAGCGAGTCGATTTTGTCGACGTCAAAACTCAACCTTACCACGCGGAAACCAATGGAGGAAGGCACTACAAGAGTCTCCCGATTTGGCAGCGTAGCTTTATGAATGCTGGATTGGAGCTAACCAGCACCCTCGGGTGGCGCCTTCTCGCAGTGGTTCTAGCGGCGGCGAGCGTTTGGATGCTTTTTCATGAGTTGAGTCAGTCTAATAGACGTCTCAGGCGCAGGGCGTTGGCATGGCTTAGGTTTTCAACAGCTCTCCTTTTGGCGCTCACTCTTTTAAAGCCCGAGTACATAAACACTGCGACCCAATCATCGAAGCCCCACGTCTCAATTCTCTGGGACGATACCGAGAGCGCGCAGACTCAGGATATACGATCAGCCCAGGGCGGGAGCAACGCGCCGATTAAAAGAATTGAATGGATTCAAGCACAGATCGAGAGTCATTTTTGGGGAGCACTAGAAGAACGCTACAACGTGTCAGTTGAGCCGTTTTCGAAGACCACCGATGCCCCTATACCCACGGAGGGTACCGACATCGACGCCGCACTTTCGCATTCAAACAACCGTATTTCGAATCTTCGCGCTGTTTTGCTGCTCAGTGATGGCGATTGGAACAGTGGAAAGTCACCCATCACATCAGCAACGAAACTTGGAGTGCGGGGAATTCCAGTTTACTCGGTGGGAGTGGGCACAGAGACATTCCTTCCTGACATTGAGATGCAATCCTTATCGATGCCATCGTACTGCTTGGTCAATGAGCGGGTCAGTGCCTCTTTTACATTAACAAACCACATGCCAAGGGAGATCCGAACCAGTGTGCGTTTGAGTGCGGGCAGTACATCTCTTGGCGAAAAAGAAATCGTGATTCCGAGAGATGGGACGATTACTGAAAACATCACGTTCACTCCTGGGGAGGAAGGGACGATGGACCTGACGGCTGAAATTCCATTGGCAACGGGTGAGAGCAACGAGCTCAATAATTCAAAGTCCACAAAGCTCGGCGTGCGGCGCGAACTCTTGAAAGTGCTAATCGTCGAGTCAGAGCCGCGCTGGGAGTTTCGCTATCTGCGGAATGCGCTCGCTCGTGATGCCGGGGTCGAGCTTCACACGTTGTTGTACCATCCCCAGCTTCAAGTCGGCGAGGGTGTGGGATATCTCAAGGAATTTCCATCCAAAGCGGAGGAGCTGCAGGGGTATGATGTCGTTTTTATCGGCGACATCGGACTGCAGGCTAGTCTGTCGCAGCGGAGCGCTGGGCTGCGCCGCGGACTGAGCATCGAAAACTGCAAGATGCTCCGATCATTGATCGAGGAACACGCGAGTGGCCTGGTGTTCATTCCCGGTTCCAACGGCCTGCAAACCAGCTTGGCCGGGTCTGAGCTTGAGGGCCTGATTCCCGTGGAAACCGATCAGTCCAAAGCTGAAGGCGTGACAACCGTTTACGAAGGACGCCTGGAGCTCACTCTGCTTGGGGCGAACCACTGGCTTACGATGCTCGCATCGGATGCAAAGACTAATGAAAGCGTGTGGCGTTCGCTTCCTGGCTTCCAGTGGCATGCTGCAATTAAACGGGCGCGTCCCGGCAGCGAAGTGCTAGCAGTTCATGATACGCAACGCGGGCCTTTGGGGCGTGTCCCTCTGCTTGTTACAAGAAATGCCGGGAACGGAAAGGTCCTGTACATGGGTACCGATTCCGCGTGGAAATGGAGACGCGGGGTTGAAGACACATATCACTATCGGTTTTGGGGCCAGGTGGTCCGATGGATGGCCCATCAACGCCACCTTTCTCAAGACGACGGCATCCGCCTCTTCTACACCCCGACAAAACCGAAGCGCGGAGACACCGTCACTTTCAGCGCTGCGATCTTGGACAAACTTGGATCGCCCCTCGGCAAGGCGAACGCCACACTCACCTTGACCTCGCCCGACGGAAGCCGCGACTCCGTTCAACTCACCCCGGCCAACTCAGACTGGGGGGTGCTGTCTGGGAAACTCCAACTGCTCAGAAGCGGCACATACCAAATGGAACTGAATGCAGAGCAGGCCGGCCGTCGTCTAAGCACCACAATGGAGGTTTCCGCACCGGAAATTGAAAAAACTGGGGCACCCGCAAAGTTTGGGGTTTTGCGTGAAATCGCCATGCTTACTGGCGGCCGAAGCGGCACCACCGAGGACCTCAATCAGATCGTATCAGCCATCAAATTGCTTCCAGAGCAGCGTGAAGTGCAGTCACGCGTAAGATTGTGGTGCCAACCTTTTTTGGGAGGCCTTATAGTAATCCTTTTGAGCGCCCTCTGGGCGGGACGAAAATTCTGCGGACTATCGTGAGAATGGAACCACAAACCGAGCTACCCGTATCACTCGACACGCAACTGCGTGAATTCGAGATGCGACTCATGCTCATGGAGACCCTTAGCGCGGTCAGCGGGACGATCCTCTCAATCCTGGCCGGCCCGATCATCCTCTTCGCGATGGATCGATTTCTGGAAACCCCAGTTCTAGCGCGCTCAATCCTCACTGGGACAAGCATTCTTTGGATCGGTCTTTTGCTACGTCGCTGGAGTTACTTTTGGATCTGGAGCCCACGCTCCACTTCCGATCTCGCCAAGCTGCTGCAAACCTATTTTGGCGGCTTGGGAGACAGGCTGCAGAGCGCAGTCGAACTTTCCGAAGCAACAGAGTTACCAGAGGGAACATCTCCATCCCTGACTCGCGCCGCGCTACAGCAAGTTGCAAGCGAATCGCTCGAGCATGACTTTAATGCTGCAGTGCCAGCGGAAGAAGCAAGGGTCCGCTCCATATGCATGGCCGTCCTGGGTTGTATTCTCGTAGTCGGCTACATTCTAGTTCCCGATATGGTTCTGAATACGGCACTGCGCTGGGCAATGCCGTGGCGCAACTTGCCAAGGCTGACGTTCACAACGATCGAGAGCCTGCCTCAAGAGCTAGTTGTCGCCCATGGCGAACCGATCGAGCTCGTATGCCGCCTTCAACCCGATTCAAGGTGGCGGCCAAAAAAGATCACGGTTCGCTTTGACTCGGGGAAAGAAATTTCCGCTGCTTATGAATTCGATGGCGCCCACATTCAAATCCCTGGTCTAACCCGCGACACGACAGCAATTTTCCGGGCGGGAGATTCAATGCGGACGATGAAAATCAAGCCGGTGCTCCGCCCCGAACTCAAGGAAATCGAGGCGATTGTCACCCCCCCTGCCTACCTCGGGCTTGATAAAAAAACGGTTCCGATTAGCTCGACCCAAAACACCTTTGTAGCGGGAAGCCATTTAAGTGTTGTAGGAGTCGCCACTCGTCCGCTCTCGGAGGCACACCTGCTTGTCTTCCCGACTGCATATCCGCAATCAGACGCATCGGCGCCTACTGACCCTTCGCGACAATTACGCGCCGAAATCCACGGGCCGGTATTCACGGTCGAAGAGGGACCCGCAGAGGATTTATCCGGAGACGTCCGCCTCGAGTGGCGAGATCAAGAGGGCCTGCGCTGCATCAAACCATTTCCTCTGCGAATCTCCACTTTCGCGGACAAGCCACCAAACGTGGAACTCAGCGGTGTAGCCGACGGAACCACCATCTTAGAAGACAAAGTGCTCACACTTAAAGTCAGCGCATCCGACGAGTATGGAGTTAAAGAAAGCTGGTTGGAATGGACGGCAAAACCAGATGTGGCAGGCCTCGAAAAACCGACTCAGCACGGAGCATCCACTCGAGCCAAAGGGGCTGCAGATCAGAAAAACCTGACTCAAAATATTTCATTCTCCAGTGCTCTTGAGAAGCTACCGGGCGACACGGTTGTCACCTTTGTCGCTTGCGCCACCGATCTCCTCCCCGGGCGCGATCCGGCAAAATCGAAAGCGATTTCCGTGCGCGTCATGAGCAAAAGCACTCACGCCGAGCTCACCCGATCGCGGCTCGACCAGCTTCGAGAACAGTTGGCGGACGAAAACCGGAATGAACAGAGAGTGCTTGAGGAAACGGAAGCAACTTCACGAATCCTAAAAGACTCAAGTAAAGATCAAATCGCCGAAGACCTCACCCGCATCGAAGCTGCCCAGGCAGCCAATGCAAAAAACCTGCAAAAGCTCACCAACGAACTCCAAACCGCAGTGCGCGAGGCTTTGCAAAATAACAGCGTTCCTGAATCAACGATCGCTGACATCCAGAAAATCGTTGAACAACTAGAGCAGGATGCGAATCCATCAATGAAGGAAGCCTCTCAAAGCATTCAATCCGCAAAGCAGGATCCTTCCAAAGCAGCGGAGGCTCTTCAGAAGGCGGCAGAGGCACAAAGAAAGGCCATTGACGCGACAAGCAAAGCGAGCCCTGCAATCAATGCAGGCAACGCCGCATTGCGCACACGAAATTTCCACACCCGCCTGCTCTCCGCAGCCAAGTTGGAAGCAGCCTTGTGCGCAGAGCTGTCAGCACTACCGGCTTCCGGAGTCGGTGCAACTCTTGGCTCTCTCTCTGAATTCGAACGGGAAGTGCTCAAAAAACATACTGCCAAACAAAGGGACCTCGCACAATCGATTGGCACCTTGGGATACGAGCTTGAAGCGTTTCTCGAACAGGTGCCCAACAGCGCTTATCAAACGGTTCACGACGAAATCACCGCGAAAGACGCTGTGGCGGCAATCATTGATATCGCAGAGAATGTTCGGATCAATCTCAGGTACCGTGCATCGGAGCGCGCGGAAGGGTGGGCGAAGCAATTTACCGTTTGGGCAGACATTGTCCGCGGCGCTAAGGGCGATTCGAAGAAAAAAGACGGAACGGATTTAAGCGAATCAGGCGACAGCCAAAACAGCAAAGAAGACGACTCTGAGGTTGCGGAATACGTCGTAGCCATGACCAGAGTGGCGCAGCAGCAAGATGAACTTCGAACTCAAACAGAGCTTTTAGAAACCACCCGAGATAAAGATTCTTACTACTCGGATGTCGCCGATCTTTCGACGAAGCAGGAAGAGCTTCGCGTCAATCTTGAAGCCCTTCGTGACCGCGCAACGGTTGATGGCAGCCTCCTTGCAACCCTTGGCTCCATTGAGAAAGTTCCTGCTCAGAAGTTCGCGAAATTTTATCCCATCACAAGCCAGTCGGAATTTTTAATGCGCTCCGTCGTGGATCACCTCGGCGAACCTCGCACCGACACCCCAGTCGTCGGAAAACAAACAGCCATCATCGAACTGCTGGCGCCGCCTGGGGATGATGAATCTGACTCAAGCAAAGGATCATCCTCTGAAAAAAAGCTCCGCCAGATGATGCGTAAATTAATGACTCCTCCAAAGCCTTCAAGCGGAAATGATGGTCATTCGGCCAGCGAATCATTGGCAGGAGGCAGCTCCCAGGGACCAGTGCTGACTGCAAAAACGCAAACACGCCAAATTGAAAAAGGTTCAGCCACTGACGTCTCGGAATGGCCCGCTGAGTTCCGTACGTTGATGCAGTCCTATTTTGAGCAGGCCGAAGGCATCCGCTAAGATGAAAACTATCGGGAATGTCGGAAACAGCTCCGTCTCGGGCAACAGGGCAGCACCATGACAGGCCGGCTTTCTTTTCGCACCCCTTACCCTTCCCGTCGCGTTTCAAAGCCGGCGTTCATCCTCTTTCTCATCTTCACACTCGCGAAATGCTGCCTCGCGCAGGATGACCCAAGGATTTTCAAGGGCGCCCAAGTCTCCCCGATTGTTGAGCGCATCTACCAACTTGGCTTGCGTTTCCTTGCTGCCAATCAACGCGAAGATGGAACGTTCAGCGACCAGTACGGATCCGAAGCGGCAACGTCCGCTCTTTCTGCGATGGCGTATCTGGCGCACGGAGACGACCCAAACGCCGGCCCTTATGCATCGAACATCCGCAGGCATCTCGACTATGTACTCGGAAAGACGGGAAAGAACGGATGCATCGGTTCATCGATGTACAATCACGCTTTTTCAACACTGGCACTCGCCGAGGCCTACGGCCTTGTTCGCGATGACCGGCTGGGGCCGGCATTAGAAAGTGCTGTACAGCTGATCTTGTCATCTCAATCCCAAAATCCGCTCAAAGCCTGGAGGTACTCGCCCACTTCGAAGGACGCCGATTCCACGGTGAGCGGCGCGTGTTTTGTGGCACTTATCGCCGCCCGCAACAGCGGAATTAGCGTCCCTGAATCTGCAATCAAAGACGCGCTTTCGTTCTATGCTGAATGCCAGGTGCCGACGGATGGCACGATCGGCTACCTGCCAAAGTCGACTCCGCACGGGCCCTCCACAACTGCGATCGGGGTGGCCGCATTTGCATATGCCAGGGACAAAAAGTCGCCCGTCTTTTTAAACGCCATGGGGGCTTTGAAGGAGATTTTAGCAAACACTTCAAACATCGGCAACCATATGCACTACTTTGAATACTACGCATCTCAGGCGCTTTTTCAGGGCGACTTTCCAAGCTGGGAAGAATGGAATGTAAAGCGCGTCGAGCAGCTCTTGAAAATGCAGAATTCCGATGGAAGTTTTGAGGGAAATCTGGGGCCTTCCCTCAGCACAGCGTTCGGTTTGCTTTCGATCGCCTTGAACTACCGTTACCTCCCAATTTATGAGAGGTAGCTTAAAAAATCGCACTTTGGGTGCACGAATTTTTCGGCGGTGCCGTTCCCCCGGTAAAATTCAAGCCTCCGGCGAGGCCGATTCATTGCAGGTGTCCGAATCCTAGCGTTAAGTCACTGAAAATCGTGTTTTTGTTCCTCTGCATTCTTTTTCTCATGCTCCTCGGCTCAGTCACTTGGGCCGGCTCAACGATTTCCACGCTCAGGAAAATCCAAGCAAGCCGAAGAATCCAAGCCGCAGTCTGGCTTTTCACCTTCGCTCAAATCGGCGGACTGGCGTACATCACCCTAATGCGGTCCGGCCAGCCCGAAACAGGCCTACCGATTCCGCGCCCATTTCTGGCTGCGATCTTCTTTTGGCACGTTTTGGCACTTCCGATTTTTCTTACATCCAGAATCACCACTTCTGTGATCACGTACGCTGCGAAGGTAACCCGCTTTTTCCTGCGACGGAGCGACCGAAATGTTTCTGATGATTCCACTGAGTGCTCCGATATTACGCAGCAACCCGACGGAGTTTCGCGGCGCCTGTTTTTAGGCCTGGCCGCGCAATCAAGCCCCGCCTTGATAACCATCGTGAGCACGCCAATTTCGCAATGGCAGCTGGAGCAGTTCAGGGTTCGTCGGCTTTCAATGGTGCTCCCGCAGCTTCCAGCTGAGTTGGACGGTCTGACAGTCGCACATGTCAGCGACACGCACGTCGGCCGATTCACACGAGGGGCAATCCTAGAGCGCATCGTTGAAACTACAAATGCGCTCGACGCTGACTTTGTCTTATTCACGGGCGACTTGATCAACTTCTCCCTCGGTGATCTCCCGATCGGGATTGAATTACTAAAGGGCATCCGAGCACGCCACGGGATGTTCGCGTGCGAAGGCAACCATGACTTGATGCAGAACGGAGATCTGTTCAGGAATCATATGAACGGTGCATCACTTGGTCTTTTAACAAACGAAGCGGCGAGTGTTTTGGTACATGGCCATCGTGTGCAAATAATGGGACTGCCCTGGGGCGAGGCTCCGATGGCGCGAAACTCTGCGGGTAACCGACGGGATTCGCTTCACAAATCACTGGTGACAAAAATTAGCGCCAAGAGCGATCCAGACGCGTTTCGAATTTTGCTGGCGCACCACCCGCACGTCTTTGACAACGCGCATGACTTCCCCCTTACTCTGAGCGGACATACCCACGGAGGACAGTTAATGCTCAGCCAGAACATCGGTGGCGGCCCCAGCTTTTACAGATACTGGTCGGGGATCTACCAGCAGGAGGGCCGAGCCCTGTGTGTCTCCAACGGGGTGGGAAATTGGTTCCCGATTCGTGTAGGCGCTCCGGCGGAAATCGTTCATCTTACCCTTAAGTCGGCCGCCCTGAAAGCCGAGCCCACCAAGAGACCTTCCGCTTGAGTTTCCCCGGAATGTTTGTGATCCTCCATCCCTGCCAGAGCAGCCAGAACATCTGCCCCCCCCCATCCAATCCTGCAACACCCTGTCGAGTTTTCAAAGCCGTCGCACTGACCTAATCCTGAACCCAAAGCGTGTAACCTCAGGGCGAACACTGAGCACGCTGAATCCACCGCCCAAACACATGAGCGACCCGCTCTCGCCCCTCGATTTAAAATTCCTGCCCGATTGGCTGAAGGAGACCCCCTCCACCAATAAATACGCTAACTTTCACGGAGAATCCGAGGGCCGATTCGATCGGGATCGCTCCTCACGAGGTCCATCGCGTGGCGGCCCAGAAAAAGGAAGGGGTGGAAACGACCGGCGTTCCGACCGCCCGGACCGAGGAGGCAATCGCCGTCCGGGTGGGCCCGATAGTAGAGGCAGAGGCGGCGACAGGCACTCCAGAGACGACAGCCGCCGCGATCAGGGACGGGGCCCTGCGCAAAGTGCGCACGCGACGCGACTGCACTTTACTCCACCTCAGTTCAAAGTTGAGTTCCTGCCCGAAGAGGGGGCCGCTGCGAGCATTGCGAAGCAAATCCGCCAAAGCTCCCGTGCATATCCCCTGTTTGGAACCGCACGCTTATTCTTAGAGAAGCCCGAGAGACATTTTGTTCGAGTCACAAGTAGCGACTCAACCAAGCCACTTTTCCAACTGGAGAATGGCCCAGTCAGCTTCGAACGAGATCTCATCGCTCGCAATGCATTCCGGTTATGCCGAGACAAATTTTACCGCGAAGAAGTGCGGGAAGTTGAGCCTCCCAAAGGCAACTATACGAGTGTAGCGCGATGCCGTTCCAATGGCATGCTGCTCGGACCCACGAATCACCACGCGTATCAGGTGGCGATTCGGAAACTGTACGAGGAGCGCTTCAGTCGTCGCATGAGCTTTGGGCAGTTCCAAAAGGAAGAACTTGAAGTCGTGAGTTCCGAACAGGCTGTTACAGACTGGAAGGAGCAGGCCAGCAAGCAGACTGTATTCTACACAATCAACGAAGCCGAGCAGGTTCAGTTCAAGAGCCTCCAAGAGGTCGAATCTCATTTTAACAAAACCTACTTGGAATCGCTCATCAAGTCGGGGCCATCCCTAGACTGCTCGGGCAAGTCCGCCCGTGATCTCCCTGAGAGATTTTTGTCTGTGGCTGTGAGAGAGGCATTCGACCGGGAACTCGCGTATCCAGCGTCACTGGTTCACGGCCTTCGCCCCTACTTCAACGAGCAAAACCTGCAGGTCTTTAAGCACCGCAAGCGGGTTCTTTACCTTTCTGCCGTCCGCCCGAAACCGGTCAGCTCATCCAATGAATTCGCGGATGGCCCGGCTACGCTTTTGACCGTGATTGGTGAGTCACCTCGTATTTCCAAGAGAGATCTTGCGGTAAAGATTCTAGGCGCAACAGATCCTGAGTCTCCAGAATCCTCGGAAATGGCAGCCCGCAAAACACAGCTTGCCGCCGACCTTCACTATCTGGTTCACACCGGACTCGTCATTGAATTTGCGGATGGCAAGCTCGACCTTCCCCTCTCGCCTGCAGCCCAAGCAGCAACGGAGAGCGCAGCGTCCGATGATGAGGGGCAGGCAGAAGAGAGTGATACGACAGGCAGCGCCAAATCATCAGAGGCCGCTCCCATAGAGTCGGATCACGCTCACAATGAGATGGCTGAGCCTGCTAAGAGTTTCGACGAGCCCGAGGACACTTCTCCCGCAAGCACGATGCCAACCGCCGCAAATGAGCCGATCGCTGAATCGATCGCCGAATCGATCGAAATCATTGAACCAGTACAGGACGCCGATTCGGAGGAGTCTGCGCACAGCGAAGAGCCTCGTAAGGAACTGCAGGACTCCAGCGAAAACGTGACGGAAACAAAATCTGCAGACCCAGACTCGGCACCAGCCAACTGACCGCGAGGGTCTCGAGCTGCGATGATCCCAACAACAGGGGCTGTCCCTCAATGAGGACAGCCCTTTGTTTTTGCCCCCAGACAGGTCAGGGTGTTTTCGCCGTGTGAGTGTGATAAACCTCGGAACCCTTTTCGCGAAATTCCCGCGACTTGTCTTCCATCCCCAATTCGAGAGCTTTTTCGTTTGCGACCCCCAAATCCGCTGCGTACCGGCGCACGTCCTCGGTGATTTTCATGGAACAAAAATGAGGGCCACACATTGAGCAGAAGTGCGCTGCCTTTGCGCCCTCACTAGGCAGAGTCTCATCATGAAACTCACGCGCCGTTACCGGATCCAACGAGAGATTAAACTGATCATGCCAGCGGAACTCAAAACGCGCCTTTGAAATCGCATTGTCACGATATTGCGCGCCCGGGTGTCCCTTCGCCAAATCAGCGGCATGCGCCGCAATTTTATAAGCGATCACTCCGTCTTTGACATCCTTCTTATCCGGAAGACCAAGATGCTCCTTAGGGGTAACGTAGCAAAGCATTGCGGTACCATACCACCCGATCATCGCAGCCCCGATGGCCGAGGTGATGTGATCATATCCCGGTGCGATGTCCGTTGTGAGAGGTCCAAGCGTGTAGAACGGAGCCTCGTGGCACCACTCCAGTTGCTTCATCATATTCTC
>CAMDSZ010000028.1 GCA_945906945.1 Akkermansia muciniphila
CTCACGCTCGACTGCGCTACGCACGCTCTCTTCGAAAACTTTCTCCGGAGTGCCTCCGTCGATGGATGACACAACCTTATCCCGCACCACCATGGCGCTCGCAGTCGCAAAGTTCACCGAGGCACTCCTCACGCCTGAAAGTTTCCGCAACGCATCTTCCAAGCGCGAGGCGCAACCCGCGCAGTGCATTCCAGAAATACGAAACTCGATTTTCACTTCAGAAACAAACGCCTCCAGAATCCTCCGCGGCTAGTCGGACTTAACAACTGCCATTCCAATTGGAGCAAGGGACGCGAGTGCCAGTTTAAAATGCTGGAGAGCAAAAGGAATCCCTATGATGGTCACAGCGAGTCCAAGCGCCAAGGTCAGGTGCACGAGCGCCAAATGCCAACCCGCGCAGACCAGCCAAATCACATTTCCAATCAAGCCCAAAGCCCCCGTACCGATGTCATCGCGGCCGGTCAGTGATTTGCGGTCCACCAACCGGCGTCCGAACGGCCAGCAGGAGAAGCTTCCCAATGTGAAACAAGCGCGCGACCAAGGCAGGCCAATGATCGTGACCGCCATCAACACCCCGACCATATACCACCACAGGCAAGAAATCGCTCCTCCGAACACAAACCAAAGAACATTCCCAAGAGTCTTCACACGATGATGCTCGCACAATCTTGACGAAACTCAATCCATAGCAACCGCCCGCTGCATTCTTACTAGACTCGGCTGCGGTACCCCTGTGCAAGGGGCACCCTACTCACGTTTGAGCAGTCTTCCACAACAATTGTGCCTCGGCAAAAAACAGCTGAATTACGTCTTGCGGCCACACATGCGCTCTCCGTTAATCTTGACGCGGCCCACACCCCGAACATGAGCAACACCACCCGCCGCCAATTCTTCACCTCGCTGGCAGCCGTTTCAGGCGCGCTTTCCGCAAATGCATCGTCGGGAAAATCCGAATCAATCAGCGCAGGATTCGAGGAAGCCTCAATGAGATTGCCGCTCCACTCTGACGCGGATGTGATCGTTTGCGGCGCTGGTCCGGCCGGCGTGACTGCAGCGATCACCGCAGCGCGAGCTGGCTCAAAAGTCAGGCTGTTTGAAACGCATGGTTCCTTGGGCGGAGTGTGGACCTCATCGCTGCTAGGATACCTTCTCGATTTTGACAAACCGGGGTTCAACCAAGAACTGGTGGGCAGATTACGGGAACGCGATGCCATCAAGGGCGACGGGATGAATGGACTGAGCTATCAACCGGAGGAGATGAAGCTTTTGCTCGAGGAGCTTTGCTCAAAAGCCGGAGTGAAGGTGCAACTACACACCCGGGTGAGCGCAGCGTACCGCGAGGGGAGATCGCTCCGGACCATCGTCACGGAATCAAAGTCAGGACGACAAGCTTGGCGGGCACCCGTCTTCATCGACACCACGGGCGACGGCGACCTCGGGGCTCAGGCGGGTTGCGAATTTGAGATCGGCAAGGAAAGGGAGTGCCCTTGCCAGCCCATGACGATGTACGCGCTCCTGATGGTGAAGGATTCCGCACAGATCGCTGATTGTATTCACGGAACCGGCAACAATGGCCGGCACGTGGGCCGCGCGGCTTTTGCTGAAACCCTGAAGAGAGCCGGGGTCACCCCCAGTTATGGAGCCGCATGCATTTTCCCAATCCAAGGAAACCTCGTGCTGCTAATGGCCAATCACGAGTACGGGATCAACGCGACCAACTCGGAACAAGTCACCGAGGCCACTATCAGGGCGCGCGCAGAGCTACATTTGATTGTGCGAGGCCTTCGGAAACTCGGCGGGCCCTGGGACGGCGTGCAGATTGTCGCCACACCCGAACAGATAGGGGTGCGCGATGGACGGCGGATCCGCGGCCGTTACGTGATGACAAAAGATGATCTTATCGCAGGTACCCGCCAGGATGACGCCGTGGTGCGCGCGAATTTTCCGGTAGATATCCACGCGTTAAGCGCGGATGAAAACAAGAAGGCCGGATACGGGAACGCGGGCGTCAAGATGAAGCCGTATGACATTCCCGTCCGCGCACTCATCGCGAGGGACGTGGACGGACTGATGATGGCGGGACGCTGCATTAGCGGAGATTTCATCGCGCATGCGAGTTACCGTGTCACGGGGAACGCGGTGGCTATGGGTGAAGCGGCAGGCGCGGTTGCATCGATTGCGTCGCAGAGCAGAAGGGCGCCGCACGATGTAGCCTGGAGCGAGGCTGCCCCCGTGCTTGAAAAAACACGCACCCTAAAAGGGTAGCGTTTGAGCGGCTCTTCGTTCGCCCTGTTTGCAGATTCTTAGAACATCACGAACCTGCCTCTTACCTCGCGCTGCAACAGCCAATTCGACCTAAGGCAGAGGTTGATTGAATCCTTTGGCTTTCTCGGCTGAAAGCATCTCCTTGAGGCGCTGCACCACCTCGGCATTCAGGGACGCTACGTTGTTACGCTCGGCGGGATCAGCCAGCAGGTCAAAAAGGCGGTCTACCGCCTGCTCTCGCGCATCGCGTGCGGCATCATCCTCATTGCCGGGAACAACCGCCTCGCTTTTCGCGTTCCCGGGCTTGCCGCTTCCGGGAATAAACTTCCACCGGCTGTCACGGATGGAGAGCACTCCTCCCTGAGTACTCGAAATCAGCGCGTCGCGTCCCGCTTGACCTCGCAGAGCCTGCCCCAATTCGCGCCCGTCCAGCGCGAGAAATTCAGCAGGGCTGCCGTCTGCCAGCTTGGTAAAAGTTGCGGCAAAGTCGACCTGCGAAATCAACGCATCCGAGACCTTGCCCTCAGGCACATGCCCGGGCCAGCGCGCGATCAACCCGACCCGAGTTCCCCCCTCCAAAATCGAATACTTGCCTCCGCGAAACGGACCAGCAGGCGAATGATTCGCGGCCTTGTTTAATTCAACAGATCCATCACGGTAACCGTCATCCAAGACGGGACCGTTGTCGGAGGAAAACACCACGAGCGTGTCTTCGGTGAGTCCATGCTTTTCAATCTCGTTCAAGATGCGGCCCACCTGATCGTCGAAAGCAACCACGGCATCGCCGCGCGGCCCAAGGGGTGTTTTTCCGGTGAAACGCGAATTCGGCAGGCGGGGCACATGGTTCTCGTGCGAGGCGTAGTATAGGAAAAACGGGGTGCTCTTGCTCCGTTCGATGAAGGCGCAGGCGCGTTCGGCGAAAACATCGCCCATGGTTTCATCATTCCAGACAGCCGCTTTGCCGCCCTTCATCCAGCCGATACGCCCGACGCGGTTCACCAACGCCATGTTGTGGCCGTGCGTCCAGTCCATTTTCAACTTGGCACGCTCCGCATCAGCCTTGAGGTCCGGATCACCGGCGTAAGGTTGCTTGTAGCTCACCTCGATTGGGTCTTGCGGATCGAGTCCGACGACTTTTCCATCCTCCACATAGACGCATGGAACCCTGTCACCGGTGGCAGCCATGATAAAAGAATAACTGAATCCAATCTGGTTCGGGCACGGGTTGATGGGCTGGTTCCAATTCACGTCGCCATTGCCAAGGCCTAGGTGCCACTTGCCGACCACCGCCGTGGCATAACCGAGCGCTGCGAGGCTCGCGGGCAAGGAGGGCCGGCCGGGACGCAAAATCAAACGCGCATCGCCCGGCAACACACCGGTTCCCTGACGGCGCCAGGCGTATTCCCCGCTCAAAAGCGAATAGCGGGAGGGAGTGCAGGTCGCAGAGGTGCAGTAACCGGAAGTGAAACGCGTGCCCTTTGCCGCCAGCCGATCAAGGTTAGGGGTGGGAATCACCTTTGCTCCGTAGCAACCCAAATCCCCCCACCCGATATCGTCCGCGTAAAGCAGCACGATATTTGGCACCCGCCCGAACGCGGGGAGAGCCGAAGCCATCAGCACGAAACAGAATGTGAAAATTCTTTGGAGACGCAACATTCCCCACGCTGTCGCAGAATTGGCGAGCTGCCAAGAATTCACTCCTGCTCAGACGCAGGCGCTGACGACGCCGCGGACGCACGCGCGATCTGGACAAGCTCCGAATCGCCGGCAATCGCATCAAAGAAGGACGCGTATGCGGGGGCCCACCCCAACGAGCGAAGCCTGCCGTTGCTCACACGCTTGTGCGTCCAGCCCCGCTTGCGATTCACATCGATCGGCCCCGTCGGGGGAAGGTTGGTGCTGAACCTCTCCGACAGCTTGGAATAAAGTTCGATTTGGGAAATCGGCGAATCATCGGACAGATTAAAAAGCCCCTGAAACCGCGCTTGAACGATCCGAGCGATGCCCGCCGCCGCGTCATCCCGATGGATCTGATTGAGCCAACGTCGGCCGTCTCCCTCGATGACCGCCTCGCCGGAAAAAAACTTACGCAACAGCACCGACCTTCCCGGCCCGTAAATACCCGCCAACCGCGCGACGGCTCCGCCATGTCCGAGCACCCAGCGCTCAGTCTCCAAAAGCACCCGGCCCGTTTCCCGAGGGGGTTCCGCTGCGCTTTGCTCATCCACCCACTCTCCCTCGGTTTGGGCGTACACGGATGTGCTGCTCGTGAATACCATCTGCCTCGGAGCCAGCTCGCCGCAGAGGATCTGCGCACCCCGCAAATAAACCTCACGATACACATCCACGCCGCCCTTGCTTGAGCTTGCGCAATGCACCACAGCATCCAACCCATGCAGGGCACCCAACACACGGGCGACCTGTGCCGGATCCGAAATATCACATGGGAGCACCGGAAAAGATTCGGCAGCGAGAGCCAGCGCCGATTCAGGCGAATGAGTGCACCCGGTCACGTCCCAGCCCGCAGACAAAAGCAGTCGGGCTGTGGCCAACCCCACAAAACCGCAGCCCGCCACGAGTGCGCGCGGACGCCGGCTAGTCGCGTCGGTTGGATGTGCAAAAGGTCCGTGAAAACGCACATCCTTCTCGAGCATGCTTTCGTTCTCGAAAACGAACGATCCGGTGAACGTTCCTCCAGCGAGGACTTCCGGCAGCCATTCAAAATCGTCCGCCCACATCTCGTGATAGGGAACCGCGTCAACGCTGCACCACTGCGGAGTCGCCTCGTCCGTTTCAATCAGTTCTCCCTCAAAATCACGCGCAACGAACACCGCGCAGCTCAGCGAGTATCCGTCGGTGAATTGGAACCGCAAAAAACCTCGCTCCTCCAAATGCAATGGAGTGACGCCCACTTCCTCCCGCGTTTCGCGTATTGCCGCCTCGAGCGCCGTTTCGCCCGGCTCCAACTTGCCCCCCGGCGCGTTGATTTTGCCCGCACCCAGTCCCCGCTTTTTGCGAATCAGCAGTACCTTGCCATCCTTGATGATGAAACAGAGATTCGCCCTCTCGCGGGGCATCCACCGGGTCCAGTCCATTGAGTATGTTTAGGGGACCAACGAGACGGCGACCAGCTTTGTAGCGTCTCTGAGGTAAAGTTTTCCATCCGAGTAAGCGGGAGAAGCCCAAGTCTTGCCCATGAAATGAGCGCGCCCGAGTTCCTCGTATTTTTCGGAGGATGCCCGGACCAGACGCAGCTCGCCGGTTGAATCGAGCACAAGCAGCGAATCGTTGATGGCGGTCACGCTGGCGTAGTCCCCGAGGCCGGCTTCCTTCCACTTGGTCTGGCCTGTCGCTGAGTCGACGCAAACCAGATCGCATTTATTTCCCGGACCGGGACTGTACAAATACTTGCCCACTTGGGTTGGGGAACTGATGACCACCTTCATCTCCATGTTTTCCCAATCGCGTTTGAGCTGGAATTCGCCCGCCTCTTTAACGACATGGAACCGGATAAGACCGATGCTTGTGGAAGTCACGGTGATGGTATCGCCATCGATGATTGGGGTGGCGACATGCCGCTTCGCGCCCGTTTTCAGCGGTTCGCGCCACAGAACCTTGCCAGTCGCAACCTCCACCCCCATCAAAGCATCGCCCGTGAGGTGCACCGCCTGCCGCACTCCGGCGAGTGTGCCAACCATGACGCTTGAGTAGGCAGTGTTGTCGGATCCTGCAGCCCAAAGCTCTTTTCCTGTTTTCTTATCAAACGCGATCAAGGTTCCCTTGGTGGGACTGCCGACCGGCACCAAGATGCGGTCGCCGTCAATTGCCGCAGAGCCATTGTTTCCATGGCGTCGTGCAGCCGTCTCTTTTGAGCCTGGATCGGGGCTCTTGTTGCCAAACCAGATGGCTCCGTATTTTTCGCCAAAACTGAACCCCCAGACCAGCGCGCCATTCCTTAACGAAAGGCACTTGAACTCACCGCCGCAGGACTGAACAAAGACAAAACCGGCGTCAACCAGCGGAGTGCAACGGGGTCCCTCTCCGTACGCATTCTGGAACTCGACCATCGGCCCCACCGCGACCTTCCACAGTTCCTTGCCGCTAGCCATTTCCAGACAGTGAACCACCTCGTTTCCCTCCACCCCATCCATGAAAACCACACGCCCTTCGGAGACCACCGGAGACGCTTGTCCGGGTCCAACGGCAATCTCCCACAGCTGCTTTGGAGCCGCTCCCAAACTTCGAAGCGCATGAGCGGCGTCGGTGACGGCTCCCGTCCGCTGCGGGCCCCTCCACTGGGGCCAATCCAACGCAAACGCGGGCAATCCAAGAACAGCGAGAAACAGAACGGAGCGGGGGGCGGCTTTCATACTCCTGCCTCTCTATCCTTCCCTTCGTGAAGGGCAAGAATTTAAAAACCGCTCAGAAGAGTGAACCCTTGCTCGCTGAAACTACAAGATCGAAGGTTACAAGACCAACCTAAGGATTTGAACTGGGCGGCGCCGGATTTCTGTCCTCGGTCCAACCGTATCCATTCGCCCAGTTCTTGAGCTTATAACCCGTGTTCTCCGCCCGCTTCCCGATCCGATGAAAGAAGTCCGGAACGGATTTGTACTTTTCACCCGGCCTGGACCAGCGCATTTCCTTCTTTTGCTCCTCGGTGAGGGCAAGCTCCGGGCTGAGCTCGATCACTTGAGCAGAGTCCGCCGAAATCTTCAAAGACCCCACCTTGTTGTTGGGGCCGTCCAACAGCTCGACTTTCCAAACCGGAATTCCAGCCTGATTATCCGCGTTCAGTCGGTAATTCAGCCGGTCAAATGAAAGCCCCGCACGAACAGCCTCGCCGTTGGCCACCGAGAAAACACCATCCGAATCAATCTGGATCGCGGTCAAATTAAGCCGCGTACCAGCAGCGGCCACCCGCCGCTGGCCGACCACCGATCCCCCGCGCACCTCCACCTGCTGACCGCCGGACGACGCCCCCGATCTGCCCGCTGCATCCTCGATGGTGATCTGCCAAACCACCGGCTGGGGCCTGCCCCCGGTGCCGGCGACTTCGAGAACGCGGTTCTGGGCGTCGCGCCCAAGCTTGCCTGCGGCAACCTTCAGCGCGTCGTATGCAGTCTCCCCTGCAAACACGGAGGGGACAGTCCAGACCGCTATCAAACAGGAAACACCTAAAACGCCTCGAAAAATTGACATACAAACAACAAGGTTGAGCTGGAAACTAAACGGACAAAAGGAAACTTAGCAACCGGAGCGCAAGGGAAGCGCAGGCACCAAACCCATCCAGCTTTGTTAAGCTCCGATCTGGCTGGAGCCTGCATCCGTCCATGTGAGAAAATCACACAACTCACGCAAGAAACCTGACCGGAACTGAACAAAAGCCGTATGGCGACCCAGTGCCCTGAGTCCCTGACTTTGCTGAGAAAACAATAGCACGGGAATCATCAATATCCAAGTGTAGAACTTCGCAAGATTCGCGAGTTGTCCGGATTGCAAACTTTTCGCGAAGCGGATAGACCTGCGGCGCGATGTTTCCCTTCACTCCATCTTACGTCAAACAGGCCAACCTTTATTTGGAGGAGGGAGCAAAACTGCTGGCATACCGACGAGATATCGTTTCCCAGACCACCATCGACTCAGTGCAACAGGCTATTCTAGCATTAAAACTGAGCCTCAAGTCCAAGGACAAGTCCACGGTTGAGACCGCAATGCGCGATCTGGACAACGCCTGCCGCGAGCTGGCGCCGCCCTTGCGCAACGGGAGCTGGCGTGAAAACGTGGAGGTGTTCGTGGTGGCAATCAGCATCGCGCTGGGGGTGAGAACGTACTTTGTTCAGCCGTTCACCATCCCTACCGGCTCGATGCAGCCCACCCTCAACGGCATCATCACCAAGCCCACAAACAACCCGCCTCCGAACATTCTGACGAGGGCTGTGGAATGGATTGTCCTAGGGCGCGACTACTTTGAGATCAAAGCGAAGCGCTCCGAGCGGATCCTGGAAATCCAGGAGCGCCACGCCCTTGGCATCAAGCTGGGCCTGGCGACCTACAGCGTGGTGGTGACGGATCAGGGGGAGTACAGCGCCTACGTTCCCCTTGCAGCACTGAAGGCGGATTTACGCTGCTCGCCCGGGCGCCAAGTGGAGCCTGGGGCGATCATCGCCTGCGGCGAATGCAACACGGGCGACCATGTGCTTGTAGACAAAGCGAGCTACCACTTTATCCGCCCCAAGCGCGCTGATGTATTTGTGTTCAACACCGCCGGCATTCCTACACGCGACAACGTATTCAATCCAGGCGGCCCATCGCAGTTTTACATCAAGCGCCTGGTGGCACAGGGCGGGGATGAGCTGCGGATCGACCCTCCCACGCTGTTCCGCAACGGAACCACTTCCCCCGAGGAATCCATCAAAAGGGTGATGTCCGGCACATTTTCAGCCCCATCGCCGGCGGGATACCGCGGCTACTCCAACGGACCCGAGCACGGCAAATTCGCCATTCTCGGAAATCCAAGCGCGACCTTTGAGGTGCCCGAGAAGTGCTATTTTGCCCTCGGAGACAACTCGTACCACTCCTCCGATTCTCGAGACTGGGGCCCGGTTCCGCAGCAAAACGTGGTTGGACGGGGCTGGCTCGTGTACTGGCCCTTCACTGGACACTGGGGCAGCGTCAAATAAGCTCCAGATTCAACCCTCCACACCATCCACTTCATCTATGGCAAGACGCGCTAGTTCATCCGTACCGAAAGGCACCCTGATCGGAGGCATCGGCGGAGTCGCCGCACTGCTTCTGGGTGGCTACGTTTTCCTCGGTGGCTCAAAGGACGCATTCCGAACCACCTCGCCGTTTCCGACCAAAGAATATCTCGAGAGCGCAAGCAGTCTGCGGGGTAACACCTACAAACTCGAGGCCACCGTGGATAAAACCCTCGAAGTGTCCCAATCCGCCGGACGCCTGTTCTCGGTGGAGGCTGGCGGCGACATTTTACCAGTCCTAGTTCCCTCCAGCCTCAACGGCACCAATGTTGAGCGCGGACAAAAACTGCAATTCAAAGTGCAGGTTGCAGAAAACGGGCTGATCCGCGCCGAGGAGTTGCGCAAACCCTAATCCATTTTCACATGAAAGGTTTCGCCCCTCTAACACTCGGGATTGCCGGCGCGTTGTGTCTTTCCATTCAACTCCCGGCTCAGGCCCCAACCCCACAACCCGCGCCCGCATCGGGTACCCAGCCGCCTCCCAGCGGGCAGTCAACCCCACCCGCAGACTCGCCCAGACCGTCAGAACCTTCGAGCACGGATCCCGCCAAGAACGCCCCCGGGGCGATGTTCGACAACCAGCTTCCAGCACTCGATCCCTCCGGCGGCATGATCCGCTTCAACGGCCAGAATTGGAACGCCACGGACAATGCGCTTTTCAGGACTCGTTTTGAGAAATATCTCAACACTCCCGAGGAAACTGGGGCCGAGGAAAAAGCGCACCGCGAGATACTGAATCAGATCATCACTCTGCTGGACCCCAACACCTTCAAGCCCTCAACAATCAGCGAAGCTTACAAACTTCTGGCAAGGGCAGCCAACTACCCGGGGGACAGCCGCCTGAGCGACACCATCGCGAATGCTGTCTACTCTGTGTGGGCGACAAAACGTCTGAAGACCCGTCTGGATGAGGCCAATAAAATTCTTGAGGAAGAGAACCGCCGGGCCCGCTACAACCTCGGGGTAGTGTCCGACCTGAAGTCAGGAACCGCACTTAACCAACCGGCAAAATCAACGATCAGCCAACCGAACATGAAAGGGCCGGCTGCCCCGCAGACTGCACAGGCCGCGCCGCCTCCGGCACCTCCGCCACCACCGGCACCAGCCCCTGCTGCACCAGCGCTCCCAGACGCACCCGTCGCCAA
The DNA here is from genome assembly GCA_945906945.1 of Akkermansia muciniphila. Classification (GTDB taxonomy): domain Bacteria; phylum Verrucomicrobiota; class Verrucomicrobiia; order Chthoniobacterales; family Chthoniobacteraceae; genus Chth-196. The sequence goes on from CAMDSZ010000028.1 coordinate 10,172, forward strand.
AAGTCTGGCTCCGACCGAAAACGGGCCGACCGCAAACGAGATCGCGGCAGCGGCAACCAGCCGGAACGCAGTCAAAATCGCGGACTATGCGGAAAAACTCGTATCGACCTCCGCTGCGATGAAGGCGAACAGCCTGAAGGGGTCGGTCTCCGAGATGCAGGCAAAGGTCGAGTACCAGAGTTTGCTAGTACAGCTGTTCCTGCAAAGGCGCTTCCACCACGTGGTGATCGGATGCCGTTTTTACCGCGCGATTTTCAGCGATGGCGCCTCGAAGCTGGAGGTGCCAAATGAGTCACAAACCATCTTCACAAAGGGCTCGGGTCTCCAAGCAACCGTATCCACGATCGAATCCGTAACCAACGAACTGATGCGCGACGTACAGACTGGGTCGCAAGCATTCCACCGTTTACTGGACCTCGGCGAATTGCGATCGGCAGCGGAGCGGTTGCGTGACATTTTAATCGTTGGTGAATTCATGCCCGAGGTTCGGACACTTTCCTTCGAGCGAAAGCGCAAAGTGCTTGGTTTTGTCGAAAAGGCGAACCAGCTGCAATCGGCGATTGAGGTCAAAGACTACACGCTCGCTTCCGAACTCATGTCGGGACCGAACGGACTTAAAACGATCGCCAAAGACTTTGATGCAACGAAGCCCAACGCGGTGATCGAAACCGCACGTAATGCCTCGAGGCTCCATTTGGCAAAAGCCCGCAACGCTGCTCTTTCTGGGAGTAAGCCCGAGTTTGAAGCGGCCATTCAGGAGGCAGCGAAAATCTGGCCGAACAACCCGGAACTCACTGAACTGGCAAGCAAAGCCTTTGCCCAAAGCGATCAGATGGCACAAGCGCTGCAGGAGCTTGACCAGCTCATCGCACAGAAAAACTTTAAACGGATCGCAGACGACGCTGGCCGTTTTCTCGCTGCCACACACAATGCGCCTGTCGAGAAGCAATCGCAGTTGAAGGACATTTTGAATGACTACAAATCCATCGAAGGAAGCCTTGGCGCGTCCAAAGAAATGGATCGGTTAGGGAACGCCGCCGGCGCATGGGAGGCGATTGATAAAGTCGCCGAGAAATTTCCGGACGACCTTCAGCTTAATCAAGCGCGTGCGCTGTACACCACAAAGGCGTCTGATTTTGTACGCAGCATTCAAACCGCAAAAGAGCACGAGCGCCGGTCCCAAGCCGCAACCAGTCTGGCGTGGTATCTCAAAGCACAGAGGCTGTATCCAAATAGCGAGCTAGCCGATCAGGCAGTGCAACGACTCAAAGCGCTCCTGATGCAAACAGCGCCGGCTGCTACCCCGCCCGCGGCAAACTGAATGGATTTATGTTAAAGCGCATGCCCCGCCAACGGCTTGTCCGCGATGCGCAAAAGTGGGGCAACCGCTCGGGCGCGGCTTTTGGCTTTGTCTGGCAAATCGTTGTGATGAGCGCGGCGCTGGCTGCCGCAGGGCACGGGCAACAGAGCGTCCTGGTGCAGGCAAGCGGCGGCCCGGACTTTGACTCAACAAAGACGCCCGGCATTATTCCCGGTCTCAAAACGGCCGAGAGCATGCTTCAGTTCAATGGCAAGACATGGAAACCAAGCGATAACGCAATTTTCATGGGCCGATTTGAAAAGTTCCTCAACACGCCCGAGGAGAACGGGGAGGCGGAACAGGAACACAGGAAAATCCTCAATCAGATCATCGCACTGCTAGATCCAAATGTCCTTAAGCCAGGCACCCTGAGCGAGGCGTTCCGACTGCTAGCTCGCGCCTCCACTTTTCCAGGAGACAGCCGCCTTTGCGACACGCTTGCAAACGCCATCTACAGTGTGTGGCAGTCTAAGCGCAACCAAGTCATCCTTGGTGAGGCCAACAGGATCTTGGATGAGGAGATCGAAAAAAAGAGTCGTTCCACTTCCCTCTCCTCCATGGAGAAGGTCGCGGAAAACAAGGCGAAAATCACAGCCAACGGAGCGAGGAGCGCACTTTCGGAGCTACAAGCTAAAATTGATTTTCAGGGGGTACTCATTCAACTGTTCATGCAGCGCCGGTTCCATCACGTGGCAATCGGCACACGTTTTTACAGGGCGATTTTTACGGACGGTGATTCGCGCCTCAATATAGACAAGACAACTGTACAAGCTCTTGATAACGGATCCGGATCCGCTCCGACGGTGGCAACACTTGAATCCCTTGGGAACGAGGCGATGCGAGATGTACAGCTCGCGACCCAGGCTTTCCACACGCTTTACGACAAGGGCGAACTTAAATCCGCCACAGAGCGTCTGCGAGACGCCATGATGGTAGGCGAACACATGCCTGAACTGCGCACCGTCCCGCTAAAGCGCAAACGTGACGTGCTTAATTTCCTTCAAAAAGTGCAGCAACTGGAAGGCAGTCTGGAGACTCTAAATTTCACGCTAGCAGACGAGCTCATTAACAGCGCGGGCGGCCTCAAAACAATCGCCAAGGACTTCGACTCCGCCAAGCCTCAAGGCGTGATCAATGCAGCAAAAGCATCCGCGCATCTGTACCTTGTCAAGGCCCGCGCAGCTGCCAATTCGGGCGAGACGGCCAAGTTTGAAATCGCCATTCAGGAAGCTGCAAGAATCTGGCCCAACAACCCCGAGCTAAACGAGGTGTCCGAAACGACATTCAAAATGGGGGACACAGCACACCTGGCGCTGGCAGAGTTAGATCAGCTCATCTCACACAAAAACTTTTCACGAATCGGACGCGAGGCCGGCCGCTTTCTTGCCGCAGCGCAAACCGCTACTCCAGAGCGACGCGCAAACCTTTTGGAAATTCTGGAGCAAGTCAAATCCATCGAAGCAAGCATCACTAGGGCCCAAGAGTTCTCCAAGAGAGGAGACTACGCGGGCGCATGGGAGTCGCTCGATCAGTCCGCCAAGCTTTTCCCTGATGAAATAGAAATCAATCGGCTCCGCAGCGAGTACGCGATCAAGGCACCCGCATTCGTCGGTGCGATTGAAAACGGACGCAAAAGCGAGGGCCGCTCCCAACTGGCAGTGAGCCTGTCTTGGTATCTGAAAGCGCAGCGCCTCTACCCAGGGAGCGAAATAGCCCAGCAGGCTCAGGTGCGGATCGCCCCCCAGCTGATACACGGCCTTTAACCCAGATCAAGCGCGCCACTTCAGCCGCGTTTCCTTGCCATGCAGCGCATGGGCCTTGTTGGTATCAAAGAGAGTGAGCCTGCAGCCACTCGGGCCCACGAGCGCTGACGTCCACCCGGTTGGTTGCTCCGTGGCGAACCGGTACGCACAGGCCGGTAAATTGACAAAGTGCAGTCCGTCCATCTCAAACTTTGCAGCCACGTGCGTATGACCAAAAAAGAGCACCTTCACCTGCCGCCTCTCCAACAACACCGGCAGTAATGCATCAGTGTCCGTGAGCCCGCTGGATTTCGCCGGGGAAATCGGATGCGGATTGTGATGAACCATCACCAAAGCGGGCCGATTCGGCTCCGCCTTCAAAGACTCATCCAACCACGCGATCTGCGCCTCGCCCAAACGACCGGGAGTCTTGTTGGTGAAATCCAATGAATCGAGCAGATACCAGTCACAAAACCTGCCACGCACACGTGAAGCAACCTTCTCTTCGAGCTGCGCAGGACGGACAGCTTTCGCGGCGGCAGCATCGCGCGCCGCGGATCCGAACACTTTTTCTAATCCAGACCGAATGCGAGTCCGCTCGTCGTGATTCCCGAGCGTCACGTGCAGTGGCACTCCGCTGGAAAACACCGGCTCAAGCAGCGTCCCCAGAGTCCTGTAATCCTCACTCTGGCCATCCAAAAAAGCGCAATCCCCGTTGATCATCGCACCGGCAAAAGGCAGCCGCTTGTGAGACTCCAGCAACTCGGCTACCGACTGCCGCAAGTGATCCGCCATGTTTATCCCTCGCGCATTGGTGAGAGGATCGGCGGCGATATGCGTATCGGAAAGCAGCGCCCACGCCTCGACGTCATCCTCGAGGGACTCCTGAGCATTCAACCGCCTTACATCATCAAATAAACCAACGCCGGCCGCAGACGCTGCCGTGAGGAGGGACGAAATAAAACGCCTGCGAGAAAAATCAGGGGGGACAATGTGGAGGGGCATACAAACGATTTGAGGAATGGGTTGTTCAAAGGCAACTCTCGAAGAACATACCTGTCGTTAACAGATAAAAAAACGTCCTCACAGGCTCTTCAGCACCTGTGCGCAGCTTGAGAAAGATTCCACTCTATGAACTTCTTCCGATCCTGCGCTTCACGGCAGCGCCCAAATCCCGTACTTCCTCGACTCGCAGCAAAGCAGCCACGCAAAAAAAAGCGATAGACGCGCCCCCAATGATGGCGAAAAGCATTGCGGCGCGCATCGCTACTCCGAGTAGCGGCCATGATTCCATCAAATAACGCGAACCCGCCCAGCAAATCGCCCCCAGCACGGCGCCCGCAAGGCAGATTCTAGCGAGCGCCCCCAGAAGCCGGCCCGATTGCATTCCATTCAAGTGCGCGCGCATAAGAAGATACAGGGCTGTGAAATTGGCAATCGCAACGCACCCGGTGGAAAGCGCGAGTCCACGGTGGCCCATTTGCAGATGGAGAGTGAGATACCAGTTGAGCAGCAAATTCACTGCGATCGCACCGAAGCTCACAAGCATTGGCGTCTTACGACGACCGACCGCGTAGAACGCGGGAGCAAGCACTTTGATTCCCGAGTAAGCGGCCAGTCCAAGGGAATAAAATCGCAGCGCCTCGGCGGTCTGCAAAGTTGAGGCGGTATCAAAACGACCCCGTTCGTAAATAAGCGAGATGATGGGCTCAGCCAGAAACGCGAGCCCGAGCGAGGAGGGCACCGTCAGCAAAAAACCAAGTCGCAGTCCCTTTGCCAGCGCGCCCCTGAGCGCGTCAGTGTCACCGAGCGCCGCGTGCCGGGAAACCAAGGGAAGCGTCACGGTGCCTATGGCCACGCCGAATACACCGAGCGGCAGCTGCATCAAGCGGAAGGCGTAGTCCAACCAGCTCACGGGACCGTCCCCAGGAACCATCGACGCAAAGTGACTATTGACCATCACATTGACCTGCACAGCACTCGCGGCGACTACCGCAGGCCCCATCAACGACAACACCTCGCGCACTCCGGGATCGCGCCAATTAAAGTCCAGCCGCAACCGGAAACCGACCCGATACAACGCGGGCCATTGAGCAACCAACTGCGCGAACCCGCCCACCAATGTTCCAATCGCCAGCCCCAAAAGCGAGCGCGGCCCGAACTCGGGGTCCAACCACCAGGCAAACCCAACGCCGCCCAAAATCGATCCGACATTGAAAAAGCTCGACGCCATCGCGGGCGCGCCAAAAACGTTTTTCGCATTCAGCAAACCCATCGCCAACGCAGCGAGCGACACCAGCAGAATGAAAGGAAACATGACGCGGGTGAGCTGGACGGTAAGCTGAGCTTTTTCGCCCGAAAACCCGCTGGCAATTCCACCTACAATCACCGGTGAAAACACAATGCCAAGCAGCACCAGTCCGCTGATGACGACCACCGCCAAACTCGCCACTTTGTTCGCCAATGCCCAGGCCGAGTCACTGCCCTCGGTCGCATCCTTTTTCGAAAAGGTAGTCACCAGCGCCGTGGAAAGCGCGCCCTCCGCAAACAAATCCCGCAGCAGATTCGGAATGCGAAACGCCACTTTGAAAGCATCCATAGCCATTCCCGCACCGAACAGATGCGCCAAGATGAGCTCACGCGCCAACCCAAGCACGCGGCTGCACAAAACCGCGACACCCACGATCCCCACAGCGCGCGTGCTCAATTGCTTTCCGGAATGACTCATGGTTTGAAAGGCTTCAGCACAGGCTCGACCCTCAGGGGCTCGGCCTTGGGAGGATTCGCGGGCACGGCCACGGGCTCCACCTTACGCGGAGGAGCAGCGCCCGGTGAGGGTGCAGCGCCTGGCGGCGTAGAAACGGGAGGAGCCGGTTCAACCTTGAGTGGACGCACCGCAGCCGGTGTGGCGCTAGTCAGCGGAATGGGAGTGGACGGCGCTTCGCGAAACGCGAGGGCCGGATAGCGCTGTTCGGGGGCCGCGCTCATCACCTCAATCCAGACAGGCAACGCCATGGTCGCTCCATACCCCTGGGCCACGGTGCGCTGCGGCCGGTCAAACCCGACCCAAACCCCGGCGGTCAAGCTGCTGGTGAACCCCACAAACCAAGCGTCCTTGTAGTCATCTGTCGTCCCGGTCTTACCTCCTGCAGGTTTCTTAAATCCCTTTTCACGGGCTGCAGCAGCCGTGCCTCGATCCAGCACCTTCACCAACGCATTTGTGACCATCGCACAGGCCGAGGGGTGCAAAATTGCGCGCGACGAAGAAGGCGCCCGGTACAGTGTCGCCCCGCCAGCATCGTCAACGCGCTCGATCAAAAACGCGTCCCGCAAGCGGCCTTGATTGGGAAAAACGGTGTACGCCTTTGTCACGCGCATCAACGTCGATTCGAAAGCGCCAAGGAACGCCGACGGCTTTTGCGGCATTTTATCGAGCCCGACCACGCTCGCCACCTTTGCTACCTCGCCCATTCCTGCGCGCTCACCGACCCGCACTGTGACCGTATTGCGCGATTGAATGAGCCCGTCCTCCGCCGTCATCACCCCCTTAAAAGTCCCGTCGGAATTGGCCGGAGACCATGCACCAGCGCCCTTGACCTCGCCACGCTGCAATGGATCGTCACTGAGCATGGTGCCCGGACTCAGTCCTCGGCCGAATGCTGCAAGGTACACAAAAGATTTAAAGGTGGAGCCGATCGGCCGCTCGGAAAGAATCGCGCGGTTGTATCTGCTGTCCGCGTACTCACGTCCTCCCACCAACGCGCGGATGCCTCCAGTCCGATTGTCGATCACCACTACCGACCCCTGCAGGTAGCCGGGCTCTACCTCGGCTTCGCGGGCCTCCTTGGTAAACTCCGCCTTCTTTGGATGCGCGTATCCCGCCTTGGCCTCGATCTTTGTCATATGGGCGTCCAGGGCGACCTGCGAGGTTTCCTGCAGCACAGGATCAAGCGAGGTGTAAATGCGCAGCCCGCTCTCACCCAGCTGCTCATCGCTCAACACCCGGCCTAACTCGCGCACCACCGCATCCATCACGTAGTTCTCCTGAATGGTCAGTTTGCGTTTTGAGGAGACGACGATTTCCGAAGTTCGCGCAGCCTCCGCCGCTTCCACTTTGACGGACCCGATCTTTACCAACCGCTCCAAAACCGTGTCGCGCTCCCGGATCGCTCCCTTGAAGTTCGATAGGGGCGAGAACCGGGAGGGCCCCCTGATAATACCTGCCATCATCGCCGCCTCCCCAAGCGTGAGCTCCGAAGCGCGTTTGTTAAAGTACGCCTGACTTGCAGTTTCAATCCCATACACCCCCGCCCCAAAATAAATCCGGTTCATGTAGTGCTCAAGAATCTCGTTTTTCGAATAATGCTTCTCGATCCGGAAGGCCACGAATGCCTCGAGAATTTTTCGGTGCAGATTTTTCCCTCCCAGAGGAAACGAGTTTCGAGCTAACTGCTGAGTCAGGGTGCTGGCCCCCTGGGCCGCAGAGTTTGAAGTCACGTTGCGCAGCACCGCGCGGACAATTCCAATCGGGTCGACGCCCAGATGATCGTAAAAACGCGAATCCTCGCGAGCCAGCAGCGACTTCACAAAAAATGGTGATACCTTCTCCAGCGGCACTACCAGCCGATTTTCGCCGGCTAAACGTCCGTACGGCTTGCCATCTCGGTCGAACACCGTGGACCGCTCGCGGATCTGCTCCACATCGGCCATATCGAACTGCGACGCCCAGATGGCGTACACGCCCCCGATGAGCCCACCGCATAGGGCAGCCCACGATCCAACGAAAAGCAGCACCCTCCACAAGCGGCCACCGCCCCGCTTGGTTTGGTTCGGCTTCGTTGGCTTCGCCGGCTGCGCTTGCGGCAGACGCGCGCGTCGCGGAGGAAGGTTGGAGGGAGGCACGGGAATGGGAACGGCGTTTCGGTGGAATACCCTTAGCCGAGCCGCCCGCTTTGGGGAAGCAAATCACCTAGTCGAATTGCTGAGGGACGGTGATCAATCCACCGCCACCCGAACCACGCGTCCGCCAAACCCCGTAAAAATTTCCCACGGAATCGTCCCAGCCCACCGCGCCAGCTCATGGACTGTAATTTGCTGCCCTCTCTGATCTCCAAGCAACACCGCCTCCGCTCCGCATTCCACGCCCGCGCAGTCGCTGACATCCACCATGATTTGATCCATTGTCACGCGTCCAAGCAATGGGCAGCGCACACCTTGAATAAGCACCACGGCCCCGGAACCCGAAAGTGAACGCGGATACCCATCGGCGTACCCGACCGCAAGCGTCGCCACCCTTGTGGGATGATCGGTCACGAAAGTACGTCCATAGGAGACGGAACGGCCCGGCCCAAGCTCCCTCACCAGCACCACCCGTGTCTTCCAAGTCAGCGTAGTGGACAGCGGAGCCTCCTCCGCTTTTCCCCCCTCCACCGGCGAGCACCCGTAAATCGCGAGCCCGACACGCGCAAGATCCGCGCAACACTCAGGGAACCGCAGCATCCCGGCACTGTTGGCCAAGTGCACTATTCCGCTCCAGCCCTCGGCCCGCATCCGCGTGACCAAGGCATCGAACCTTACAATCTGGCCCTGCGTGTAGGCAGCGTCGTCATCTGCGGAGGGAAAATGCGTCGCCAGCCCGGCCAATCTGACAGAGGGCATCCCGCCTATGGCCTGGATCAAGCCCAACGCCTCTTCCTCCCACACACCCATCCTCCCCATCCCTGTATCGACCGCAAGATGCAGCTCGAAGCGCTCCAACCCTAGTCTAAGTGCCTCGGCCTCGTAGGCGGAAGCCTCCTCAAGGGTTGATATCACAGGACAAAATCCGCCCTCAACGATCGCCGCACGCTCGGAAGGAAGTGCGGGGCCAAGGATCAAAACGGGCACCGGCATACGCGCCGTGGCGCGCCTCACGCAGACCGCTTCCTGAAGATTTGCCACGCCAAACCAGTCCACATGTCCAGATACGGCCGCCGCAACGGTTTCAATTCCGTGTCCGTAGGCGTCGGCCTTCACAACCGCCATCAATTGCCCCCCCGAACGCAACCTTTCCCGCATCGCCGCAACATTTGATCGGAGGCCCCCGCGGGAGACCTCGGCCCAAGTCCTAAATTCGATTTCAGACGCTGACATCGGAGAACATTCAACGCGCGGGAGTATTCGCCGTGAAGCCCATTCTGGCGACCATCGGCAAAAGCCTTCCAAAGCTCGCAAACGCCGGCCCGCGCGGAGAAACCGGCGAAAACACCAGCACCCCATCGTCAGGTTGTCCCTAGACACAGGGAGGGACAAGGGCGTACTGTAGGTGAAACCCTGACGACCTCTATGAGCAACCCCTTTATACGCGCCAGCCGCGGCCCCAGTAACGCCCTCGGGGTCACGCTTAGCATGGCTTTGATCGTCGCCTCCCCGGGCACCGGCTGGGCCGCCGAAAGCAAGACACCCGAAAAAACGGCTCCCAAACCAGCGACCACAACGCGGACCGGTTTTTTCAGCCGCTCGAAACCAGTGGAACCCACTCCGGAAAAAGCACCGGAAAAAACAGCGTCCAAACCCCCGGAAAAAACCTCCGAGAAAGCGCAGGACAAATCGGTCCAAAAATCGGCTGAATCTTCCACCCCCTCAGCTGCCTCCACCGCCCCAAAGAAAACTTCCACGCAGACAAGCACGGCTGCGCCTAAATCGTCACCGAAAGCGGCTCCCGCCAACGAGGACGAACTGTTCGCTCAAGCCCGCCGACAGGCCTCTGAAGATGCAAAAGTTGCAGAGCTACGGATCAAGGCCGACGAGGCTAAATCCAAAGACGCAGCCAGCGCCGCGACGAAAGCCTACCTCAAGAGCCTTTATTCGAAAATGCGCTCCATCGAACCTTCGTTGAAGGACCGGATTGATCTCACCGAGGCCGCGGCGCTCAAAGGGCTGGATTCACCCAAATAACGCAGCCGTCGCGCTGGGTTCAGGAGCAGCGAATGTTCTGAATGATCTGAGCCTAGGGCCAGCGGCCTAGGTTTGTGTGGTCCGGCCTGGTGAGCTCAGAAGGAGCGATTGAAGCGGACTCGCACAAGTCGCCGCATCCCCTAGGGGACGCGCAGCCCTATTTGCGCTTACACGTTCGCATCGGGATGAATTGATTTCCTTCTCTGCAGCGCCGCCTCTTTGGAGCAATCCGCGTCCGAGCGCAGCTGGGGCTGCGCGCTCCCAGGGGCTTTCGCTGGACCACGTTTTTTGAAAATAGGGACTCCCTGTGCGCCACAAGGCCTGGTTCCCTACCACGGTTGCACCGAGACCACACCGAAACCGCACCTCTGGAGCTTTGGAGCCAGCAACTGAAGTTGCTAACTACTGAGCCCAATCATCCAGACCTCACTGCCTCGCTATTTGACAGGCACCATCACGGATGAAGTCAACCCGTTCTGATTGGTTATGGCAGCCTCTAGCTTATAAGTTTTACCGGCGGTCAAGCCGCGTGTGGAAATACTCAAAACATACTCCACGCGTTCGCCCGGATTCAGCGTCACAACACTTGTCTCGTCCAAAAATTCGAGGTCCTCGGAAGCCCTTCCCACGATCTTTCCCTCGTCGTCCCGTAACACGGCATCCACCCTCTGAGAGGATGGAAACTCCATGATCTCCGAGCGCTTACCAAGATTGCTGGCAAGCACTTTCACGTTCAATTTGCGGTCCTTTTCCAAGACCACCTGAGCGGGATCAACCTCCACCTGCACGTTCACCTTCACTTTTTTGCGCGGAGTGCCGTCGGGATTTTTGGGCCCAATGTCAAAGACACCGGACACCAAACCCGTCGCTTTTTTTCCCACTTTTCCCGCGACACCGATCACGGAGGAAAAGGTCTTTTTCACGAAATCAATCGGCTCCTTCCAACTGGGCGCCGGGCCGGGGTCGTTGGGCGACTCTGCAGCAAAGGCAGGCAGCGCGAGCGCAATGAGAATTCCTACGGCAAAGCGATGAGCAAACATACGTGTTTTACCTTAATACGCCCCGGCCGGGACTCAACCCTTTCAAATGTGAAAACTAAGCGAGCGTCTCCGCCAGCTTCTTGCGATCGGCTTTTCCATTGGCGTTCATTGGGAAGCTCCCCAAGAAGATGAACTTACGGGGGATCATGTACGGGGGAACGTGCTCCCCAAGCTTTGTTTTAAGCTTCGCCGCCTGTTCAAAATCGCTTCCCTGCTGGGGTCCGCTCAAGACGACAAAGGCGGCCACGCTGTCGACCCGGTCGCCCTTCCTCACGGGCAGCACCACTGCGTCAGCCACCTCCTCCAGCGCACGCAGATTTGACTCCATATCCCCGAGTTCAATCCGATGCCCGTGCAGCTTGATCTGGTTGTCCATGCGCCCTTCGCAAAACACCATCCCACCTCGGTCCCGCCCCCAGTCTCCCGTCCGGTAACAACGCGTCTGCTCAAAGTCTGCAAACGCTTTCTGCGTCAAATCAGGGCGATTCAAATAGCCCGGGCTCACGTTAGGTCCAGCAATCACGATTTCCCCGCGCTCGCCTTCGGGAACGGACTGGCCGTTTTCTCCGCGAATGAGGATGCGGGTGCCGGGCATCACGCGGCCGATGGGAAGCGGATTGTGTTGCTCGATGAGTTCGCGTGTGACGGCGACTTCAGTGACGGCGATGGTGGCCTCGGTCGGACCGTAGGTGTTCAGAATCTCAGCATTCGGGAAACGCTCGAGCATTTGAGCGGCGGTCTCGGGCGCGAGGGTTTCACCGCAGAAAAAGAAACGCCGTGCGGCCGGCATCATCTGCTGCGAGAAACTTTTTTCAATCATGCACATCTGCGCAAAGGAGGGGGTCGACATCCACTGCGTCGAGCCTGAACCGCGGAGGGTTTCAAAGAGCTTGCGCAAGTCCGTCGCGGTCTCCTTTGTGAGCGAAAACAGTGTCCCGCCAGTGCTCAGCGACAAATAAATGTCGTGCACACTCAAGTCGAAGGTGAACGGGGCGTGATTAAGGAACACCTCTCCACCAATCACAAAATCATGAGCTCCCCGCATCCACGCCAGATAGTGGTTCAAATTTGCTAGTGTGATCACCACGCCCTTGGGTTCCCCGGTGCTTCCACTCGTGAAGAGAACGTAAAACGGATCGTTCTCCTCAACCCTCCGCGCGCACTCGTACGATTCGCCAACAGGGATCGCCGAAACCCGATCCGGTGTGAGCAGAATGCCGGCCTCCGAAACCTCCATGACGCGTTCCACCCGTGCGGCGGGCGTGGACTGGTCGATCGGCACGTAAGGCCGCCCTGTTTTGACTGCAGCCAGAAAAGTCACGAGCATTTCGGGCTCCTTGTGTCCGAGGATCGCCACCGGACAGCGCTTCTCTCCGAGCTCCTGGTCCAGCCAAGCCGCAAGCGCATCAGATCTTGCACCAAGCTCTCCGTAGGTGATTTGCCTAGCATCGCTTACCTGTGCGACTTTCCCGGG
>CAMDSZ010000029.1 GCA_945906945.1 Akkermansia muciniphila
GGATCCAGTCACCCTGCCGCCTCGAAGCGCGAATGACTGGCAACTCCCTTTGACAAGATGTGAGCCATGCCATAACTAACTCGAAGGTTATACAGCCCTCACATAGTTTGTCCGAACAAATTAATCGCGCCAAATCGCCGGAGGCTCACCACAACCACAGTCAGCAGTCATGAAATTAGCTAAACTAATACCAGCTTGTCTGGTTACCTTATTGGTTTCGTCAGCCGGCGCCGCTGAATCTTTTGTTGTTTTTTGCGCGCCAGGCTTGAATAAACAAACGAAAGAAAAGGTTTTTCTCGAGTTTCAAAAATTCGTGGCCGGCGGTGGAGGCAAGCCAAATGAACCGCATCGAGGCATGCGAAAGGGAGACTCCATTCAGGTTTTTGATGGGTTCACCCTGAAACAAATCGGACCCGAACTGATCATTTCGGACTCGGCGCGAACCGCGCAACTCCAGTTCAAAGAGGCGAGCCAACTCGTCGCCGCATTCAACAGTTTCTTGAAAAACGAAACGCAACCAGAGGTTCCCCTCAATATTCCAAGAATCGTATCCACCTATAAAGAGAAAGTTAACTCACATGCGGCTAGAGTTTTACTCATTGGCTCTCCGATATATTTCGACGATGTCCCCGCTCACGACATGAGGAAGGGGTGGCTAAGCGACGGGTACTTTGCCCAACCCTCATCAGTGACTGCTTTCAGCACGGCCGACAAAGGAAAAAGCCTGCGAGGAAACACTTTCAGGTTCTGCACGCTGCTGGAAGATGACGGATATGGGACAGACAACAAGAAGTCACATCAAGAGATGCTGCGGCGGTTTTGGGCGATATACATTGAGAGGTGTGGCGGAAAACTGGTCTCGTTTCAGTCTGACTCAGCAACGGGGTTTCAAACTCTGCTCAAAGACGACCTCGAGGAGATTTCATACCAAATTGACCCGAGCGACGCGGCGCTGTCGATCCACCGCTCCAGAACCGAACTGACAGAACGAACGCGGGAATCCAAGCCTGTCGCACAGGCAGAAACGGTTTCTCTGTCCGAGCAGACCCTTCAAGACAGCTCGTCAGATCTCTCTTGGTTATTCACATCCAATCCAGAAAAATTTAACAGTGAACGCCTTTCTGCAGCTGGGAAACTCGATGCATCAAAACAGAAATGGGTGACCCGAATCGGATTGGTGTGGACCGCTGAAGGGGATGCCGCCGATCAGGACCTTGATCTCTACGTGAGGCCAAGAGGCTCCACTGATGAGCTTTGTTTCAAATGCACTCAAACGGCCGACGGTAAACACATTAAAGATTTTCCGTCGAAGAGCAGCGCGAAATACGGCTTTGAAATAGTGGATCTGACAGCGGACATTCCGCCCTCAGACCTCCAAATCTGGGTGAACGCATTCAATGGAAAGTGTGCATCAGGATTCACCGGAGAAGTACGGGTGCTGCACAGAGGCTCTCTCAAAGTGTATCCAATTAGAATGAAAGCCACATCAGGGAACAAAGGAGCGGAATCCCAGAATCGCAACCGCAGCAAATTCTGGACATCCGTTCTGGCTGAGTAGGGCACCGAACACAGTCCTCAAAGAACCGAACATTTTACACACATCAAACAGCATGAGCGAAACGCACATTTCGGAAGAAGATTTTTTGAACGCATCCCAGGACAGCCACTGGAAGAATCTTTTCACCGAGGAAGGGCGCGCCATGCGGGTACCTGCTGAGGTGATTAAGGACCTGGCCACCAATGGCGTTCCGATACGCCTAGCGGAAGACAGAGCCATCGCAGACTTCGACACCAAATTTAGAGACGAGTTGGAAAAGATACCGCTTTGGAAACAAAACTGCAGAAATCGAAGGTCAAGCGCGGTTGCCGAACTCAGCAACTGCAAAAGTGTGTTGGATGCACTGCGGCGAGATAAAAAGCATGAAGAGAAAACAGGAAGACGAGAGGAAATCCCCGAACGCGAAAATAAAAAACGCATCACTTTTGAAGTCCTGACATGGCTTTTGCTCGCTGTAGATTTAACGAGCACTGCGCTCTTTCTTCACAACATCGGGGGCAGAGAATGGCTGGAATCAATCATCATGCCGCTTGGCGGGGTGTTCGCTTTGGTTTTTGTTGGCAAGGTTATCTTTAAATCACTACTCGATAATTCATCAAAATATTTGACCGTTGTGAAATACGGCGTTGCAGCAGTAACGCTGACCTGCGCTGTGGGATGGGTTGTGTGCTTCGCGGAATACGCGAATTCACTTCAGAGCGGACTAAGCTTCGGTGATTTGGACGGCAAGCCAGTCAACACCGCTGACGGACCCCTAACGATGATTATCTTAGGTTCTCTGGCTGAGGCATTTCTTGCCGCTCTACTTTATTTATCTGCCTTGGAGATCTGTGCAAAGTTCACGTTTCATGACCGAGTGGTGGACACTCAGGAATACGTGAAAGCAAGAGCGGAGCATGAGACCGCGGAAGAAAAAGTATCGTTCATCGATTCAAGAACAGCCCACGCTGACGCCTTGGTCGCAATCCTTGAGGCGGTTCGTAACCGGATGACCCAAGACGCAAGGGAAATTTACCAACTGGAGGCGTCAAAGCTCCGTAATCAAGGTTAGACAAAACCTTACATTTCGCTTCCAGATTCCGCAGAACAGCGAGCGGAGTTGCAGGAATCAGTTGTTTTTGAGTGAACCGGCACGCGCAGGTCATCAACCCGTACCCTCTGAAATTAAAAAAGGAACGCCTACCTATGGATCAATCATTTCTCGAGAGTATTAAAGATCAACTCGCCGCTTACTTGAACGTTTCAGGCAAAACGATTGTCCCGCTTGGAATTATTCTACAACTGGTGGGAGTTGCAGCAGCAATCCGGTTATTTTTGAGAGACGACAACATCCGTATCATCAGTTGGGTGAAAGCACTTGCTTTATCCGTGATGTTTATTGTGGGGGCACCTGTCATTGCTCAATCCGTAAGCGCACTTGTGCTTTGGTTGGTGCCATTGATTCTTGGAAATATCGATGTTCTTGGCGTCCTATCGCGTTTCTCGAGCGTTGACGTGAGTGCTGCGGGGGCCTCGAGACCATGGGCGTACCTTCTTACTATTCTCGGAACTACGATCCTCGTTTATCGTCAGGCTGAAAAACGCATCTCAAACCGACGTCCATCGAGTCGCATATATGCATTCACCTTTGGCACGCTGTTGGTGCTCCACGTTTTTTTTCAGCTTCTCTGTTACGTTGTTTTCTTGATGAGACGGCCCGCTTGAGGAAAGCACTGAACCGAGGGCGTCCACAAAGCAGGAAAACCGAATGGGAGCTGAACACCCCAAACTAATATCCGCCTGCCCGCCAGACTGATGACACACACCGCCCCTGCATGACTTCGCCATTATGTCTGGATCTCGCTGTGTCAGAGTCTTCCTAAGCTCCACGTTTCGCGATTTTGCCACCGAGCGCGATTTGCTGGTGCGTAAAGTTTTTCCTGAGTTACGACGTCGTGCTCGTGAACGTGACGTCGAAGTAATCGACGTGGATTTGCGTTGGGGCATTACCGCGAATCAGGCCGAACGCGGCGAAGTCTTGCCTATCTGTCTCGCTGAGATCGACCGGGCGCGGCCATACTTCATCGGCCTTCTGGGAGAACGTTATGGCTGGGTGCCGGAGGCATATCAATACGCACCTTCGCTCTTGATTGAGCAGCCCTGGCTCGACGATCTCCGAGGTGAAAAAAGCGTAACTGAACTTGAAATATTATACGGAGTCTTGAACAACCCGGCGATGGCTGGGCGGGCGTTTTTTTACTTTCGAGACCGCGCTTTTTGCGCCGCCAATGGGGACTTCTATCTGAGTGAGAGCGAGACCCATCGCGAAAAGTTGGAATCACTAAAGGCTAAAATTCGAGAAAGTGGATTTCCCGTCATAGACGGCTATCCAAACCCCGAAGCGCTCGCCGCGCACGTTCAGGAGGATTTATGGCGGGTCATCGACCAGTCATTTCCAATCGAGACCGCTCCCGACCCTCGCACCTCGGATAACCGAAAACACCAATTGTATGGATCAACGCGCCTGGGCTTGTACGTAGGCGGATCCAGAAATCTTGACGCTCTCGATGAGGCTCTCCAATTAGAGCCATCCAAGCCGGTGCTGATCACGGGAGAATCCGGCTCAGGGAAGACCGCGCTCATCGCGAACTGGGAGGAACGCTATAAGAAGAGCAATCCAGACGATTACCTTGTCACCCACTATCTTGGCTCTTCGGCAGATGCCGCTGATGCTGCCCGGATTTTGCGCCGCATCGCGGGAGAAATCGCGCGACACACAGGCGAAGAGGATAAGCTCACTAAAAGTGCCCAAAATATCATCCATCAGTTTCCCAGATGGCTCGACCGCGCCAGTGATTTCGCCAAAGAGCAAGGGCGGACCTGGATTCTCTTATTGGATGGACTGGAGGAACTGCCCGACAACGAGAAGTTCCAGTGGCTGCCTTCCGAACTTCCGCATCGTATCAAGCTGGTCTTATCGTGCGCTGACGGTGAAATTCAAGCGAAGCTCAAAGCACGAATCGAGGTGAGCGAACTGACGGTGCCTCCACTGAAGCCGGAAGACGGCTTCGAGTTGATCCAACTTTACCTCGCCCGCTTTAAGAAAACGCTGCCCGAAGCTGAATCGACAGCAATTCTAGCCCATCCGCTTGCTGGCAGTCCGCTTTTCCTGCGGACCGTTGCAGAGGAACTGCGGGTCTTTGGTATTCACGAGTCTCTAAAGAACCATTTAGCCCGTTATCTCAAATGCACTAGCATGGAGCAATTGTTTGCGACGGTCCTCTCGAGGGTCGAGGAGGACAACCAGATCGCAGATCTCGAGGCGGCGCTGTCGGTGTTGTGGGGTTCTTTGGAGAGCTTCGCTGAGAACGAGCTCCTCAGTGTCAGCGGCCTTGCTCCAGCCATTTGGTCTTCGATTTTAAATGCGCTTGATGGTTCGTTGATTTCAAGTGGAGGGCGTGTCCAATTCGCTCACAATCACATCCGCATAGCAGCAGAAGCCCGTTACGTATCGGGGCGAGAACAGAAGGTGGCTGTTAAGCAGAGACTCGCAATGTTCTGTGCGGAACAAATGCGGAGTGTGGGGCGCGGCGAAACATCAAGCTACGTTCGACGCCACGCAATCCGTCACTTCATGATGGTGCAACAATGGGATGAGGCTTTTTCCGCGCTTTCGGACTTGGAATACATCGAGGCCAGAGCGAAGGCAAAGGAGCTGGCTGCGATGCGTGAGGATTACGCGAGGCTGATATCACTCCTCCCAGAAATGCGAGCGCGGTTTAAAGAGAAGCGTAAATGGGAGTCGACCATGCGCCGCTGGTCGGCAGAGCTACAGCAGTACGCAACCGATTCCACCAAACGACGAGCGGAAGGCTATGCGATGGGCAGTCCACCCTGCCCGCCCGGCGCAATTAAGTTTGATCGGAGGGATCAATTCACAGTGAAATTAACTCCCGATTCGCAAGAGGAAGTTGATGCTAAACAGGAGCAGTTCCTCAAAAATTGCAACAGAGTCGATACTCTTGAGGGATTCCTGCGCTTTATCTCGACGCAAGGACACTTGCTGGAAACGTGTGCCAAACAACCGGGGTTTATTGCACAACACGCTTACAACTTTGAAAAGCTCGGCGCGGTTCAGTTTGCTGGCGCAAAACTTCTACCAAATCAAACTCATCCACTTTTACTCAGGCGCTGGTTTCCAGTCGATGACGGCGGCCACCCCCCTCACCCATGCAGGTTGACCATCACCGCTCGGAGCATCATGGTCAACGCGGTGTCGATCTCCGCCGACGCTTCTATGGCGGTTTCCTCCGGTCATGATTCCAATTTGAAGGTCTGGGATCTTGTCTCCGGAAACTGTGCCCTAGAGCTGAAAGGACATTCAGATTTTGTCACCGCCTCGAAACTTTCACTGAGCGCAGCCATTGCGGTATCGGGCAGCACTGACAAAACAGTTCGAATTTGGGATCTATCCTCCGGGCGCTGCCTGCAAGTGATGCAGGGGCACTCAAACCCCGTCTCATGCGTGGACATCTCGGCAGATGCGTCTCTCGCGATCTCCGGCAGTTACGATGGCACTTTGCGCGTTTGGGATGTCGCGACCGGTGAATCTAAAAGAATTTTGGAGGGCCACTCAGACTGGGTGTCTTGCCTCGCGGTTTCCGCAGACACTTCTTTTGCGATCTCAGGCAGTTGGGATTGCTCTTTGAGAGTTTGGGATCTTGCGACAGGAGATAGCATGCGCGTCCTAGAAGGCCATTTGGCAATTGTAAGTTCGGTTTCAGTCTCCACCGATGGGAAGGTCGCTGTTTCCGGCAGTTGGGACAAAACCATCCGTGTCTGGGATGTTTCATCAGGAAATTGCACTCGCATTCTGAAAGGCCATGTGAGCCCTGTCACAGCGATAGCGCTTTCATCGGACGGCACTGTCGCTGTTTCAGGTAGCTTGGACAAAACTATCCGTGTGTGGAGTTTGAACTCGGGACGTTGTGTAAGAACCCTCACCGGATGCTCGGATGCAGTGAACTGCCTTACAATCACGCCTGATGCCGCGTTCGCTCTGTCCGCAAGTGCGGATGCGTACTTGCGGCTTTGGCAGCTCGAGTTTGCAACCTCGTGCCAAACCTACTCAGAACGGGTGAACTACAAAAACGCCACCCTGACAACCAGCGTAGCGATTTCTAGCGATGGCGCTTCAGCCATTTCCGCCTGCGGGAACAGTCTTCAAGTCTGGAACCTAAAGTGTGGGTCCTTGGGATTCGCACGTGGGTTTTTCGGTCACAGGAAGGTCCGCAGCCTGAACGGGCATTCGTCGCTTGTCACTTCCGTAGCGATCTCGCCAACAGGCTATATGGCAGTCTCAGGGAGCCTCGACGGCACTGCGCGACTCTGGGATCTGACGACAGGTTCATGTTCATCGGTACTCATGGGCCACTCTGCAAAAGTCAAAGCCGTGGCGATATCCCCGAACGGTTCTACCGCGATTTCCGCTAGTACCGACCATACATTGCGGTTGTGGGACACTGCATCCGGGGACTGCATCCGAGTGCTCAGTGGGCACTCTGATGAAGTCACATCCGTCGCAATATCTGAGGATGGTTTGTTCGCAGTCTCGGGAAGCAAGGACTCCAGCCTCAGGATTTGGGACCTTGCCACCGGTGAGTCCTTACGCACCCTACATGGTCATACAAACGCTGTGACTGCTGTCGCGATATCTCACGACTGTAACTTTGCTGTCTCGGCGAGCAGTCATGAGGGGACGCTACGGGTATGGAACGTTCTGTCAGGTGAATGCTTTCGATTAATGAAAGCTCCCTCTTTGACTCAGGGAGCGATTGCAATTTCAGCTGATGATCGCTTAATCCTTGCGGCTTGCCTGAATCAACAACTCACTGTTTGGGACGTCGAGTCAGGAACTTCCATCGCTGTCCTTGGGCTAAATGACCGAAAACCACGCCTTGCGCTGCATGGAAACACTCTGGTTGTCGCTAACTCAAGCGGCTCTATCGAATCCTACAGACTCACCAACTTTCCGATTCTGCCACTTATCACGACACCCTCCTGCACTCAACCGGACCCCGCAAACCGCTCGAGAAGTCCGTTTTCAGCCCGACCGGCTTGCTGCGGACAATTCATCGAATTTCCTGATCCAATCATTTGCCGGATCCGAACGCTTTTAGCCTCCAAGGAGGCGATCGAGTCTCCAGACGCATCGCTGAATTTGGATTGCCCTCATTGCGGAACCGCGTTGCGAGTCAATCCATTCCTGCGTGGGCCGGCTCCGATTTGAGTTTCCTGGTTCTTCAGTCGCGCACCCATTGTAACAGTGGGTAGCTTTTAACGACTGGAAATAGTCGTCAAAGAGGAGCCGCGATCAGATCTTCGATCTGTAAACAGCCGCTTTTGCCTCTAGGTCGAGTGCAATTTTGGCATAGAGGGTTTTGCGGTCGGCCTGAAGACACTCGGAGATCTTTTGCAGGATGCCGCCGGCGCTTTGCTCTGGCAATTTTGAAACTAGTTCCGCGAATGCGGTCGGGCTGCCATCAATGGCGACAATGAGCCGGTGCAACAACGTCTGGTTGCTAGAAACCTCCTCCCTGAGCGCCATCTTCTTCGCAGCTTCAGCACGCGCTGACGGATCTTCCAGCAAAAGAAGCAGAATCGACGCCTTGCATGGGTCGGAACTCCCGGCAGCATCAATGAATTCAAGCAGCAACGGATCGCGCAACTTCGGGGATTGAATCGCAAGAACATGAACCTCCGCTGCGGCGAGTTCTCCGCGTCGCATCTGAAACCTTGCGAGCGCTGCTTGAACCGGATCCAAAGCACTCGGATCCGACGGATCCGTGAAGCGTTCCAGCCATCGGGCCAGCGAATCCGCTCGCCCCAGACGCGCGCATGCCAGGCAGATCTCCACGCTCACTGGTAGAAGTTCAGCGGCACCGCCCAGACGCCCTTCTTCCAACCGGGCGAGCCAACTGCATGACCACTCGCTCCCCTCGCCCAGAGGTAGCGTCACGCATGCACCGCCGATTGCACCCACACTCATCACATCCACTGGAATACGTTCAATCCGCCGCTGATAAAGCCCGAAACCGTGCGCCCTCAGTGTCCCGCCGAACCAATTCTTCCACGGCTCGGCGGAGAATGCAGGATGTCGATCCAAAACACTTTGCAGTTGCTCTCCAAGTTGATGCGCACCAAGAAGACTGAAGGCGGCACACAAGGTGGATACCAAAGATTCAAGAAGCCCATCACTGCCTTCCTCGCAGACCTGCGCCTCCCTCATCCAAATTTCCCCCTTCGCGGCAATCAATGCTATGTCGCGCCGCAAACCGGCACTGTGCGCCAGCAGCTCACACACCATCGCCGGGTGAAAGTCGGAATTTAATTCCATTAAAGCCGGAATACCTCGAACTGCATCCACGCTCCTAATCCTATTTGCCCCGCGGATATTCACTTTCATGAGTTTTTGCGCGTGGCGGAGCGCATTCAAATCAGAAACACCCGAGCAACCCTGTAAACTCAGCGACTCAAGATTTGGGAGAGTACCCAGGACTGAAAGATCTCTGAGTTCCGTGCATCCGTCTATTTGAACTTCAGTGATCCACTCTAGACCTGAAAGCCCGTCCAAGCACCTCAAGGACCCGCATCCTGAAAAATCCACGTGCCCCTCCATTTCAAAGCTGCTGATGCTTCTGAGCATCGGAAGCTTTTGCACCGCTCCGAGGTCCAGCAGACGCGTGCAACCACGCAAGACGAGGACCTGAAGCCTTGCCATGCCGGCCAACGACTCAAGGGTTTCAAGGGAACAACAACCGCCTAAGTTCAGCACCTCCAGATTGGCCAGGTCATTCACAGGCTGAAGATCAGTAAGGTTGCGCCAATTCTCCAACTCCAAGACTTCAAGCCCTCCCAAACCTGCAACAAAGGCTAAACTTGACGGCGAGTCAGGACTGCCATGCATCCCGCTCAGGGATAATCTGAGTTCGCGCAACCCGCCCATTCCCGATAAAACATCTAAAGCGGAAACTGCGCATTCGCACGCATGCAGCGTCCGAAGCGCGGAAAGCCCCTGAATCGGCGAAAAATCCAGAACCTTGTGACACTGGAACAAATTCAGAGTCGTAAGCTTTTGAAGCCCGGCGAGTGCATCAATACGATCAAGCTCCCAGCAATCCCGCAGATCCAACAACTCTAGTTCCACGAGACCTCGGAGACTTTCAATACTCTCAATCTGATCGCACCCGTTGGCGATTAACCGCCGCAGGCCTACGAGCGAAGACAATGCAGAAATATCCTCAAGCCTCCGTAAACCTGAAATATCCAGGCTTTCGAGACCCTCTAGTGCACTCAATGGAGCAAGACAGCGGATTCCTTCACAGTTGGCCAGAGAGAGAGATCGCAACTGATCCAACCGCGATATCGGGTTTAAATCATTGAGGGGCTCTTCGAAAAACAGATCCAAGTGCCTGACTGTCGGTGGCAAGCGTGAGACCAATGAAGCCAGCTTTTCTGAAGCGCAATCGCTTCGCGCCCTCACTCTGTTCAAACTCCTCTCTGATGACATTGCGGCCGCGATCGCAACTTCATTAATCAAAAGAAATGTCAGTTCCCCATCGAGATGGAAGTCAACCTTCCATGCGTCCTGCGCTAGGAGCTCAGATCCTGGCAGAAATTCAAGCAGTCCGAACTTACAAGTGCTGCCAGACTCGAACTCTACTTCAAAATGACTTCCGAGGCCTTTGGGGGCACAGCCCAAATGACGGAAAAAATCGTTCAGCGGAGCGGGGCAAGAAGTCCATCGCTCGGAGAGTCTGATTTTGACGCTCATCCCTATTCAACGCTTTTGGCTTTGTATCTCACCACCAGACTCTCCAGTTCTGCAGCAATTTTCTGGTAGAGCTTTTTGCGCTCGGTCTGCAAACCCTCAGAGATTTTTTGGACGAGGGGATTGGCGGGTTCAGCCGCCAGGTTTGAAATCAATTCCGCCAAAGCAGATGGGTTGGCATCGAGCGAAACAATCAGTCTGTGTAGAACTGTCTCGTTACTCGCGAACTCCTTTTTCAATCCCATTCTGATTGCCAGCTGCGCTCGTGCTGCGGGGTCTTCAATTAAGAGCAGGAAGAGTGACGCCTGAAGCGGATCACTTCCTCCGATTGCCTCAACGAATCGCAGCAGCAACGGATCGCGCGTTTGGGCGGATTGAACGGCAAAAATGTGGGCTTGTGCCGCCACAAAGTCACAACGGGTCATCTGGAAAGTTGCGAGCGCCACCTGCACCGGGTCAAGCACCCCTGGATCCGAGGGATCAGTAAAACGTTTCAACCAACGGGCAAGTGCCTCACTTTCACACAAGCGGGCGTAAGCGAGGCAGATTTCGGCACTCACCGGCAGGAGATCCTTGGAGCGGTCTTTCCAATGCTCCTCCATTTGAGTTAGCCATGACTTGCTCCAATCAACCTCTTCCGAAACGTCACCTTCACCCGCCAGTACGGTGCAGATGCCGCCGATGCAGCCCGGAGTGCTCGCAGGGATTGCCTGCCGCTCGATACGTCGCCTCATCAACGCTAGCCCACTTTCAGAGCGAGTTCCGGCTAGCCACGCTTTCCACGGAGCCGATGAATACTCAGGGTGACTTTGAAGATATTCCTCATAAGGAATTTCAATCTCATGTTCGCCCAAAAGACTAAATGCCTTTCCTAGCGTCGCTGCGAAACGCTCACGGAGTGCCACCGAGCCATCCTGCCAACCGGCAGCCTCCCCCAACCACTCTTTCGCGTGACTCAGAATGTGAGCCCTGTCAGACCGCAAAACAGCGGCGTGCGCTAAAACTTCTGCCACCTCAGGTGGGTTGAATTCCTTAAGCGATCGAAGCGCAGGAAGCTCTCTCAAGCACTCGATACTTTGAACCCGACGACTCGTGAAAGACAAAGATTCCAATGATCGGATATTACTAAGAGGGGCTAAGTTTTGAATTTTATCGCACTCCATCAAATCCAGCCTTGTGAGATTCGTCAGCCCTGACAGTGCAGATATAACGCTCATTGATTTACAGCCCACCAGACTCAAACGATTGAGCATCGTCAAATCAGACAAAACAAACCCGTCTCTCAGCGATTTACACCAATCTAAATTCAATTCCTTCAAACCTTTTAGTGAGGATAAAGCAGTTAAGTCCTCGAGTGATTCGCACAGCTTAAGATCCAAGGTAATCAGATTTTTTAACCCAGACAGTCCTGATAGGTCCTTCAGTGATTCGCACTGCTTGAGGTTTAACGTAGCCAGATTCGTTAAACCAGACAACCCCGATAAGTTGCTCAATGATTTGCATTGACCGAGGTTTAATGTAACCAGATTCGTTAAACCAGACAACCCCGACAAGTCGCTCAATGATTCGCACGAAAAGAGATTCAGGGTAGTCAGATTCGTTAAACTAGACAACCCAGATAAGTCTTTCAGCGAATTGCAATCACTCAGGTTTAAAGCAGTCAGATTTGTAAACCCAGACAATTCAGATAAATCATTGAGCGACAAAGAGCCTGAAAGATCTAAGTGGGAAAGATTCGCAAAACCGGACAATATCGACAAGTCACGGATATGTTGAAAAACCAAGGATGTAAGACTTTTTGAGTCTTCAAAATCGAATACATCCCAACGTATATTGTTACAGAGACTCAAACCCAGCAACTTTGGCCTCGCCTTCAAAATAGCAGGGAGGAAAGCATGCTGGCGGTATGAAAAACCAAAATCGCTAAAGTCCAAGTACTGAACCGTAATCGGGAGGGCGGCAACCGAATTTATAACCGTCTGATCGCTGCCAACTTCAATACTCGCCGCGATTAAGCTATTCCCGAGATAGAAACGGAGAGACCCATCTTTGGACTCAAACCGCCAAATCCATATATCGCTGGGAAAAATCAGCTTTGTCGAAACGCGCAAGCGAAAAATTACAAATGTGGGGTGTTCATCAAGGTCCATCTCCTGCTCTTCCTGCCATCGCAAGGGATCGAGATTGAGAGATTTTAGAAATATGTCCCCATAGATGTTTGATTCCGTCACCGATTCATGCGGGCGAACTTTGATCTTCATTTGGATTCCTCCTAGAAATTTTCACTTTCTGTTTCGGCACACAATCTACCCACCAGTTCCCCCCATTCAGACTTGCCCGTGCTTTCAGCCCACCGCTCCACTACTGCGGTCAGCTCCGCGCGCAGCTGAGCGCTCGCCTTATCGCTCCCAGAATCCGACCTCCTTGTCAGCGCCCGGCAGGCCACCAAGAGCCGCACAGTTTCATCCTTCTCTGCAGACGACAAAGCAAGCACCTCCTCCCAATCTCCATTTGCAGCGCACTGATCGAGTCTCCGGCGCAAACAAGCGCCAAGTTGCGCCTCGGCCGATAAAGAAAGCACGGCGAGCTCAGCCGCTTGAGCCAAATCGCAGGACGGCTGCATCGCCAACTCGCGCCGGACGCGCGCCACATCATGGAGAACCGGTTGCCATTGGTGGAGTGCGCTTGCAGCGGCCTCTCGGTACTTTTCATCGAGAATAAGATCCACCGCATCCCCCGCTCGCTTGCACGCAAGCAGATGCCGAACCCCGTATTCAAAACCGTAAGCTCTCAGGCTGAATCCGAACGCGGCCTGATCGTTCCAACGCGTGACAGTCTCTGCAAGGCGTCCATGGGCGGTTTCCAGTTCGTGATCCTCGTCCAAATACTCCCGCCACACAGCCTGTCGCAGGTAATCGTGAAAAAAACTCAGCTGCCCTTCCCTGCTCACGAGAGACTCCTCGAGTGCCAGATACAGCGGCGCCCAGTAATGGCGAGGCAAAGGCACCGACGCAGGCGCGTTCGAAGACGAAAGAAGTTGCAAGATTTCGCTTTCGCTCAGCCCGCGGAGCGCTGCCCCCATCAGACCCAGAGCACGGTGAATCAACCCGGGATGCTCCGGCGGCGTGAAATCTTGCTCGAGGTTTTTCAGAACATGGACGAAGAGCGCCGCGGGGTCGTGGCATTTCAGCATCGCGTCGAGGTTTTCCTCTAGATCTTCGTGTCTGGATCGGAGGCGCAACTCGTCGAGCACCGTGCGCAGAAAGAGCGGATTCGCAGCCTGCGGCGCAGCGAGTAGTCTATCCTGAAGACGCAGATCCAGAGCGCGTGAGAATAGACTCAGATAGAGGTTCATGATGCTCCGCTTCTCTCCCCGTTGAAGAAGAGGAATGCGGACCAAAAGCTCGGGAACCGTCCAGCCCCGCCTCTCCATTTCCCGCAAGGAATCGCCAGGAAGGGTGCTGAAGACCACACGGATATTTTCAGGCCAGCGCTCAGGCCACCACCAGAGTTCACGGTCCCGCGCTGAGGCAAGCTGGTTCACCGCATCGAAAAGCAGAATCCCTCCTCCCCGCTCAGAGAGCCTTTCCAGCCACTGCGGGAGAATGATCACCATCCTCTCGTCCGTCTGCGGCACGCTTTCGGTCAACGGCACCACGCCACGCTTGCGTAGCGTTTCCAGAAGCCTGCGAAGCACGGAGGAACCTGACACGCTTGAAGCCGTTGCGCCGGTAAAGTGGAAGAAAACGACCGCATCTTTTTGCCGCGCAATCCAAGCTGCCAAGAGGGCGCTTTTACCGCTCCCCGACTCACCCAACACGACCCGGACTGAAGGAAGGAGCTTGGACGAACCGGCGCCATCCCTCCCTG
Source organism: Akkermansia muciniphila (assembly GCA_945906945.1). GTDB lineage: Bacteria > Verrucomicrobiota > Verrucomicrobiia > Chthoniobacterales > Chthoniobacteraceae > Chth-196. The sequence continues at coordinate 14,238 of CAMDSZ010000029.1, forward strand.
CGGCTTCGACATCTCCATCGGGCTCTCCGGCCTCACCCTCCGGAGGTGGGGCGTACGCAAACGCATCGAGGCTCTCAAAGAGGCCTGCGCGCTTAACATATGCGCGGGTGCGGCTCTCCATAAACACCCGGTGCTCCAAGCTCTCGCGTTCGAGGGCTTCAGGCACGGATCTCGCTGGGAAAATTGCATCGATGGCTGCCCACAGATCCTCAAGGACAAGCGCAGCCATCTCGCGTGGCGTTTCATAATCCTTCGGCTCCCATTTGAACGAGGCACTACGAACCCGCCGCTTGAGATCGGCCTGCCTCTGAGCATCCGACTGGGACGTCGGCGACTTCGCATTTGTAAAATCCTGCTTCTGGATGGCGGGCACCATGCCATCGTGATGTCTGGCAATCGCTTTCCAGTTGCGTTCCTGGTAGCCATCGTAACGGAAATAGAAAAACGCCTTGTCACGCATCACTTCATTTCGAAGCACTCCGTGAAGGATCTCGAGCTCCGTGACACTCTTGCCATTGATGTGTTCACGCACCCATCCGAGGTTTGGATCCTCCAAAACATCCGGTTTGAAGTAGTCTTCCGGGGGAATCCAACCATAGCGTTCGCCAAGCAATCCGACAAAGAACACGGGTGCGCTGGGGCGACAACGGTCGATCTCCTCAAGGCAAATGCGGAGGGTTTCACCGCTCTTGCTTTGCTCCTCGGTAATCCCCCACCGGAGGTCCACCTCAAGCACTTCGACAAACCTCTCCTTGCAGCGGCGCCGGAGTTCGGGAAAAACCTTTTTCACCAATTCATCCCGCTCCTCGATAAAATCTCGAAAGGTGGAGCTGATGAAAACTCGTACGAGGCGGGATGGGGAGATGGCACTCATATCGGTAGGATCTAGTGACTCGAGCTTTACGCGGGGCTCTGGAGATGGCCTCTTTAGCCCGCATCAAGCAATATGCTTATGCAATTGGTTTGAAACGGGATAATACAGGATTCTTTACAAAGGTGTGGATGGAACAATAATGCACCGTATGAATTGGACGCAAAAACTAAAACAACTATCGATAGAGACAGGTGCGAAACCGAGCCTTTCCGACTTCACGTCAATGAGCAATCACCTGAAGAAGTTTTGCCCAAAGCTCCTAAAGGAACTAGAAGCTCAAGGGGAATTGGAAAGTTACGTCAGCTATCAAACAATGGTGAAGCGGGAGAAGACAATCGCGTGGCGGGATCAAGGAATGGACTTGAAAGAAGCGAAGGACCGAGCCAAACGGGAGATGTACCCGACTCCAGAGGACGGGGAGAGTCCGAGAGAAATCCAGTAGGCTCAGGGATTTGTTCATCGCCAAGACTCTTGCCAACAAAAGAATCAACGTAGCCACGCGGCGGGTTTAGAGTAGCTCCAACGCAAGGGGCAGTATCGGAAGTATGTGTTGGTGGGGTTTAGTCGGTTTCACTTTTAGGAATCACGATTCACGATCTTACAACTATGAGCTCAAATTTAATCGCAGAGAAAATCCTACACGCGCGATCAGTCCATGTTTACAAAATCAACGAGGATGGCAGTCGTGGAGATGAATGTTCCGTGACTGAGTGGAATGAATGTGACTTTTCCGACTTTGATTTGAGCGCTTTCCGAGTGATTTCCGGAACCGATTTCGAGATTTGGTACGACGAGTTGGCTGGTGCCGTTCTCGAAGGCAACTCGTTCCGTGTTAAAAATTTTGAGATCGTCATTGAGAGCGGGGAGTGAGCCAATTATGCGAAGCCGTCCGGCGCGAAGAAGGCGTTGATCCCACGGTTGCTCGGTTGGAGGTCATGAGCATAAGAGGCCGGGGGTCGCCGCAGCGTAATACTGCTCAACAAATTCCGTCAGACGGAGCTGCAGACAACTCCGAGAGATGGCGACAACTGCATCCGCATCCTCTTTGCCCAGCGCGTTAATCAAGAGCGCGCAGGCGACCCGCAAAGATAGTTCGCCCGAGTACGGAGACAACACACCAATCTTCAGGATATCCTCACGCGAGAGTCCGCTCAGGAAATTTCCCTCGAAGATAAACTCAAAATCTACCTCCGTCTGCGCCGCGCCGGACAGGAACTCGACCCACCCCCAGTCAAACGCGCTGTCTTTAATCAGGCGCCGCACAATCGTGCCGAGTATCCGCGATCGCTCCCGAGGCTCACGCATGCCCATCGCCTTAACGACAAGCCTCGCGCATTGATGAAAGTGCTCTTCGGAATCCGCGCGCCACTGTTGCGAAAAAATCCGCCAAACCAGCTCGTACAACCCGTCCGGACAAGCCATCGCTCCTGCAACCAACCCTTCAAGACAAGGCAAAAACTTGGCAGCGGCTCCCGCAGAATCAAACCATTGTGCAAGCTCACCCAGCAGACATCCCTGAGTGTCTGCGCGTTGAATTTTTGGGAACTGGTCGAGGATACATTTTAACACTCCCTCCTCAAGGCCCTTGCATCCTGATTCTGTGAGACGCCCCAACAACGCCACCAGACTGACTCCAATCCTCACAGCTTCAAAATCGTCATCAATGCACGCCGTAAGCGCCAGAGACTCCTCGATCAGCAGGACTCCCGTCTGGAGATTACCGGCCTCAATCAACCCCATGCCGATCCGCCAAAGGCCGGCGATCTTTTCGCTGGGCGACACAAGCGATCGAACCGCCGCTAATCCCGAATCGAGCTCTCCCACTTTTGCGAGTTGCAGAGCAACATGGCTGATACAAGCATCCCTGTCATCCAATTGCAGCTGGTGAGCCGAAGACAGCAATCCATTCAGTCGGCGGACAGCAGCCATCTTATCGGCGCCCTGAGCAACGGCCTCGGCAAACAATCCCAGCTTCTCACAAAACAATTCTGACATCACAAAAGGACAGCTCTCCTCAAAAATACCGACACCTTTGGAAAAGACCGCATCGGCGGCCTCAGGAATTTCCATTTGATTGGCCCGTGCCATGAGGCCAGGACAATGATCAAGCTTCACATAGCGGTCCGTAGCATGCTCCACCCAATCAAGATGAGCTTTAATCGACAAAGTGGTGAAATCGATTTTTAGGGGCCGATCACTTTTCGATCGATCCGCTGATTGCATTTGCTCCGCGGATGACTTCTTCGCCTTCTCTTGGAGCATCCGCTCGGCATCCCTGCGCGCCCCGCCTAGGAAAGACTGAACATTATTGCACGGCAAATCCATCCCACGAAAATGCCCCAGCAACTCATCGAAAAGGCGAGTTTCACCGTTTGCAACAACCCAATCAGACACGAGTCGCAGCACCGCGCTCACAGAGTCTGTCACCGCCTCCGGTGTTTTTGACATCCCCGCAAGTTTGACTAGAAGCGGGATGAAGTCCGGCACGCGACTCCCAATTTTCTTGAAATTTACCAATGCCCGAACGAGCGACGAGTATGCATCGGATTTATCGCGTCCAGAGCGCTTTGCTTCCCGGCGTCTGGCGAGATCCATCAGCTCCCTGGTGGTAGGCGTCCCACTATCACTTTGCCCCGGCACACCTTCGTCACTTGGGCGAAATTCTGGCCGCTGCAGACACTCTTTGGCGAATGACACGAGCATTTCGAGATCTCGCACAAACGAGTGCTGTTCGAGGAGCCGGAGCATCGACTTCAGCCTGTGAACCAAATGCCCCCCCCATGCAACGCGCTCAGTGCGGTCAAACAAACTCCGGATCAATGCTGTCCTGCCCTCGAACTCACCGATCTCGAGGGCTAATTTCAGAACGACCTCGACGCCGAGCGCCATTTCCCTGTTTGAATGCAACGATTGCAGCAACTCCAATGCGCGCAGAAGGCACCCGCCCTTCGCCTCGCCCGACAGGCCATCGTCCAACAAGCGGATGGCCTGGACCGCCTCAACAATCACGGCGCCGTGCTGCGTTCCAAGCTGCGCAGTCATGGTGGCTTCGTCCAAGCACCCATGCGCGATTGCTGCCATTGCGATCTCGTGGATCGTCTCCTGCCGTTCACCGGCCGTGACAATGGAATCAAGGAACCCACGCGCGGCTCTAAAGTCGCCGATCCTGGCAGATGCGAACGCGGCGGCGCCGCATAGATATTCTTGAAAATGCGTGGACTGCTCTAAAGAACGTCGGTCCTCGCGATCCAGCCTGCGGGCGTGGCCGAAGGCAACATCCAAAGCATTCCGATCATCAAGATAGGCAAGCGCGCGCAAGACGTTCCTGCATCCCAGATCCCGCAAGCTGAGATCCTCAAGTCCTTCAGCCAATCTCAAAGCCTCCTCCAGCATTCCGATTGGATTCTCGGTCTTTTGAGAAAGCGGAACCTCATCGCAAAACTCGCCGATCACGATCCTGCGAATCCGCTCATCGGGTATTTTGGGAATGACCTCGAGCGCCTCAGGAAACTGCAAAAGCCCTAGGTGCCTGTCGAAAACATCGCTCCACGCCTGAGCGAACAACTGAAGCAGCCCGTACGACAACCTGTCACCCTCGGCCCACGCTTCAGTTGTTGTTTTCAAGTTGGCAAGCTGTGGGAACTCGCAATCAACTCTTGATCTGAGTCCGTCCAACTCCCTGCTGACAATGCTGGACCCACGCTCTTCGCCAAGATTGCGAACTGCACAATGTATTTGCGCAAGGACGCGGGTCTTCGGGTCTTCAATCCCGGCCGCAAAGGACCGGGCCTCTGAAACGCGGCCCCTCTGAAGATAGGCGAGCACAATTAATCCGCAGGATTGATCACGCAGTTTTGAAGCGGAGATGTACGTCAGCGAGGACAACGCCTCCTCCATCCTCTCTGCGCGCAACAACTGAGGCAGAATTGTCACTGCATTTTTCTCACGGGTGACGGGATTTGATACGGCACATAGCAGGGCGCTAAGCGCGGGTTTATCGCACTTTTCCACGATTGCCTCTGCAGCGCGTTCCGACAACCCGAGCTCGAAAACGTCCTCCCATCTTTGACAATCGCACAACGCGTCAAGCGCTAGAGCAAGACGACCCTCTGATTCACGGGTTCGATTTGCGATGCGGCGCCAGTGATCGATTGAAATGCTTGAAGCGATTTCAGGCTCCAACCAGTCAATCACGGGAACAGAAACAGGCGACGCAATTTTTGCTTCGACACATGAAACCACGAGAGCAGTAGCCTTTTCGAACTCCCCTGTTTCAAACCCTGCACGACATTTTACGATGCTCGACAGCAGCACCGTGGCCGCCGTGAAAAACTCTACAGATCCAAACAGCTGTAATTCGTTTAAAACTCTTGCAGTGGCGGCCTTGGTGGTTACCCCCCCGATGGAGTAAATTTCCTCAAGCAACGTCACCGACGCGGCCTTTGCCTTGGTGACGATGGAACCACACTCAATAATGGTTTTACAATACAGCGCGAGATCGGCCGGCGAATCGGGCGTCCTCCGAGCGAGCGATAGCGCGTCGCGCCAGAGTGCGCCTGCTTTTTCGCCTGCTGGAGAGGGCGAAAAAAGGAGCAACGTTCCCCCAACATCCTTGACTCCCTGTGAAACATCCCGCCGAGTATCCTTGTCGCGTTCACGGACAATAATCGCGTGGAGGCTTTGAGAGCCACCGGCGTGGGATGCGCTCGGGACAGATCGGGCTGAGGGGCGGGACATCTTGAAGGATTTTGAGAATCGCTAATGCGTGGATTCCTTTAAGGTTGGTCACACCCCAATCCACGCCGCGGTCTTCGAAAGAACGAGCTTCAGGTAGCCAACCACTTGTCTTTCCCCCCCGAACTCGTTGGCAATGATCACGCCGTAAATGACAAGGTTTAGGCATGGGAGAACGGCCATCGTGAAAAGCTTCCCGGCTTTATCGAAATCACTTTGCAGCGGGTGAATCTCACGGACTGTGGACAAAATGCTGTAGGCGGTTGCGGCACCAATCATACCTCTCGCGAACACCGAAGGAATTTCCGCCAGAGCCCACGTGGAAATCCAAATCACTGCGGCCGCGGTCGGGAAGAAATAAGGACTCAGGGCGATAAGCCAGTTGCCACCGGCAATCCGGACGTGTCCCTCACTATCGTCGGTCAAGACCTCTGGCGACCCGTCTGTGCTGCGTAATTCGAGCACGCGAACGCCGGTGATCCACGCAAAGATCGCATGGGTAAACTCATGATCCATGGTGGACCAAAACTTAACAAAGCGCGACCTGCCGAAAATCATCCACAACACTAGGGTGCCACTAAAGCCAATGCCGAACGGATGCTTCCAAACTTCCAATTGCACCAATTGCCGGCAGATTTCCCAGAAGGCAAGAGCACACGCAGGCGTGAGCGCAAGCGCGCAGGCTGCGAGAGGCCATTTCAGAAGCGACAGGAAGGTGTGAATTAAAGATTGCATGGGGGTGGTAACTTGCAGCGTAGCGTGGCAGGTGTCTGCCCAGACTGCTTAATTGAACGACTATGCTTGTCCACCCATAACGGAGGACAGTGCGAACCCAGCCCAGTGATTTAGCGGGCCGCCAGCAGAACCTGGTCCAACGTCTCCCGAAAGCCAAACCCGCAGCCGCAAACCGTCAGGATATAGACTCCCGCCACAATCCATCGAGAAACCGGGGCGAGCGGTTGTTTGTCTGCATACGTGTCCCGGCCATCGAGCCAAAGCCACGCACGATACATCCCGCTCAGCAGAAACAACCCGCTTGCGAACATCAAATGCCAGCCAAAAACCGAGTGCAAACTTAGCAGCCCTGCATGGACGATCGCGCCGGGTATCCAGAGCCAGCGACCTACACATGCGGCAACGTGTCCACCGTCCGACTCGCCCAGAGGAATCAAGTTAAACAGGTTCAACCCGTACCCCGCGGCCGCGGCCATCAGCAGTTTTGGCGAACCGGTTTTGACGGCAATGAGATGCAGCGCAAGGGAAGCGAGGAGTCCAGCGATGGGGCCACCAAGCCCAACCCAAGCTTCATGAAGTTCATTTCTTGGCTTCTTCTCGAACAGAATCAAGGCCCCCACAAACGGAATGAACACAGGCCATCGGGCCGGCATCTTTAGAATGCTCAATGCAACCAGATGCCCCAACTCGTGGGTCACAAGGACGAGCAATAGTCCCATCGCGACACTAAAGTTTGATGAAAACCAGTGTGCCGCTATGACCAAAAGAAGGGAGATGACCGAGACGCGCGTGCGTCCCTCCAGAACCCGCAAAAAAACTGTTCCAAAACCGCGCCTCAAATTGGGCGGCCCGGCGGGTTTGCTGAAATGAATGAAGTCGGGGATAACAGCGGGATGGCGCAAGCTTTCGATCATAGGAATCAGGGCTCTTGGCCTGTAAAGGCGAGGAGCCTGTTTTTTTCCGAAAATAAAACGGAATTCGACAATCCTCCGCGAAAGCCCTTCGCATGAGGAACCTGCAGCGCACGCACGCAAACAGATGCATCGATGCGTTACATCATGCGTTATTCATTTCATGGCCTTGGGGACAGCCACCATCCAAGCACCTGATCAAGACACATCAGCAGGAGGCTTAAGTCGCCTCCGTCTACATGAGCAGGGACGCGCTGCCGGCTATTTTGCTTCTCATGAGCAGCCTCATTACCCAGAACACGAAGCGTGTGAAGGTAGCTTCGAATCCAAGGCGAAACTTTTAGCGCCGCTAAATCCTCGATCATCGAGATGAGGATGCTGTCGGACGCATCGCCAGTTCGCCGTAGGGCAGATTGACAAAATGCCTCCGCCAGCCTCCGTCCCTGCCCTGCGAGCGTCACAAAGGTGGCATTCCCCCCAGACAAGAGATTGAGCAACTCACGTCCCGGCACTTGCCCCTGATGCTCCATATCGACTACCCGACGCAGCTTTGCACAAATCCTCGCCATCACGGCTTCATCTGAAGAGTCCGGACTTAAGAGCTGACTTTCATCGCGGTCGAGGGCGCGGTTAAGAATCTCCGAGGCAGCAGCATTGTCCCCGAAGACATACAAATCCACGGTGTGCAGCCCGTGCAGGCAGGCTAGCAGCTTGCTCGTGATTTCCACAATCGAGGGAAGAACAGTGTC